>JAITOF010000062.1 GCA_031290095.1 Candidatus Methanoplasma porotermitis
GTTTTTAGCTCACCAACTGTCGAGGTCAAGTTATTATTTGTCCAATTACGGAAAATCAGTTTCGATCTCCGCACAATATCACTAGGCAACGGGTTCTTTTCGGATGTTTGATATTTCGATTAAACCTCTGTTCTCAATCATGGGATAGAACTCCAGTGAAATGCTCGGACCGAAGCCATGTCTTAAAGTGAAGAGCCAGTAAAAATAGCTTAGATGTGCGTATTTCGAATTTAGACAATCTAGCGTAATTATGATAACTAGTCACAGATATGGGAATGTGATGGCAAATGACAAATCAGATGCACACGGAAGGAAAACGCTCACAAAACCCGAAGCTGAATCTTTGAAACAAGAAATCAAAATTCTGTTTCTGGCCCACAATCAGTTAGAACATAATGCGTTCATGGGCGAGTTAGAACCCATCGATGGCGAGATTTGGTCGTATCGTGAAAGAGTGCAAATGTATTACATCGGGATGATCAAGGGACATAAAGTCGTCTACACCAGGATTGGGGAAAGTGGGAACACCGGCGTGAATTCTTCCATCAACGTCGTGGGCATGTCTGTGGAATTATGGGAACCAGAATCTGTCATCATGGTGGGAGTGGCCGCATCAATGAAGGACGGAATAGATCTGGGGGATGTCGTGATAGCAAATTGCGCCACAGGGTACGAGAGAATAAAGCAGTTCAACGGCAGGGCCATGGATCGAAATCCCAAACATGTACCCCGTGGTTTGTATAACAGCGCGGCCATCGACGAGGCTTATGAGTTTAATAGATATTCAGGAACACCCGCGAAGGACCAACCTGTCTGGAGTACGTTCAAAGTACACGTTGGAGTTGTCCTCTCTGGTGAAATGCTTTTGAACGATGCCAATAGAAAAGAAGAACTCCAGAGGAATTATCCAGATGCCTTGGCATTGGAGATGGAGTCTATAGGGGTGGCATCCGCTTGCACTGCTCATGGTATAAGTGACTGGACAATAATTAAAGGAATTTCTGATGCCGGACAGGGTAAAACTAATCGTTATCAGCCCCCCGCAATGAAAAATGTGATGACGTTCGTCAAAACCGTACTCGAAAAAGTATCCACTGGAAAAGAGTTGGAAAATACATCATCCGTACGCCCCAACATGTCCGAGGAAAAAGTGCAACCGAATTACCCAGACGGCAACCCATGGATATACATTGTCTGCGAACAAAATGACAAAGAAGCGGTTGAACTGAAGACGAAGATAAAGATAAAATTCCCGCACAATGACGTGATCCTGTCATGTGACCAAGATGGCTCCAAGGACACCATTACACGATGTGCATCGGTGATTGTCATCATAACTCCGAATATTAAAACCTCGCAGTTCACCAAAGTCATAGTGGGCATCTTGGAGCGATCAAAATTTCCCTCAGAAACGTGTCCATATTACATCATATGCACGCCAGACAAACCTGGCGATGGAGGCGACCAATATCTAGAGCCGTTGGAATCGTTGCCGATGCCCAAGGTCCTTGTAAGTGAAAAAGTGCTAAAAGAGAAACATGATTGTGTATTAGACCTTATAACGAAACGTATCACATCCACCTCAGAGCCAAAGCGGCAGTTCGAATATGGGTGCGACGCTTACAAATATTACAATTTTGAAAAAGGACGCATCGAGAATCAAAGAAAGTTGCTAAAAGAATTCAGAAAGGACCTTTACAAGAGAACAGAACATCTTGTGAATGACGGATACAACGTCCTAGACCTCGGCTGTTTCAACGGCGCCCAGATAGTCGACCAATATGGGAAGGGGGAGAACTACGAGCGTCTTGGAAAAATTATAGGGGTGGATAGAGAGAAGTCCGCCGTTGACGATGCCGTGAAAGAATTCGAGAGCAATAAGGTTAAATTCTATAACCTCGACATAGAATCCGTGGACTTTGAGAAAAATCTGAGAAAAATATGTTCTGAAGAAAAGATTGACAACTGTCAATTTGACATAATAAATCTCTCGATGGTCCTTTTGCATCTAAAAAGACAAAATAAGCTGCTGGGATTGCTTAAGGATTTTTTGAAAGATGATGGGATCATGATAATATGCGACGTGGACGACACATACACACATGTAGATCCAGACAACAACAGGTGGTTTCGAGATGCTAAAACCATGTGTAGCGAATTTTGTTCACGATATTATATCGGAGGACTACGCTACGGCGGGAGCGCCATTGCTAAAAAATGCCGTGATTGTGGGTACTCTGAAACAGATGTCGTCAAAATTGGACTTGGCCTGTATGAGGTCATAAAAACGGCACCAAAAGATGGAATTGAATGTCCACAGTCCACATTTTTCGATATGTATTTCGGATTTATCTACCACGACATGGAAATCCTCTACAATGACCCGGTCAGATACATATCGGAGAAATCTGAAAGAGAAAAACTTAAAAATAAGTACGAAGAGCTTTTAGAGCACTATTATGATATGAGGTTGGAAGTTTTCAAACCTGGGTTTTGGTTTACAATAGGGTACATCTTACTCGCGGTGAAAAAATAAATGGCGCATAGGTGCAGATGCTTGGAAAAAACTGACGACTTAAAAAGGGTGGCTGAAATAACATACGTTGCCGACCCATACATCTACCGGGGGCTGTTCGGGTCCGAAGAGGGTGCCCGGATCGTGCTTCCAGTACTGTTTATGGACACGGAAGGAATTTTTTCGCGAAGATACATCTCGATAATAGAAACTGATGACGAGATCATAGGATCTGCGACTGCATACAGTGTCTTGGTAAAAATAAACATAGATGACTTTAGAACCAGAATTTTCAATCTTTTGCAAAAAATCCCGTTGGAATTTGATGAAGTTTCCAGGTACCTGCTACTTTCCGACAATTGCACAGCAGGATAGATCATATCCAGATTTTCAATCGCTCAATCTTATCGTGGCCGTGGATTCGGAAAACAAATGATGAATCACCTTACATACAAATATAGAGATTGCGACTTGGAACTTACGGTTCTTGAAGACAACGCTTCTGCAATCAGAATTTACAAAAAGTATGGATTTATTGAAACAAACCGTGAGTATGGGTATGGAATAAAATCCGATTCTAAAAACGTGATGTGCGTTCACATGGTTAGACACAAGTTTTCTCACATTGCAAACCCTTGAAACGAACTCGATAATTTCCAAGGACGCGTTTCTGCGGGCATATCCCTACAACAGCTCCGAGTGCAGACCCCCTATTTCTGTGTTGCCTCGAACCCGAAGTTTGACAGTTACCGGGCCGCGAGAGGGGGTCAAAACATGTTTCTATGGCGTGCCGGGCGCAAAGCCGACAGCGGCCCTCCGTGATGCTTTTGCGCCAACAAAGAACAATGCCGAAAGGCCGCGCCCCCCGTCGCTTGGACGACAGATGAGCGGTTCGGTCCGTTCTGCGTCGGCGGGAACGCGACGACACAGGCGAACGGCGCAGAAAGGCAGCGAGGCCCTCGGCCTCAACCCCCTACTGGACTCCTTGAAGCGGGACCAGGGCGCGAAGGCGGGCACCGCCGTCAAGAGGTTCGACGAGCCCCTGCCCGGCCCTAGGTACAGGCATTAAGTGGCGAACTCTAGAAAGAACCATTATCTTTGAGATTCGATAAGCCCTTTAGCACAAGATATATCGCTTCGTCCATGAAAGGAGTTTCGAACAGGGCTCTGTTTTCCTCTGCTGAGAGGCCGTTCCGCAAGCAGTCACAACTGCAATTATAATCCTGTCCATCGATGCTAACCGCCTTCATACGCTCCATAATCGCAGTGTAGTCCACATTATCCACAATTTGATCGCAGTTTACAATCTTCTTGTGATAAGATGGCGACAGAGCGGATGGGGCATCTCCGTTTATGGCCTCACACACAGATGATGTGATGCCGCCAAACCCGCCAATAAGGAACAATGGTTTTTTTAAATTCAACGCAATTAATATTTCATCCAAAACGCCTGGCATAACTCCGGAGTAACCTTGACATTTTCCACCCATGGAGATTGTGCAGTCACAATCATGAATCATGCGATTGCGCATTGCACCATGGCATTCTTTATGCACTTGTCGGTCGAGCGGGGAATTCAGACCTATTGCATTGTTGTTGTTGTTGTATGATGATGGCATACTGCATTTGATAATCTTCGCCACGCCCGCCTGTCCACACCACTTTGACACATCGCTGTCAAAATTTTTCCCTTCATAAACTGGCCAAGATACGTAAGCATGGATGATATGGCCTTTTCGAGCGAGTCTGTCTTTCAAAATGTGTGCCTCTTCGAAAATAGGCTCTGCAAAACTATCTTTTCTAAAATCGCCGCCGTACACCAACGTCGATCCGAGAGACATGATATACACCGCAAGGCTGGATGAGAGGAAGGAGAGTGCCTCGGCCCTCTGGCCCGATTTCGAAATCATATCAGAATCATCGCCCGGCGAGGCTGAGATTCCGATCCTAACCCCGTCTAATTTGGCAGGTCCATTAAAAGTGAGTGGAGTGGATGCAGTAAGTCCCAATTGTTTGAACTGTTCCAATTCCTCTTGGAATATTGGTGGATCTGGATAAATAAATGTTTTCTTTTTTTTATTACGGGGCATCAGATCACTAAGTTCGGGGGGACGGGATTTGAGAACGATACTGCCACTGCCAAACCACCCTGCATCCTTGTATCTCGTCAAGCATACTTGAGAATATACGCACCTCATCGTTTCAACCAACGATGCGATAACCGCACGTATGCCTCCTTCATCAGTGATATCTCTGACATATACGCAAGGGATGTTCGAAGCTGGAGGAAATCTTCGATCTTCATATTCGTCAGCAACGTCTATTGCAATCATAGGCCTATCCTTCTTCTTTGCATGCATAATCTCAATTTGACACCAGTGTCGCGAGGAATACTTGTTCGAATGAATGGCAATGAGTGTGGATTTTTCAATTTCACGTGAAAACTGGTCATGAAGACTATCTTTGGAATCGTTGGTAGATTTTCCATGCAGGAGACATTCGCCGTCAATGAATGCCCCGATTCTACCCGCAGATTCAATGCATTTTTTTATATTCTCTGCCATTGCTTGACCGCGGGGGTCCCTTCTTGTGTACGAAATAAAAACACGATACATGTTGTCATTGCTGCCGTTCAATTTGAGAACCGCCCTATATATTCCATGAAGAATGTGTAGGGCGGCATACAATATGGAATATTTTTTACTGTCAATCAATTTGATATCTGAAACTCCCTCGAACATATTGCTGGATCCTTTACAAAGACCAACTGGCATTACGATTCTCGTTTGATTGCCCGTGGCCTGTCCGTTACGTTCCATGAATGTCCTCCATTCATCTGAGACCAACATAGTATCAGTTACAAACGGAATAAGAATTACACACTGGGACTTATAATTAATATCGCTGGAGTCTGGGCCGACACGAGTGAATATGGGTACATTCATTGACCTTGAGAAGGGAGATTCCCTATCCATGGACAGCACATCGCAACATTCCTTCATAATGGGTGTTACTATACGCGTATCTGCATTCTCTCTGTCCCAAATAAAAACAATAGACAGGGGAGGCAAGAATCCATCCTTCGTTCCTGAAATGTTGTTCATCATCAATGTCCTTCGTCTTGTGTGATGTTTCTTTGCGGGGGGCGTGCTTTTGCCGTCATATGTGACCCTTCCAGCCTCTTCTTATCTGCCTGTCTCCACTTCAGCTGTCCAGCCCGTCATTCGGGCGTTGTCCATATTTACCTATCCGTCACTTTGATGTAGGACACCTATCCAGTTCATCCAACGATATATGGAAATATAACGCTTGTGTCAGACTTTCGTTTTTCGATAATAAAAATAAACTTCGCTGGCGTTTCTCGCGTGCCGTGTCTGTACGGTGCATGTTCGACAACAGTCTCGTGAAAGCAGATATAAATGGCTCGCTTGTGGTGTCGCATATGACAGAAATAATATAATAGAGCGTCCTACGAACACACGCTATGACGGGCGCCAGGCTCATTCTCGGAAAGGACGTGTCGGAGGGCATATACTCCGAGCTTAGGGATAGGATACAAGCCCTTAAGGGCAAAGGCACGACGCCCGGATTGGCAGTAATCCTCGTCGGGGACGATCCTGCCTCGCAGGTGTACGTCAGGATGAAGGGCAAGATGTGCGAGGAGCTGGGCATGAGGTCAGTCACGATCACGTTGTCGGCGACCACGACCCAGCAGGAGCTTTTGGCAAGGATCGCGGAGATCAACCGCGACCCGGGCATCCACGGGCTCCTGGTGCAGCTCCCTCTGCCGAGCCACATGGACGAGGACGCAGTGATTAACGCCGTCGATCCTGGGAAAGACGTGGACTGCTTCCATCCTGTCAACGTGGGCAGGATGCTCACAGGCGACCCTGTGTTCCTTCCTGCGACTCCAGCCGGGGTTCAGCAGATGCTAGTCAGGTCTGGTATCGAGACTAGCGGCAGGCACGTCGTCGTGGTGGGCAGGAGCAACATAGTCGGGAAGCCGATGGCCGCCATGATGATGCAGAAAGGCGAAGGAGCCGATTCGACGGTCACCGTCGTGCACTCTCGGACCAAGGACCTTCCGTCCGTTACGCGCCAGGCCGACATACTCATCGTGGCGATAGGGAAGCCGAGGTTCGTCACCGCAGACATGGTCAAGGACGGGGCGGTGGTGATAGACGTCGGGACGAACAGAGTCGACGACCATTCGTCGCCGAAAGGGTCCAGGCTGGAAGGGGACGTGGACTTCGATTCCGTCAAGTTAAAGGCGTCGGCGATATCTCCAGTCCCGGGCGGCGTGGGCCCGATGACGATATGCATGCTCATGGCTAATACGGTGGCCGCCGCAGAGGCGGCGGCCGGGGTGATAAGATGATAAACGAATGTGACGAGCACGGATACTTCCGCAGCGAGCTGTGCCCCCTGTGCGGGGAGGCGGGGAAGTTCCTGATGAACGACGTCGAGGTCGAGAAGATGGGAAGGCTGATGGCAGGAATACTCAGGCACGGGAAATACGACCTGCCGATGGACAGCCAAGGCTTCGTGGACGTCTGCGACATAATAGCGGTGGCCAAAGACAGGAACCCGCGTATGAAATGGCTCAAGACCCATCACATAGAGGCCCTTGTAGAGACCGACCCGAAAGGAAGATACCAGATGTCGGGGTCTGACGTCAGGGCGACCTACGGGCACACGATAGAGCTGGACCTCAAGCTTCCAACGGACGACATCCCGGAGACGCTGTACTACCCCACGACAGAGGAGGAGCGCGACACGTTGATGGAAGTCGGCATATTCCCCTCTGACAGGGCGATGGTCCACCTTTCGGCCACGTATCGCGACGCGTTCAAGGCAGGGTCCGTGAGGATCGAAGACCCGATAATCCTCGCGGTCGACACGGTAGGATGCATAGACGCGGGCATCGAGATAGGAAAGGCCGCGAGGACGGTGTATCTATGCGACCAAGTGCCATCCGACTTCCTCAGCGTCGCAGAGGATGAAGGCGATATAGAGGATCCAGAGGACTGAGCATGGTCGTGATCCTCAGACCCGACGAGGTCGAGAAGAAATACGGCAAGATGTTCTGCCAAGGGTTCCTGACCATGGTCGATGAGGACAACGGCGTCGCCCGGATAGTGGAGAAATGCATATCCGGAGGCCCTGGCGAATGGGACGTGGTCAACCGCCGGCGGGCCGGCGGGGTCCTCAGCGATATCAGGATAGACGGCCAGACGATCGTCATGGATGCCGTCATAGGCGAGAAGGAGCTCAGATTCGGGCCCGTCTCGGCCGAGCTTGGCGGACAGGGCCTGGCGGCGCTCAGGGTCGAGGGGGACAGAGTGGTCACGACGTGGCACGGCATAGCGGGCGCGACCGTCGGCATCGGGGCATGCATAGCGCAGTCCCGCGACGTCATCGAAACGCGGTATCCGGACGACTTCAAAATCGGAGGGGCGCACGTGGCGCACGTCGACATAGTCACGCCGAAGACCGTCCGCGTAATAGTCGGGATAGACGACACGGACACCAAAGAGAAAGGGGCGTCGTGGGTGACTTCGCTTAAGATGGCTACTGCTTGCCCGATCGGGACGTTCCTAGAGCACAAGATAGTCCAGCTCAATCCGAAAGTGCCCAACAAGACCACCAACTGCTGCTCCACTGCCGTGTCGTTCGCCGTCAGGGAGGAGGACATACCGGCGCTGGTCGAGTTCTGCAGGGACTTCGTCAAAAAGGAGTCGTACTCCGACGGCTCGGCGATGGCAGTCTTCAAAGGTTTGAAGATACCAGTCGGGCTGAGCGACTTCGGCTGGAAGGCGAAGAGCGTCATTTTCACGAAAGAGGACGCGGTGAACGTCGCCGAGGCCAACGGGGTTCAGATGATCGCCGTGACGGGCACAGACGGCATAATCGGGTCGGTGGCCGCCGTAGGCTGCTTCGACATGGGCGGCAGGGCGGCAGGGATACCTGAGGACTTCGAGTGATTCCATGGGCATTCTGAACGTCTTCTCCAAGGCCGCGTACTCCAGATATGAAAGAAGGCTCACCAAAGAGATACTGACAGGCCCGATGCCACGGCACGTTGCGATCATCATGGACGGCAACAGGAGATATGCCGCAGAGATATTGGAGTCCGACGTGTCCGAGGGCCACAGAAAGGGCGAGCAGAAGATCGAGGAGATGCTGGACTGGTGCCTAACACTCAAGATTCCGTACATCACAGTCTACGCGTTCTCTTCGGAGAACTTCACCCGCGACAAGGGCGAGGTGGATTTTTTAATGGACTTGTCCGAGGCCGCCCTGTACAGGATGGCCGACGACCCGAGGATCCACGAGAACAAGGTTCGCATAAGGGTCCTCGGCAACCTGTCCGACCTTCCGCCGAACGTGCAGACGGCGATCGCCTACGCAGACGAGCGCACGTCGTGCTACTCGAGCTACAGCTTCAACGTCGCCATGGCCTACGGAGGCCGCCAGGAGATACTGGCCGCCGTGAAGGAGATAGCTGAGGAGGTGAGAGACGGGAAGATCGGAATAGAAGACATATCCGAGGCCAAATTCTCCAACCATCTGTACACCTCGGACATGCCCGACCCGGACTTGGTCCTGCGCACGTCGGGAGAGGTCCGCATATCCAACTTCCTGCTATGGCAGATGGCGTATTCCGAGCTGTATTTCGCAGACGTGTACTGGCCAGGGTTCAGGTCCATCGACTTCCTCAGGGCGGTGAGGTCCTATCAGCAACGCGTGAGGCGCTACGGGGTCTGACGCCATGGACGACGTAATCTTCCTGCACGCCCCGAGCGTCTACGACTTCAGAAAGAGGCCGATCTTCTACGGGCCGGTGAGCGACGTCATCCCCTCGTCGCCCGTGTTCGAGATGTATCCCATAGGGTTCATGACTATTTCTTCGCATCTCGAGGCGGCTGGGTTCCGCACCAGGATAGTCAACCTCGCGGTGCAGATGCTCGCCGACCCCAAGTTCGACGCAGAGAAGAAGATAAAGAAACTGAACGCCGACGTCTTCGCGATAGACCTCCACTGGATGCCGCACGCCCACGGGGCGCTGGAAGTCGCCAAGCTGGTCAAGAAGCACCACCCCGAGTCCAAGGTGGAGCTGGGAGGGCTCACGGCGTCGTACTTCCGCGAGGAGCTGATTAGAAGGCCGGAGGTGGACCTCGTGATGTGCGGGGACACCACCGAGCATCCCACGGTACAAATGATGAGGGTCCTGAAAGACGAAAAGGACCTCTCTGAAGTCCCCAACTTGGTCTGGAAGGACCGGGAGGGGAGGATTCACGACAACGGCGTCACGCATTCTTTGGACTCTCTCGACGATATAAAGTTCGACTACGGAGTCATGATAAAGAACGCCATGAGGCATATGGACTTCAAAGGCGCCCTTCCGTGGCACGGCTGGGACAAGGTCCCGCTGACATCGGTGTTCACTGTGAGGGGGTGCTCCCTCAACTGCGCCGAGTGCGGCGGGTCCAGCTACGCCAACGGGCGGGTCGTCTGCAGGAAAAGGCCCGCATACAGGAGCCCCGAGAAGCTGGCAGAGGACATGGAGGCCATACAGTCGTATCTCGGCACTCCGATCTTCATAGTCGGCGACTTGAGGCAGCACAGCACGGCCTACGCGGACAGGTTCTTCAAAGAGGTCAAAGACCGTGGCATAGGGAACCACGCCGTCATAGAGCTGTTCGGAGGCGCAGACCGCGAATATTTCAGGAAGCTCGACCACGCCTTCGACGGAGGATGGAGCATCGAGTTCTCCCCCGACTCGCACGACGAGGAAGTGAGGTTCGCGCTTGGAAAGGGATATGCTAACGGCGAGATCGAGGCGTCCGTGTCGGCCGCGTTCGAGAGCGGATGCTCGAGGTTTGACCTTTTCTACATGACCGGCCTCCCGTTCCAGACCCGGGACTCGGCCATAGGCAGCGCGAAGGCGGCCAGGAAGCTGTGGGGTCTTGTCAAGAAGGAGGACCGCCTCTTCATATACAACGCGCCCTTCGCGCCCTTCGTGGATCCCGGCAGCAGGGCGTTCGAGGAGCCGGAGAGGTGGGGGTACAGGTTCTTCGCCCGGACCTTGGAGGAGCACAGGAGGCTGTTGGAGGGGCCGTCATGGAAGCACGTTCTGTCCTACGAGACGAGGTGGATGACCCGCGACGACATAGCCGAGACGTCCTACGACGCGGCGCTGGAGCTTGCCGGGGCCGAATTCGACGCAGGGAGGATATCCAAGGACGTGTTGGACGCCCGCACGGAAAGGACGGAGGTCGCCCGCGGCCTGATGCACAGGATAGACGCCATACTCGCCATCGAAGACAAAGGGAAGAGGGACGAGGAGCTATGGAAAATCAAGGAGGAGGGGACCCGCCTGATGAACTCCACCGTGTGCGACAAGAAAGGCCTCGACTGGGACGCGAAATCGATATGGCGCAATTCCCCGAGGATGCTGTCAGGCCTCCTGAGGTCTGCGGCCCGTCGCGGATGATTATCTCCCGCTCATCTCTTTGGACCTCTCGACGGAGGCGGACACGGCTTTTTCGACCAGCTCCTCGAACCCTCCCGCGTCGAGGACTTTCACGCCCTCTATCGTGGTCCCGCCAGGAGAGCACACGTTATCGACGAGCGCCTCAGGCGTCATGCCCGTTTCGAGCGCCATCCTGCCTGCGCCGACAAGAGACTGCGCGGCTAGCTTCGTCGCGACGTCCTCGGTCAGGCCGGCGCCCGTGCCGGCCTTCACGACGGCTCTCAGAAACATGTAGACGAACGCAGGCGAGCTGCCCGACACGCCCGTGACGGCATCCATGTCCCTCTCGCGGACTTCCACCGCAAGGCCGGTGGCGGAGAATATCCTCTTTACGAGCTCGATGTCGTCGTCTGTGGCGTTTCCTCTCGCAAAACCTGCCGCTCCTTCGAGAACAGCGCAACAATGATTGGGCATGACCCTCACAATCCTGCTGTCTGGCACATATGATTTCAAAGTCTCGATCGTTATCCCGGCGGCTATGCTGATCAGAAGATGGCTTTTTTTGAGCTTCAGCCCCTCGCTTTCGAACAGCCCCTGCACATGTTTGGGCTTCACAGCGAGGACGAGGATGTCGGCCAGGCCCGCCACCTCGCCCGCGCTCTCGTACATCCCGACGCCAAGGCTGGAAACCCTCTTCCTGGTTTCTTCAGACGGCGCGCAAGCGACAACGTCGTCCTTGGAGTACACCCCTCTGGCAATAAGCCCCTTAATCATCGCCTCGGCCATCCTCCCTGCGCCGATGAACCCTATGGACGCCATGCTTCGGCCTTAGGCGCTGCACGGTTAATAAGCTGTCGAACCCCCTTGTTCGCATGCCCGCTTTGCACGCGTGAAACGTTATATATTACAGAGGACATCGCGCGTAGCAATGTCACTAGTTGTGTACTACATGCCATTGGTTATCGTGGGCATTATCGCCCTCGGTTTCGCGCCGTTGTCATGGATGGTATCTAGGTTTGTGAGACCTACCAGGCCGACAAGATGGATGGAGTCTACATACGAATGCGGCTCAGAACCAATAGGGGACGCGCATGTACAGTTCAAATTCCAATATTATGCCTTTGCATTGATTTTTGTGGTTTTTGATCTTGTCGCGACGTTCTTGATGATTTGGGCCGTCGCCTTTTCTGGTCTTTCGACCATGGCTACCGTATGGATGCTCCTCTTCCTCGGAATACTGATCCTCGGGGTGGCCTACGCTCTCAAAAAGGAGGAAACAGTATGGATATGAGTCTCTACCCGCATGCCGTCGCCATGAGCGCAGAGGAGTTCATGACATGGTCTTCCGCCATGATGAACGACCTTCTCAGCGCAGGCACGAAGAAGACCGTCGACAAGCTGACCGGGCCGATATGGTCCTGGGCCATGAAGAACTCTATGCACCCCCTCCACTGGGGGCTCGCCTGCTGCGCCCTTGAAATGGCTGCGGCCTCCGCTCCGCGTTTCGACGCCGAGCGTTACGGGATGATCTACAGGTCCTCGCCCAGGCAGACGGACATACTTCTGGTGAACGGCTGGATCTCGAAGAAGATCCGTCCCTCGATAAGGCGCCTTTACGAGCAGATTCCAAATCCCAAATGGGTCGTGGCGATGGGAGAGTGTGCGATATCGGGCGGCCCGTGGTACGACTCGTACAACACCGTCCAAGGCCTCGACCAGATCGTCCCCGTGGACATATACATACCAGGATGCCCCGCAAGGCCCGACGCGATGATCGACGGGTTCATGCTCCTGCAGAAGAAGATCGACGACTACTTCAGAAGAGGAGTATTCTTGGAGGACTGAATATGGCCGAGACACTGCAGAACCCGAGCGTCCAGCAAATCGCGGAGTACCTCTGGCACAGGTTCGAGGACAAGGCGGTCGTCACCAAGACGGAAGAGAGGAGAGTATATGCAAAGGTGCAGAAAGGAGACATATTCGACGTTTGCAGGTTCATACACGACACCCTCACCTTCGAGCATGCGACCTCGGTGCTGGGAAACGACATGGTGGACCATTTGGAGGTCGTATACCATCTCACGAACTACTATACCGGCGTAATGATAGAGCTCACGGTCGATCTTCCTACCGACGACTTGCACATAGCCTCGGTGTCGTCTATTTGGGACGGCGCCAACTGGCATGAGAGGGAGACATATGAGCTGTTCGGAATCGTGTTCGACAACCACCCCAAGCTGGAGAGGCTGCTCACGCCCGACACTTACGAGTTCTATCCGTTCAGAAAATCATACAAATTGAGGGGGCAGCCCTGATGACCGGCGAAAAACAGAACCTGAGCATTGACAACGGGACGATGGACACCGACAAGATGTGGGTGATCATGGGTCCCCAGCACCCCTTCTCTCACGGCCTTTGGACCCTTAAGGCCCAGATCGACGGAGAGATAGTCACGGACGCGGAGCCGATAGTGGGATACTTGCACAGGGGGTGGGAGAAGGAATGCGAGAACAGGGCCTATCCCAAGATCATCCCCATGGCGGACCGTCTCTGCTACGCCGCATCGATGACGTACACTCACCTGTACTGTCTGACTGTGGAGAAGGCGCTAGGCATCGAGGCGCCGGAGAAAGCCAAGTACATAAGAATGATCGGGGACGAGATCTGCCGCGTGCAGTCGCACCTGATGTGGCTGGCGGCGGTCGGCACCGACCTTGGAAACTTGACTGTGTTCCTCTGGGCGATGAGGGAGAGAGAGTACTTCATGGACCTCAACGTGAGGCTGTGCGGCGCCAGGATGACCACGAACTTCACGCGCATCGGCGGCGTCAGGAACGATACTACCGACCTGTTCGACAGAGATGTGCTGAGGTGTATAGACCGCTTCGAGAAAGCAGTCTGGGACATCATAGCGCTCATAGATGACTCGTCGATATTCGTGTCCAGGATGAGAGGCACCGGCTACCTCACGAGGGAGCAGTGCGCCAACTTGGGTATAACCGGCCCCGCGATGAGAGGCACCGGGGTCGATTTCGACGTTCGTCGCGACGACCCGTACTCGAACTACGACAAGGTGGAGTTCGAGGTGCCTGTGCTCAAAGACGGTGACTCGTATTCCAGATACCTTGTGAGGATCGAGGAGTTGTTCCAGTCATGCAAGATCATCAAACAGTGCGTGCAGAAGGTGAACGCGCTCGGAAAGAGCGCCCCGTACAGGCTCAAGGTGCCGTCCAAGGTGCCCGCAGGCAGGGCGTTCGCACGCATCGAGGATCCCCGCGGGGAGTCGATGATGTACCTTGTGGCAGACGGGACCGACAGGCCGTACAGGCTCAAGGTCCGCAGCCCGATATTCACGAACGTGTCTGCGTCCAAGCCGTTGGTTCAGGGAAGCAGGATTGCGGACGTGCCTGTGATCATGGCCATGATCGACATGTGCCTCGGGGAGACGGACAGGTGAGAACATGGCATACGGCAGCATTCTCAACTTCATAACGTTCGACGACCCGATGGCGAACCCCTTCTATCCGTTCGGGGGGGCATACAACCTCCCGTTCGACATATCCTACAAGCTGTGGGACATAATAGGCGGGATCATAGCTTGGATAATCAATCTTATCTTCCCCGACAACGGGGTGTCTCAATGGCTGATCAGCGCCGAGGTCTCCAACGCGTTCGCGCTGATAATCTTCATGCTGATAATCTTCATAGTGGTGTTCGTGTGCACGTTGCTTTCCCTGTGGATGGAACGCAAGGTCCTCGGCAGGCTCATGGACCGCAGAGGGACCATGATCGGGCTGAAAGGATTCCTTCAGTGCATAGCCGACGGCCTCAAGACGTTCATGAAAGAGAACACGATCCCGAAGAAGGTCGACAAGATGACCTACATGTGGACTCTGTCTCTGGTCATCGGCACGTCCGTTCTCATAGCATGCATGGTGCCTCTGTCGCCCAGATGGTTCGTGGTGGACTATGGCACAGGGCTCCTGATAATAATGGCGCTGTTCGCGCTGGCGCCGTTCTTCATACTCGTCTCAGGATGGGCGCAGAACAACAAGTACTCGCTCATAGGCGGCATGAGGGCCGCCGAGCTGATGATCTCGTACGAGGTGCCTATACTGATAATGATCGCAACCACCTGCCTGCTGGCGGGGAGCTTCAACATAGGCGCGATCGTCGATGCGCAGTTCAGCTCCACGTGGTTCTTCATACCTCAGATAATCGGCTTCATAACATTCGTGTTCTGCGCCACCGCAGAGGCGGAGCGCGTGCCGTTCGACATAGCGGAGGCGGAAGCCGAGCTTGTGGAAGGATGGCAGACAGAGTATGCAGGGATGAAATGGGGCCTGATCATGCTGGCCGAGTACTTCAGAGGGTACGTGTCATGTGCCATGATAGTCATAATGTACCTAGGAGGATGGCTCATACCATTCGCATCCGCGGAGGTCAACGGGCTGGTCCCTGAGATAGTGTTCCTCTTGAAGGCATGGTTCGTGTTCTTCGTGATGATCATACTAAGAGGAGCGCTCGCACGCGTCAGGACCGACCAGATAGTCAACATCGGATGGAAGGTGTTCATGCCTCTGTCCGTGGTGAACCTAGCTATAGTCCTTGTCCTCAAGATAGGAGGGATATACTGATGACCAAGGAATTCTTGGACAAATACCCAAGGAACCCCGCAAGGACTCTTTGGATCATGAAGCCCGTCGTCAAGGTGCTCAAGCTCCTGTTCAAGACGACGATACACAGGCCGGTGACCATTCTCTATCCCTACGAGAAGATGTGGGTCCCCGACAACTACCGCGGACGTCCTGGACTCAGGTTTGACAAGTGCGTCGCATGCGGCATGTGCGTCAGGATGTGCCCCACCGCCTGCATCAAGCTGGTAGACGTCGCTGACGACAACAACCAGAACGTCAAAAGGCCGCAGGTCAACATGGGCAGATGCGCCATGTGCGGGTACTGTGCGGAATATTGCCCGGTGGACGCGATGACCGTCACTCCAGACTTCGAGCTTGCCGAGTACACGAGGCACGACCTGATCTATGGGCCGAGGAGGCTTGCGTACGATGGCATAAACGAGCAGATGGAGATTCACATAGAGGAGACTCTCATCTCAGACATCGAGAACGGAAACCCGGAGAGGAGGATATCGCCCTTCAAGACCGACCGCCCCATCCTGGAGGCGTCCAAATGCATCAGTTGCAAGAAGTGCGAGAAAGTCTGCCCGGTGGATGCGGTCAAGATGGTGGAGCACGGCGTGAACGAGAAGGGCAGGGCGATCCTGTATCCCGAGTTCGATGACGACAAGTGCATCTGCTGCCGCAATTGCGTAGAGGACTGTCCCAAGGACGCTCTGCAAATCAACGAGGTGCTATAATGGAATTCATAGACGGCATTTGGAATGGTTTCTGTGACGTGACAGGGTACCTCTGGGACAACATGGACCTGGTAGCTTTCGTCATACTTGCGGCATTGGCTGTCGCGGCGGCGATATACGTCGTGAAAGACAAAGAAGTGGTCCACAGCGCGTTCTACTTGGCGTTGGTGTTCGTCTGCGTGGCGGTCACCTACTTCTTCTTGGAAGCCGAGTTCATAGGCGTCATCCAGATGCTCGTGTACGTTGGCGCGATAACGATCCTGTTCGCATTCAGCATAATGCTCACCAGAAGATACATAATGCGCACGGAGGGAGACGCCGATGAATAAGAGGGTGCTGGGAGGGGCCGTGGCGGCCGCAGCGCTGCTGGCGGTCCTGATAGGCGCGGTCGTTTTCACAGAGTGGGACGACTACAAGACCAACGACTCTCCTGAAGGGATTCCCTTCGACAACGTCGTCGACGAGGACGGCAACATCGACCAAGGCTCGCTCAACTATGCCCTGTTCGAAGAGTACGGGCCGTTGCTCCTGATAGTGGCGTTGCTCATGTTCGGAGCCATGTTGGGCGGGATATGCATAGCTAAAGAGGAGGTCGAGAACGATGATTCCAATTGAGGCCTTCCTGATATTCGCGGCGATACTGTTCGCAATCGGCGCATACGGCGTCCTTGTAAAGAGCAACACGATCGTGGTTCTGATGTGCATAGAGCTCATGCTCAACGCGGCTAACATCAACTTCATCGTCTTCTCGGCGTTCACGACCGACGTCGTAGGGCAGGTGTTCGTCATAATGACGATAACCGTGGCCGCCGCAGAGGTAGCCGTAGGGATAGCGATCCTGCTCAACGCCTATAAGACCAAGGGAACGATCGAGGCTGACGGCCTGGCATCGATGAGGTGGTAATAATGTTCGTAGAATACACATGGTTGGTGCCTCTGATACCGTTGCTCTGCTTCGTTATAGTCGGCTTCCTCGGCAAGAAGACGCCGGAGGGCGGAGGGTACATAGCGATAACCGGGGCCGCGCTGTCCTGCGTCATCTCTGCGCTCGTGGCATACGAGTTCTTCACTTCGGCGGCGTACCATGACCCTGGCTTCGTGACGGATCAGGTCGTCTGGTTCTCGTTGCCTGGCGGGTACACCCTGCATTTCGGATACTATATCGACAGCCTCGCATGCCTCATGATGCTCTTCGCGTCGTTCATATCGACGCTTATCTTCGTGTACTCGAAAGGGTACATGCACGAGCAGGGCGTCAAGAAGAGAAGGTACTACGCAGAAGTCTCGTTGTTCCTCACAGGGATGCTGGGCCTCGCAGTGTCCAGCAACTTCATGGAGATGTTCGTCTTCTGGGAGATAATGGGTCTCTGCTCCTACCTGCTGATCGGGTTCTGGAGCTTCAACCACCCCGAAGGCGACGACGCCGCGGACAACGCCGCGTCTGCCGCGAAGAAGGCGTTCTTGGTAACGCGCCTCGGCGACGTGTCCCTGATGGCGGGGCTGTTCGTGCTTCTGTACACCTTCGGCAATCTGGACTATGTCGGGATATTCAACCCTCACGCGCTGGCGCTGGCAGATCCCAACATGATTATACTCGCAAGCCTTCTCATATTCGGAGGAGTCATAGGAAAGAGCGCGCAGTTCCCTCTTCTAGACTGGCTTCCGGACGCGATGGCAGGCCCCACCACTGTATCCGCGCTCATACACGCGGCGACGATGGTCAAAGCAGGGGTGTATCTCGTGGCGAGATGCTACCCTCTGTTCACTCAGGACCCGGCGATCATGCTATTCGTCGCCTTGATAGGAGGCATCACGGCGTTCTTTGCGGCGACGATGGCTCTCAACAACATGAATATAAAGAGGGTGTTGGCGTACTCCACCCTGTCCCAGCTTGGATACATGTTCCTTGCGCTCGGCGCCGGCGGATACCTCATGGCGCTCGGCTTCAAGAACGGCGACCACCATCTGGTTATAGCCGGGGCCGCAGGATATACCGCCGGGTGCCTGCACATGGCGAACCATGCGTTCTTCAAGGCGTTGCTGTTCTTGGGCTCGGGGTCGGTCATACATGCCGTGGGGACGGAGGACATGCGGCTCATGGGCGGGCTGAGGAAGAAGATGAAGATAACTTCCGCAGCAATGCTCCTCGGTTCGCTGTCTATCGCCGGGTTCCCGTTCTTCAGCGGATTCTGGTCCAAAGAGCTCATACTTGAGACGGTGATGCACGCCGGCGACTATGGCACGGAAGGATATCTGTTCAGCATACTTTGGGTGCTGGGGATCGTCACGGCGTTCATGACCGCGTTCTATATGTTCAGGATGTGGTACATGACATTCGGCGGCAAGCCCAGGCATGCGAGCGAGCACTGCCACGGCGAGTCGCCCGCAAGCATGACCGCCCCGCTCCTGATACTGTCTATATTCGCAGTAGGGTTCGGATTCACGATACTGTTTGGTTTCGACTCTCTGATATCTATCGGAGCGGATTCTACGCACAACCTCGTCGTGGGCGGCGGGGAGGCCAAGGGATTCGAATACTTCACCGACATATTCGAGAGCATTTACACATATGTGACGGTAGCGCTCGTGCTGATTGCGATCAGCATAGCATATGTCATGTACAACAAGAGGGCGTTCGACCCCGCGAAGTTCAGCGGGGAAGGAAAGTCCGTGCTGTACACGGCCCTCACCAAGAGATGGTGGTTCCCCCAGCTCTACAACCAGATCGGATGGAAGCTAGGATACGGCGTCGCTCGCGGCGTGGACTTCGTGGACAGGCAGATCATCGACGGCACCGTCAACGGCCTCTCGGCCGCAGTGGCCGGCGGAGGAGAGATCCTCAGCAAAGGCCAGGACGGGGACGTCAGGAGCTACACCGGAGTCGTGATAGCAGGAATCGTGGCGTTGTTCATAGTCGTCCTTGCGATTTTCTGGTACATGGGAGGAATCTGAGATGTTCTACAACCTACCGTTCGAGGTGCCTTATCTGCTGACCCTGTTGCTGGTCGTGCCGCTCGTCGGCGCTATTCTGACCCTGTCGATGGGCGGAAAGAGGGAGAAATATGCAAAGTACGTCGCGGGGCTGTTCTCAGGCATAACCGCAGTCCTCTCAGTCCTGCTCATCTTCACGGAAGATGTCGGCGTATACGATGAAAGCTACACTTGGATAGAGACGATCGGCCTGAAGATGTCGTACATCCTGCAGGTGGACGGGCTCAGCATACTGATGGTGTTCCTCACCGGGTTGCTGGTGTTCATGGTCACGCTGTTCTCTTCCAAAGAGAGCGACAAGCCCAACTACTTCTTCGCCCTGATACTGGCGATGGAAGTCGGGCTGATGGGCGTGTACATGTCAGCGGACTACTTCCTCTTCTACATAATGTGGGAGGTCACGCTGATCCCGATGTACTTCATGATATCATGGTACGGGGGACCCAGGAGGCATTATGCGGCCATCAAGTTCTTCATATACACCCACGTGGCAAGCCTGGTGATGCTCATCGGCATATTCGCCCTTGTGTTCCAGGCGGCGTCCGGCGGCGTCGCGGACTTTTCGTTCGCGGCGGTCCTCGCAGGAAGCTTCAGCGAGAGCTTCCAGGCGTTGGTCTTCCTGTTGTTGTTCTTCGGGTTCGCCGTCAAAATGCCGGCAGTCCCGTTCCATACATGGTTGCCAGACGCGCACACGGAGGCGCCGACGGCTGGGTCAGTGCTCCTTGCGGGAGTCATGCTGAAGATGGGATCCTACGGCATAATCAGGGTGTGCCTCGAGGCCACGCCTGACGGCGCCGCGCATTGGCAGGTCCTCATGATAGTCGTCGGACTTCTCGCGATAGTCTACGGCGCATATGCCTGCATAGCGCAGAAGGACCTCAAGAAGATGGTGGCGTTCTCGTCCATCAGCCACATGGGGATGGTTATGCTAGGAATAGCATGCCTCTCAGAGATCGGTGTAGAGTGGGCGATATTCCAGATGTTCGCGCACGGCCTCATAACCGCCATACTGTTCATGGTGTGCGGGATGGCCGGGCATAACATCGGCACCAGGGAGATACCTCTTCTCGGCGGCATAGCAGGCAAGATGCCGGTGTTCGCGGGATTCATGATGTTCGGGTTCATGGCCTCTCTCGGGCTCCCGAGCCTCATAGGCTTCTGGGCCGAGTTCGGCATCATATTCTCGTTCTACGAGTATGGCGCGGCCAACGGGATGATATGGGTGATCCTGTTCTGCCTCCTGTCCCTCCTGCTCACCGCAGGATACTATCTGTGGGCGATGCAGAGGACGCTGTTCGGCAGGCTCACGACCAAGATAGACCTGTCCCACATACACGATGTCAACAGGCCCGAGGCGATAGCCATGGGCGCGATATGCGCGCTCATAGTGCTTTTCGGCTTCTGGCCGGACGCGGTGCTCGGGTTCATAGAGCCGTATGTCCAAGGTTTGACGTCCAGCGGGGTGATTTGAGATGGACGCAACGATAGTGACAGACCTGTTCAGGGAGTTCACTCCGATCGCTCCGATGCTGATCATGCTCTTGGGCGCGCTGGCGATGCCGGCGGTGGCTCTCGGGCCCAAGAGGAGGTATTCAGTGTCTGCGGCGGCGCTCGTCGTGATAATAGCGTCCGCAGCGGTCAACGTCATCCTCCTGCTGGCAGACTACACGGGCACATATGCCGGCCTGTTCGAATACGACGCGTTCGCCGGTCTGATGATACTGCTGTTCCATACGGTGGTGGCCCTGGTGGCCCTGGTGTCCTCGTCCAGCACAGAGACGACAAAGCTCCACTTCGGAGTCTTCAACGCCCTCCTGCTGGCTGCAACGATGGGTATGATGTTTGTGGCCACGGCGAACGACCTCATAACGATCTTCGTCGGAGTCGAGCTTGCGAGCATAACCTCGTACATCCTCGCGGCGATGAAGAGGAACGACCCGAGGGCGTCCGAGGCGGCTGTGAAATACGTGATCGTCGGCGGACTGTCCACTGCGCTGACCGTATATGGCCTCAGCATGCTGTACGGCGTGGCTGGAACGACCAACATCGAGGAGATAGCAGTCGCGCTGTCCACCCAGGGGTTCACCTGGGCGTTCGGCATCGCGCTCGTGACCATGATTGCAGGGTATGGGTTCAAGATAGCGGCCGTCCCGTTCCATATGTGGGCCCCGGACGTGTATGAGGGAGCATCCTCCCCCGTGTCTGCGTTCCTTGCGACAGGATCCAAGAAGCTGGGCATCGTGGTGTTCTTCAAGATTTTCTTGATACTGTTCGTCACGGGAACTGCGGTCGCGTCCTTCGCCACCGAGGAGGTGCAGTACGTGTTTGCGATAATCGCCGCGCTCACGATGACCGTGGGCAACGTCGTTGCGATAGCTCAGAACAACATCAAGAGGATGCTGGCGTACTCGAGCATAGCTCAGGCAGGGTACATACTCATCGTGCTTGCCGTGATGAGCGAATATGCGCTCACAGGAGGTCTCTTCCACATGTTCACCCACGTGTTCATGAAGGGCGGGGCGTTCCTTGTGGTGGGGGCGCTCATATGCGCGGGAGTCGGCGAGAAGATATCCGACTACAGGGGCCTCGGCAAGAGGGCGCCGTTCATGGCGTTCGCGATGCTGCTGTTCCTGTTCTCCCTGGCAGGCATACCCCCGTTGGCAGGATTCACGTCGAAGCTGATCCTGTTCTCGGCGACCATATTCGACGGTAACGGAGTCATGACCCAGTGGATCTGGCTGGCCTTCGTGGCCATCTTGAATTCGGCAATATCGCTGTACTATTACGCAAGAGTGGTGAAGGCGATGTATGTCGAGAAGGGAGACGCAGAGAAGATAAAGGTGCCAAAGGCGTTCACGGTCGCAATCGCGATCTGCGTCCTGTTCACCATCGTCCTCGGAGTCTATCCGCAGCTCATACTGGACTTCTGTTCCAGCGCAGCGGCGACGCTCTTCGGATGAAACCCTTTCCCTCTAAACCCTTTCCCTCTTATTCTATTTGAGAAGTATTAAGTAGATTCTTAACATCGGAGTGGCAATGGGCACGTCATGGTATTCCTTGGTGTCAAAGGACCTGAAAACGGTCGAGGATGTCGTGGCGAATGTCATAAGGTCCGAGAATCCCGAGCTCACGGAGATTTGTTCCTATGTATTGGGGTCCGGGGGAAAGAGGGTCAGGCCCGCCATGTGCCTTCTTGTGTTCAGAGCATGCGGAGGCATCGACGCGGAGAGAGCGTTCGACGTCGGCGCGGCGTTGGAGATAATACACAACGCAACCCTGGTTCACGACGACATCAATGACGAGGGCGACCTCAGGCGCGGCGCGAAGGCGGCGTATAAGCGATACTCGATCGGCAAGTCGATAGTCGCCGGGGACTACATGTTCGCTTTGGGGTTCAAGCTTGTCGGGTCGGCGTCGCACGAGATCGTGGGCTATCTCGTCGAGGCTTCTGCGGCCATGGGCGCAGGCGAGTTCAACCAGAAGGACTATGAGCACGATGCACGCGTAACAGAAGCACACTACATGAAGATAATCGAGGGCAAGACTGCCCGTCTCATCGAATGCGCCGCCAAGTCCGGCGCATTCCTTGCCGGCGCCGACAGCGACGTGATCGAGGCGACGGGAGAATTCGCCTACAACACCGGCATAGCATTCCAGATCGTCGACGACGCCCTGGACGTCGCGGGCGACGAAGCCTCCACCGGCAAGAACATCGGCAACGATATAATGGAAGGGAAGCCCACGCTCCCGATCATATACGCCCTGCAAGACTCGCTGAGGGGGAAGAGGATCAGAGAGATATTCGAGGCCCCCGTGCTCGAGTGGTCGGACGTCAGGGAAGCGATAGCCCTGATAAAAGAGACTGATGCGATATCCAGGTGCCTGGACAAGGCAAAAGGCATCATAAAAGACTCGATACGGCTCTTGGACGTGCTTGGGGATTCTGAATACAAGAGGGCGCTTGTCGACTTGGCGGAGTACATCGCGGACAGGGACAGGTGACCGATGCCTGAAAGAATCAGGACGGACGTGCTCGTCGTGGGTTCTGGCCCGGCTGGAAGCACTGCGGCGAGATTTGCGGCGGAGAGCGGCGTCCGGGTGACGTTTGTCGAGGGAAGGGCGGAAGTAGGCACGCCTGTCAGGTGCGGGGAGCTGGTGCCGTCAGACGACGAGATCAGGGGCATGTTCCCTGCCGCGACGGACATAGCGTCGTTGTTCGACATGCCTGGCAACCTTCGTGTCAGGGAGATAGAGGGGATAGGCCTCACCGACCCAAAAGGTCGACGCACCTTGTTGGACTTCACGGGATATTCTACAGACCGCGACCGTTTTGACAATTATCTGGCGTCAGAGGCTGTGAAGGCAGGGGCCGAGCTGTTCAAAGGCTGCCAGTTCAAAGGCGTCAAAGGCGGCTTGGCTGAGACCACTGCAGGAGAGATAGAGTACAAGGTCATAATAGGCGCGGATGGCCCAGGGTCCAGGGTCGCAAAGGCTCTGGGACTCCCAAAGAACATGCACCCATACCCGGCGGTGACTGCTCAGGCCGAGGGAGACTTCGACCCGTATGTGGAAATGTTCTTCGGCGGAATAGCTCCCGGGGCCTATGGCTGGATAATTCCAAAGGCCGGGCGGGCCAACGTCGGGGTGGGGTTCTCGCCTAAGTTCGCCGACGGCACTCTCGGCGAATACTTCGAGACGTTCAAGGGCCGGCACAACCTGAACACGATATCAGAGATGCACGGGAAGTATGTTCCAAGCGAAGGCATGGTCTCCAGGGTCGTCACAGACGACGGCATGATCGTCGGCGACGCCGCAGGGCACGTCATATCGGTCAACGGCGGGGGCATACCATTGGCAGTCATAGGCGGAAGGGCATGCGGACAAGTGGCAGGCGACCACCTCCGCAAAGGAAGGCCGCTTTCCGACTATCAGAGAGAATGCGAGAAGATATTCCGCCGCCCCTTGGACACCGCCGCCAAGAACAAGAGGCTGGCCGACGCTTTCGCGTTCAGATCGGAATTCTCGACAGCGGCCTGCATGAAACTCCTGGGAAAAAGAAGGATGGGCAACCTCATCCGTTGCAAAAGGATCTTTCCGTGATCATCTGCGGTGCCCTTTCATGGCAGAGCCGCATATAGGGCATTCCAAGCTCTTGTCTTTGAACCATTTTCCGCATCCGACGCATTTGTAGTTCCATTTCTCCACTTTGCTGATGGAGGCCATGCCGACGCCCCTGTAGCCGATGCCGAGTATCGCGGCGACGTTCTGTATGGAGTAGTCGTCGGAGAGGATCGTGCCGCCGATGTCCAACGCGACTGCCAGCACAGAGACGTCCACAGGCGACAGCCTTCCGGCGTCGCCGCTCCTCTTCGCGGCGTCGGCCACCTTCTTCACAGACGCGGCGGTACAGTCCGAAACCCTGAGAAGGTCTCCCCAGAGGTCGAGACGCCTGTCTTTGTGCTTGCGCAGCTCGTCAACGACGCCGGGAGGACACACGAAGTCCTCGTCGGGAAGCTGTTCCATGGAGAACAGCGCAGAACTGTCCAGTACGAGCATGGACCGTAATGCCCTGACTCCAATATCAAACTTTCACCTCAACCTCGACAGTTGCTGAACAAGAATACGGGGGTTTTACAGGGGGGGGGGGTGCAAGAAGCCCGTTTCGGCAATCGGGAGGCCGTTCCGAGGGATGTCACGAACAGCACGGCAGCCGCTTGACCCGAAGTCTCGTCCCTTGCGGAAGCGAACCCCCGGACGGCACGACAGAATCCAAGTCTCCATAGGGGCTGTTCGAGCCACGCCTCAAAAAGGATTGGGAAATATGGTTGGGAAGAGGTTTGGAAGGTATTCACTGCCTCTGCCGGTCCTTCTTGCGGCGCCCGAGTACGATGTTGCGCAACCGGCGAACGCGCTGGCGCCTATGGATGCCGGGCCGTTGCCGAGGAACCCGACTTCGGACAGAGAGTAGCAGTCGGTAAACGCATAAGCAACGATGGTTGTCACGGTGCTTGGAACATCGAAGGATGCCAAGGAGCTGCAGTCGGTAAACGCATAAGCACCGATGGTCGTCACGTTGCCTAGGAACGTGACCGAGGACAGGGCGTGGCAGCCGTAGAATACAAAGTTAGCTATGGTCGTCACTCCGCCCGGAATCGTGATGGAGGACAGGGCGTAGCAGTACATGAACGCGCCGTCACCTATGGATGTCACGTTGCCCTGAATAGACATGGATTTGAGCGAGTAACAGCTGAAGAACGCATAGTTGCCTATGCTCGTTATCCCGTCTTTGACGACGACTTCAGAGATGCTGAGGCGGTTGGCACTGGCGGACCACGGCGCGGAACCAGCGCCGCTACTGTCGTAATTGTGCATGGACGTGCTGCCGTTGGTAGGACTCAACGTGAGGACGCCCTCGGACAGAGTCCATGTGATGCCGTAGCTGGTACCAGAATCGTCCGCAGACGCGTAAGGCGCGTCCCGGTCCAAGACAAGCACTGCGCCCGCGATGGCCATCGCAAGGACGGCGAGAATCGCGAAGCAAGCGCGTGCCTTCACGCGTGTACGTCCCTGCTGACGCTCCCGCAGGAGCGGAGTACGTTCTTCAGGTCAAATAACAACTCTTCTTTCGCACCCGTCTCGGACATGGCGCATCTGCTTGGGAGAGGCACCAGCCCCCCCCCCCCGTAGTGTGCTGTCATGTGTGATTGCCCCATCAGGCAAGACGCATATCACGAGGAGCACGTCCCTGCGGGGCGAGGGGAGGTGATTGCCCCATCAGGCAAGACGCATATGCTGGCATGTTGCTACGCAATGTTGCGCACATAGTGCATATACGGCTTCGGATGCATATTTATCACCATATTTAGCCACAGTACAGCTACGGATTTTTTTGTAGGGTGGCACAGCCGGCACGATCTTCAATCCAAACGACCGTTTTTTGCACAGTCTCGGCATGCAGGCGATTTTGAAACGAGACGATCCCTCGTCCTCCAATGTTTCGCATCTAGAACTGGAAAGGCCAGTTGATCGCAGTTGAAAGCGCTTCGCAAGCCCCGCCATCCCTTCGAAGCGGCCTGCATGCCGTGAGACTGTACAAAAAAACAGCCGTTCTGGCCGAAAACCACGACATCTCAGAGGCAGTCATCTACAAAGTATATATACGCAAAAATCAGTTTCAATGGACCGAGTGGAGATTATGAAACTGCTATACTACACCGCAACGGGCAACAGCCTGTACGTCGCAAAAAGAATCGGCGGGGAGCGCCTGTCCATTCCGAACCTGCTCAGGCGCGGCAAATGCACCGTCGAAGACGACGATGCCATCGGCCTCGTGTTCCCATGCTACGGCTACACGTTCCCAAGGACCGTTCTGGACTTCCTGAGCGCGGCAGACCTCAAATCCAACTATGTGTTCGCGATATCCACTTACGGCGCCAAGGACCTGGCCGCCCTCAGCCTGATGGAGAAGACGGCATCGAAGTTCGGGATCAGCTTCGATTACATAAACAGCATATCGATGGTCGACAACTTCATACCCCGGTATAGTCTGGAGAGCCAAATCGAAGCGCTCCCCTCCAAGGGCATCGAAGAACACTTGGACAAGATAGTAGCAGATATTAAAGCGAAGAAAAGGCACGCCCCGTCCGCATCGTTCATAGAAAAGCGGTCTACAGGAAAGGAGCAGCCGTCCCTGACGTTCCCTCCGGACGTGGACAGCAGATACGAGATCAGAGGGTGCGTCAAATGCAGGACGTGCATGAAGGTGTGTCCCAGAGGGAACATCGACATCTTTGCGGAAGAGCGGTATTTTCACAACTGCGACTTCTGCATGTCGTGCATACACAACTGCCCTTCCAACGCGATACACCTTCCCGACGAGAAGAGCACGGCCCGGTTCAGGAACGAGCACGTGCAGCTGAGGGAGATAATAGAATCCAACAACCAGCTCTGATCAGAGGACGGCGATGTTGTCGCTTGATATTATGTCCTTGCGGGACTTGCGCCCTAGGACCTCTGCTATCTTTCCGCTGTGGAGGCCCATGACCTTGGAGACCTCTTCCGAATTGTAGACAGGGGCGCCCTTCGCCACCACGGACCCGTCGAAGACGATGTCGACTATGTCCCCCTTGTCGAAACGGCCTTCCACGCCTATCACGCCTATCGGCAGAAGGGACAGGTGGTTCCTGACAGCGTTATATGCGCCTTCGTCGATGACTATGGACCCGTAAGCGTGGGCGGATTTGAGCCAGCGCCTCTTTTTGGATATCTGCGCGTCAGCTACGAATATCGTCCCGACCTCCTCTCCCGACACGGCCTTGAGTATGATATCGGGAATCCCGCTCGATGCGATTATGAGCCTGCATCCGGCGTCTTTGCACATCGACGCGGCCTTTATCTTGGTCCTCATGCCTCCGACGCCGATGCTAGTGGTCGGGTCGCCGGCCATTCCGACTATGTCGTCGGTTATGTCCGACACGGTGCGAACGATGTTCGCGTCCGGGTGTATCTTGGGGTTCTTGTCGTAAAGGCCGTCGACGTCCGATAATATTATCAGCAGGTCTGAATCGGTCCTGCTGGCTATAGTTGCGGACAGCGTGTCGTTGTCTCCGAACGCCGGCCCGATCTGCTTGATGGATATGGCGTCGTTCTCGTTGAATATCGGAACGACCTTGTTCCGCAACAACGCATCTATGGTGTTGTTCAGGTTAAGGGCGCCGTCTCTGTCAGAGTACACGTCCATGGTGAGGAGGATCTGCGCCGCGAGAAGCCCGTGCTTGGCAAAGCTCTCGTTCCACGTCTGCATGAGGATGCTCTGACCCACGGACGCGGCGGCCTGCCTTATGGGGATGTCGTTGGGGTTCGGATTGACGTTCATAGCCCTCATGCCGAGGCCGACAGCCCCGGATGTGACTATGAACACGTCCTTCCCGTCGTCCTCCAGACGTTTCACCTGCTCCGCAATCGAGTCGAGGAATGCTGACGACACCCCGGAGCCGCCCATGGTGACGGACGAGGTCCCTACTTTTATGACGATCCTTTCTACGTCCCCAAGAAGCTCCTTTCTGCCCATCGTCTCACTTTCCGTACTCTTCGTCTGTCGGCTTGTGCAGGAACTTCTTCGCGTCCTTCCCGACGTAGTCCTTGACGACATGCCCTTTCCCCACCAAGACGTACTTGTATATCATCAGGCCCTCCATCCCTACCGGGCCGCGCGAGTGGATCTTGTTGGTGCTGATCCCCACCTCTGCCCCCTTGCCGAACCTGTATCCGTCGGCGAAGCGTGTGGACACGTTGACGAACACGTCCGCCGAATCGACAGACCGGACGAACATGTGCTGCTTCCCCTCGTTCTCGGTGACTATCGCATCGGTATGATGCGATCCGTGAGAGTTGATGAAGCCGACGGCCTCGTCTATGCTTTTCACGACTTTCACGGATATGACCAAGTCGTTATATTCCGTGTCCCAATCCTCATCGCTGGCATCGACCGTCTTTATGTCGCGGGGTATCAGCCTCTTGGACTCTCCGTCAGCACGGATCTCCACGTTGTTGTCGCTGTACAGCTTGGCCATGGCCGGCAGGAACCTGTCAGCTATCTTCGAGTTTACAAGCAACGTCTCTACGGCATTGCAAACGGCGGGGTATTGCACTTTGGAGTCAAGCGCGACTTTCAAGGCCAAGTCGATGTCTGCATCGTCGTCCACATATACATGGCAGATTCCGGCGGCATGTCCCAGAACAGGGATCTTGGTGTTGTCCTGTATGAATCTTACGAACTGGTTGGATCCTCTTGGGATCAGGAGGTCGATATACTGATGCAGGCCGAGGATCGAGCTTATGTCCTCCCTCGTCTCCATAAGGACGAACGTCTCCCTAGGAATGCCAGCGGATGCGGCGGCGTTCGTAAGCACTTCGAACAGCGCCTTGTTGGAACGACGGGCCTCGGAGCCGCCCTTGAACGCCACCCCGTTGCCGCTCTTGAGGCACAGCGAGAGAATCTGAGGGACGACGTCAGGACGGGATTCGAATATCACGCCAAGCATGCCGATCGGGCATTTTATCTGATACAACATAAGGCCGTCGTCGAGTCTTAGGGAGTAGGCGGTGTCTCCGACGGGGTCTGCAAGCCCTGCTACGTCGCGCAGGCCTGCCACCATCCCGTCGATCTTCTCGTCGTCCACCTTCAGCCTTTTGATCAGCGATGGCTGGAATCCCGCGCGCTCCGCCTCACGGACATCCTCACGGTTGGCGTTCAGCACGGATATGCGTTCTCTGTCCAAAGCATCCGCCATAGCTATGAGCGCGGCGTCCTTCGTGCGCGTGTCCGTCGCCGCCAGCCTGAGCGCTGCAGACCGGGCGTTCCTGATGCTCTCCTCCAATCCTGCCATCATGCCCTTTATGACATACGGATATTAAGATATTCGATATGCGGACGCGCGTCTGCGGCGCCTCCGCAGACGAATCCGCCTCCTGTATCGTCCCTAAAAGTGATTTTAAATAGGATGATACGGTTGGGAGCGACGCAGCCGAGGTAATCTAGTCCGGTAAGGTGGCGGTCTCGAAAACCGCTGGCGTCACCGCCTCGGGAGTTCGAATCTCTCCCTCGGCGCCATCGTGTTCTTCACCGATATCGGGTCGATGGCCGCAAGTCAGAGGGTCAGAATTTTGGTGAAGCGCAGTCCATTCGCTCAGAAGCGCCGGATGGCGACAAGAACGTGCTACGCCCGAGCCTCACGCGTCAACGCGGGCTGTGAGGTCCGGAGGATATACGTGAGTCCTCGGCTAATAACATGCTCGTGGCGGATTCAAAAAACACAGACCCAGCCATTAAAAGTGAATGTGGCGAGCAGGAGGGGATTCGAACCCCCGGCCTGCAGCTTAGGAGGCTGCCGCCATATCCAGACTAGGCCACCTGCCCGCATTTGTTAAAGCGGTTGTAAAGAGTTTGCGACGAGGTCACTCGACAGGATCCTTCTCTTTCTTGGGAACGGTCCAGACCTCGATGAATTCCACCGTGTCGACGCCGAACGCGCTCCTGAGATTTTGAACGACCTTGAACTTTGCGAGAGGCCACTCCGTGTTGAATTTGATGAGGTCAGGGAGAGTCACAGTAACCCTGCCGTCCGGGAACGAGAATGCGAACCCCTCGCTCTCGCCGAACGCGGACTCAACGACTGCCTTGGCCTTCTCGCTCTGGTCCTCGATGACCTCGGTGACGGTCATCTTGTATATGAGGTCATGTCCCGCAAGCGGGTTGTTGAAATCGACCTTCACGCGGCCGGCGCCTGCGGACAGGACGGTGCCGCTGCGGTTTCCAAGAGTGACCTGGAGTCCGGGATAGGGGGCGATCTCCTGCCTGTGGAACTCTCTGACCGGAAACACCTCGACGAGCTTCGGGTTCTTTGCTCCAGCGGCATCCTCCGAAGGTATCAGGACTTCTATCTCCTTGCCTATCTCTGCGCTGGAGAGAGCATCGTCGAGCGCGGGGAACAAGTCTCCGGATCCGATTATGTATGCCATCGGGGCATAGGTGAACTTCTCATTGTAGATGTTCGCCTCTTTGGCCACCTCCTCATTGGTGGTGTCGTAGAGTTTGTCTGTGTCCGCAAGGTACGCTTTATAGTCCATGCGTATGATTTTTTTAACGTCATTGTCTGCCATCATCGATCACCCTGTATCGTATGCAATGAGGGCGCGATTGCATAGTACATAATAAGACTTTGGTTGTTTTAGGGCGGCTATCGCACGAACGCCTGTGCATTCAGGCTGGGAAAGTAATAAAAAGAAGACCTGCATATTCCGGCGAAAGCCACCTTTGCATAGCCCGGTAGTGCGGCTGACTTGTAATCAGCAGGTCGGGAGTTCGAATCTCCCAGGTGGCTCCATCTCATTTTGAATCCATGTGACGCACGTCCTCTCAGGATGCCTC
>JAITOF010000078.1 GCA_031290095.1 Candidatus Methanoplasma porotermitis
AGAGAGGCCGTCGCCGTCGCGCTCAAAGCGCAGGAGCAGGGCGTCGCCCGCCTCAAGATGTCCCGCCAAGAGCTCTTCGACCGCGCGGACTACATGATCCGCAGGTCCAGAGGCCTCACCTCCAAGATGATGGACGACGGATACATCGCCGACGCCGAAAAGGCTTTCAGGTGAGAAGCCAAAAAGCCCTCCCTTCAAAGGGAGGACCCCTTTCTCATTTTCAACGCATCCTTCCGCAAGCGTGCGACCGCTGGGGCGCATATATGAAATAGTGGTTCAATACTCCTCTATCGGTGGTACAATGGATGGGTCCTGCACAATTGTAATTCCTACGTATAACGAAGAACTTAACATCGTAAGCATGGCAAAATGCATCCGGGCGTAGTATCCCGCTTTTCACATAACGTTCATGGACGACAACTCCACCGACGGGTCCAAAGAGATTATTAAGAAATTGGGCGACCCGATGACCAGGCTCGTGACGAGGGACCCCAGCGACAGGGGGCTTGCCGCCAGCGTCTTCCAAGGGATTGTCGAGTCCGCGACGGAGTATTTCATGGTCATCGACTGCGATTTCCAGCACCCGGTGAGCACGTTGGGCAGGATGTACGAGGAGATGGAAGGGGGGGCCGACCTCTGCATAGGTGTCAGAGAGGACAGGTTAGCCCTTGGGCTCAGGCGCTGGGCCGCGTCTTGGACGTTCAACACCGTAGCCGACTTATATCTGCTGTGCCATCACAAAAGGATGTCCAGGGACGTGATGAGCGGCCTTTTCGCAGGCCGCACCGACGTCTTCGTCCCGGTCCTAGAGAACAACTGGGACAAGATCGAGATGAGCGGCTGGAAGGTTTTGTTGGATCTTCTGAAGTTCGGGCCTCGCGACATCAAGATCGCCAGTGTGAAGTACAAGTTCAGGAAGAGAATCGCAGGGATGTCCCACCTGCACCCGAGTGTGGTCGTGTCCACGTTCAACCAGTGCGGAACCTTAGGGAAGATCTGCGCCAGAGTGTACCGCACTCTCAAAAGGTGCTGACTTCCATCAGCTTCTTCCCTTGCCTGCGAGGGGCGGCGGGAGTTCACCTGAGCCCTTTTCTTTTGGACATTACAAGCGAGGAGGCTACGCTCGCCGCTATGACTATCGCGATCATCACGATTGTAACGGTCTGCGCCGTCCCGCTGCTGAAATAACTGTAGAAGAAACCGCTTAGGATTGCGATGGCGCCGTATTTCAGGACGCATCCCAGCAAGATGTATGCCAGAGACTTCTTGATGTCCCATTTCATGATGCTTATGAACGCGCCTGCGAAGGGGATCATCGGGGCGATGCGGTTGACAAGGAGCAGGCGCTCGTCCCCCAGCACGAGGAACCCCACGTATTTGCCGACCAGCCGCTCGATCCTCGCCGGGACCCTGACCCTGCTAACTACGAGATACAGCGCCAACGTGCCTGCGATCTCTGCGATTATTGCGACGAGCAACAACTCCACGCCGAACGCCAGGTCCGGCCTGTACATGACCCCCATGGCGAAGAACACCTCGGGAAGCGTCGGAAACATCACCGCGTCCAGCATGAATATCAGGAAGATGCACAGCAGCACGCCGAGCTCGTTCCCCCCGAACACCCCGTAGATCCACTCGCCGATGTTGAAGTCTGTCATTGTACCGCCCCTGTCTCCTTTGCGGCCGCGTGTTTCGGTCTGCCCAAGGCCGGGGCATTCAGGCTTTTGAGGCACGGCACAGACGCCTTAACGAGTCCGATGTATTCAACGTTGTTGGAAAATCATGGCTGAAACTAGCTAAAGCGCCTCACGGGGCGCCATGAAGAGGCTTGCCGGCTTTTTCCGGCCTCATGCGGACCTGAACACCAGGAACTTGCTCGCAAGGTAGTTCAGAACGATCTCTACGAGGCTGACAGCGACCCGCGCGATGAACCCCTCTACGCCCATGAAGCTCTGATCCAGCCCGACCATGTACAAGAGGGGGAAGACGGCGATGGCGACCGCCCCTGTGAGTATCCTCAACAGGAAGAACAGGCTCATCTCCGCAGCCAGGACGTTCTTTTGAACCGACTGGCTACGGAACACGACCCATTTGTTCACAACGAATGCGAAGGAGACGGCGCAGATCCAAGACAGCGCGTTGCTTACGTTGAGGTCGATGCCCGCCCACACGAACACCGCATAGGCGACCCAGCTGACCGCCACGGTCCCGGCTCCGCAACCGACGTACAGCACGCTCTCGCGATGCTTTTTCGTAAACTCCTCCATATGCATGGGCATGACATAAATGATTTCCCCTGATAAATATGCTCACACGCCGCATGGTTTGGCCGAAACGCCGGAGAGCTGGCCGCTCCGTCGTCCGGCTTCCAGGAAAGGGGGGTTTCTCATGCGTGTTTTGCCCTCCAGCCCGCATGTTTTTGCCCGTTGCCGGACGCCCCGGCGCCTCCGGAAGAAAGGTTAATCTACGTCATCGTCCATGATAGCGCGTTCCCGGCCCTCAGGGCCTGCATACTGGGAAGGTAAACGGATGGATGACATCATATCGGCTACTGTTGGCATATGCGCCTACAACGAGGAGAAGAACATAGAGAATGCTGTTCGCTCTGTCTTCTGCCAGGATGCCGACGGGATATCCATAGAGGAGGTCGTCGTCGTGTGCAGCGGGTGTACGGACGGCACAGACGACACCGTCAGGCTCCTTTGTGGCGAGTACCCGACCTTGCGCTTGATCGTCCAAGAGAAGAGAGAGGGCAAGAACTCCGCCATGAACTGCATGTTAGACGCCAGGAAGGGGACCGACGTGGTCGTTATGTTGAATGCAGACAACGTCTTGAGCTCCAAGACTTCGTTGTCAGTCCTCTTGAGGCCGTTCCGGGACCCGAAGGTCGGCATCGCGGGGGGGCATCCCATCCCGGTGAACGGCACCGACACGGTGGCAGGCTATGCGTCCAACCTGATCTGGTCCATGCATCATTACATATCGCTTTCCAGCCCCAAGATTGGGGAGCTGATAGCGTTCAGGGACATAGGCACCAGGCTGTCGCCGGGAAGCCAGTCTGACGAGGACACGCTCAAGATGGGCTTGGAAGAGAGGGGGTACGTCAGCGTCTACACGCCGGACGCGACGGTGAGCAACCGCGGCCCCATGAACGTCTCCGACTTCATAAAGCAGAGGACCAGGGTGAACATAGGCGAGCTCTACATGAAAAAAGAGCACCGGTTCGCCACCCCTACATGGGACGCGAGGAACCTGTGCTCCGCGATGCTGCACTCGGCGAGGGACCTAGGACATCCGATCAGGCTGTCCGCCGCGATCGCCCTTGAGATATATTCCAAGCTGAAGGCCTATGCATACGTGAAAATGGACAAGGGAGACATGAACATGTGGGACCAAGTCGGGACTACGAAAAAGGTGTGATTCACCGTCGAGCAAGGAGAACCAAGATGAAGATCAAGCAGGACACGATCACAGTCATATCGGTGGCGTTAATCATCGTGGTCCTGTTCGGAGAGTACGCGGCGTACAACGGCGGGCTCCAATCCTACGACGTGGAGGCGGAATTCGCCGACGGCGGGGCGAGCTACACCGTGCGCTCGTCGGGGGCCGACGTATATTCGGCAGTCGCCGTGTCGTCGCCGTTCCGCGCTCCGACGGCCGTGTACGTCTACAACGACGAAAGGTACGGAGAGTTCTTCGACGACGTGCACGCAGAGGTCGATATAAAATACGTCGACCAGTCGTTCCTGGCTGACCAGCTCTTGCGGTCCCTGGGGGTGAGAGGCGTTACCTCGGCGGACGAATATGGCGCGGACGAGCTGAGGGACAAGATGGCCGACGACCTTGGGTCGGAGTTCTCCAAGGCGCTGGTGGTCACGTCCTATGCATTGCCGCAAGGCATATACTCCGGCTCGCCGGACGACCTTATATTCAAATGGCTCTCGGAAGGCGGGACTGTCTACTGGGCCGGCTCCCCCGTCGGGATGTACTACACAGACGGCGACGGGGCGGTCCGCACGGACGGGCAGGGCCTTTTCCTGGGTACTGACTGCCTGAACATGGGAGACGCGAACTTGGCTTATTTGAAAACGGACGCAGGGGGCCTCACCGACGCCCTGTATCTCAAGTGGAACCGGGTCAAGTACGGGGTGGAGATGTCCAAGGCGCCCGACGCCCTGTTCCTAGGTTACGAGGAGGGCGGATATGCCAGCATGGCCTTCGTGCCGTTCGGGAAGGGCACCGTGGCCGTCATAGGCGGCAACGACTACAACTGGAACCGGTGCGACGACGTCGCACAGGCGATTGCCGCCGGGATCACCGCCCACTCCTCGGTCGCGGGAATAGCGACAGGCGAGGTGACGCGCGGCAGCGCCTCCGGCGAGATTGCAATGCCCGAAGGCGGGGGGCATGCGAGGCTGTACGTCAGCATAGGCGGCTACTACACGGTGCACGGAGAGGTGTTCGATGGCCTTTGACGCCCTTTTAGGCAGTGCGGCCAAGCTCCTCAGAAGGCCTGTCGTGTCGGTGTTGCTGGTCGGCATAGCCGTCCGGCTTGCGATATTTCCTTTCATGGAGGTAGGGTACGATTCCGACTTCTGGGCGCTCATAATCAGGAACATGCAGAGCGGGGAGGGCCTTTACGGGTTGGAAGGCTACTACTACACCCCGGTGTGGGGGTACATACTGGGGGTGGTGTCTCTGTTAGGGGAGACGTTCCTCAACATCGGCGTCATGGGGGAGCGTCTCGTCGGGGCGTTGCCCGCAGAGTCTTACACGGCATGGTTCCTAAGCGGGACGGTCACGACGGTCCCTTTCAACATCTGGATCAAGCTGTCGCTCCTTGTGAGCGACATCCTCGTGGGGTATACGGTCTACCGCCTGGTGAAGGACAAGACAGGCGACGAGAAGAAGGCCGCCCTCGGGTTCGCGCTGTGGTTCCTGTGTCCGGCAGTGATATGCGTCACGTCCATCTCTGGCATGTTCGACACGTTCTCGGTCCTGTTCACGCTTCTCTCCCTCATGCTGGTAAGAAAGGACCGGCCGTTCCTAGGAGGGTCGATGCTGGCTCTTGCAGTGTTGACCAAGTTCTTCCCCGCGTACCTGTTCTTCGTCCTCATAGCGTACATAGCCATGAAGCACAGGGACGACAGAAAGGCCGCGAGGGGGATCGCATGCTTCTGCGCGGGAATGACGGCCATGGCGTTGGTAATGGTGCTCCCCCAGATATTGGACGGCACAGTGTTGGAGAGCCTGCTGTTCATGACCAATCGCGCAAGCGGCGGAGGCGGCACGCTCATAGGCATGCTGACGGGCCTCGGCGCCGTGTCGATCTACGGCTTGCTCGTGCCGGCGTCCGCATACCTGGCTCTGAGGATGTACCGGTCCCGGCGCGACCCGGACTCGTCCCTGTTCAAATACGCCCTGCTGATCGTCGCCCTCGTGTTCATATACCCCCCGACTCCCCAGTACCTGATGTTGCTGATACCGTTCCTCGCGTATTACTCGGTAGTCGCCGACCGGGAGTTCCTGCGCGGCTGGGCGGTCGTGTCGGTCGGGGCCGCCGCGTTCGTGCTGGCCGGCAACTTCTTCCATATGCTGTCGTTCGGGGCGTTCCTGGGGCCGGACCAGCTGGCGCACATAATGGAGCTGGCCGCGGCATCGCAACAGACCCTCTTCCTGGGACAGTCCGCCATGGGCATCGCGTACACTCTTGCGGGAGCGGTTCAGTATCTCGGAGTCCTGTCCGTCCTCTACATTTTCTTAAGGAACCATGCCCTGAGCCGGAAGGGGCCCGGCCTCGACGACCCCGCGATTATCGTCTCGAAGGCCGTCGAAAGCAAAGAACCCGTGCCGGAAGAATGCGGTTCTTGCCGTCTCTGACACTGCGTTTCATACGCTTTCTGCGACGGCGCCTATGGGCGCCTTCCCATGAAAAAGGTTTTGTTGGGAATGGATGCAAGGAAGAAAAAAGATCGCGGGCCGCAAAGCCATCCTGTTACCTGTGGTAGTCGGGCTGAAATGATGCCAAGAAAACCAGAGAGCATGCCCCCTATACAAAGTCAGGTAAGCGAGCTTCGAAACCTCATAGAGGACTGGATGGAAGACAAAGGCGTCAGATACGAATTCTTCTGCATCGCGGCGGCGGAGATCATCACCGCATGCGCAGAAGATCTGATAGAAGACCTCGTGGAAAGAGGGATAGGAGACGAAAAATTCAGATTCGTCTGAAGGAAGAACGCAAAATGACAGCGGCGCGCGTGCGGCTGTCACCTGAGCGACCTGCCGACGACGCGCCTGAGCGAGGCCGGAACCACTGCGAGGATCATGCTCTTGTCTTCTTTCTTCAGGCCGACCTTGAACGCCACTGCGCAATAGACGACTAACATGGCCGCGAAAGACGCCAGTATGGCCGTCCAGTCGGCCGGCATTTCGCAATATCTCAGAGCCAGCACCCCGATTGCGGCGCAGACGGCCATGGCAACATGCCCCGGGACCATCGGCACAAGGAACGCATGCCACTTGACGTTCAGTATCTTCGCCGTGAAGACGGGATAGCAGACGAAGTTCAGAACGAACATGTCGACGGCCCAGACGGCGGCCACCCCAAGAACCCCCCAATCGGTGCAGTCGAGAACGACCGCCGCCAGAACCAGATTCACCCCTCCTGCCAGAACAGTCATGATAGCCACCGGCTTTATTCTCAGGAACAGCACTGGTATCGTCTCCAGGACGCTCGCCGCGCACACGCCTACCTGTATCGCGAACATCAGAGTCACCGCGTCTGCAGAGCCTGCGAACTCTCCTCTTCCCCACAGCGAGAGTATCTGCGGAGAGAACAGGATGATATACACCACCGGGAAGGACATCAGCAATCCGACGAACCGCACCGACGTCTTGGTTATCGATATGAGGTTCTCCATCTTCTTGTCGTTGAAGTTCTTGTACAGCATGGGCGTTATGACTGCGGTCAGCGTTATGCATGCGGTGTTGGTCATGGAGATCATAGTGGCCATCAGCGCGAAGCTCCCCCCTTCCGCGGCTCCTAGGAACAGGTTGACGAGGATCAGGGACACTTGGATGAACATGAGGGCCCCAATCCTGGTCAGGACGGTGTACGCCCCCAGCCCGCCCATGTCTCTCAGCAATCTTCTGTCATAGAGGCGCCGTTTGAACCGGACGCCCGGCAGAATCCTCCTGGCCGCCGCCCACGACATCAGGACGAATATGATCGACGACGCGATGTACGCCGTGCCTATGTGGACAAGCGACGGCCCGTACAGACGGAAGAGCGCCAGAACAAGCGACACCTGCACTAGGGAATAGACGATTTTGGCAACGTGGCTGGCATAGAGTTTGTTGGAGGCGGTGAATATGCCGCCGAAGCAAGACCCAAACGACACCGTCAACGCAGACAGCAGGATCAGCAGGAACATAATCTGGACGTCCGACGCGGGGACGCCCCCGGTCTGGAACACGAAAGGGGACGCGATTGCCAACAACACCACTGCAGGCAGAATCGCCAGGACCGCTCTGGCAAGGCCGCAGACCGTGGTCGTGTAGACCGCGCTTGCCTCCTCTTCCGGGCCGGCCCCGTGCACCGCCAAGACCAGGTAGCGGGAGAACGCCTTGGACATCTCGTCAGAGAGTATGATCACATACAGCGTTATGGACGTGGCCAACGGCAGTATCCCGTATGCGGCTATGCCCATCTCGTCGATGTAATACGGCACAAGCAAAAACCCCACCAAAGCCGTGAGCGTCGCGCATACGATGTTCGTGGCAACGTTGGGCATCACGTATTCGGAGAATCTCTCGACGGCCAGCTTCCTCACCTTTATGCTTGGACTAGCGACTATCCGTATTTAACCGTTGACGGCAAAACGCTCGACGGGCGGTGGCGCGATTCGTCTAACGACGACTGCAGGCGCCCTCTCGGCGCAACCTCGTTCGGGATGGGTTTTTCTAAAAAAAAATAATAAAAAATTAAAAGGTTTAGGCGCCCGACGCACGGCCTGGCTCAAGACCTGCGGGCCTTGACATACCTCGATGCGCCGACTGCCAGGACGAGCGCGGCCAGGACCGCGACGACCGCCAGGATTATCCATTCGGCGGAGATGTCGATCGGGCCTGTGACAGACGCAGGAGGCGAGCCGACCACCGCTATGAGGTAGATCGAGTCCTCCGCGCCGGAGATCGTCACGGTGTCGCCCGTGCCTATCACCGAGCCGGCCCACCAGCGCAAGACCTCCTTGCCGTCTTCCGGCTCGACCTGCACGGTCACGTTAGATCCGTACGGTATCACGGTCCTGCCTGCGTATTTCATGAAGCCGCTGGCCCCGACCTTGTACTCCGCAATGCCTTCGCCCCCGATGATCTCGACGGTCAGCGTCAGGATCTTTTCGGTGGTCAGTATGTCTATGGTGTGGTTGGCGTCGACGCCCCTGAAGGTGTAGCTGTCGGCTCCGGCGAGGTCGTCGCGAACGGCCCCGTCCACGACTATCGCCTTTATCTCCTGCCCCGGCTTCGCAGAGAAGCGGAACGTTGCCTGGCCGAGATAGATGACTCCGACGGAGCCTTCGGGGGTGATAGTCGCACCGTCGTCCGCATAAGAGGTGACGGTGTACGTCCTCAGGCCGAACTCTATCTCCACGGTATGGTCAGCGGCGATGTTTCCAAGGGTGTACTTGCTCATCCTCAGCTCGTCGATCACAGACGCCCCGTCGAGAAGTATCTCTGACACCTCGTATCCCTTGTCTGGAGAGAACGTGAACACTACGGACGAGCCTGCGTCCGCTGGGAACGTCTCCCCGGGCGACGCAGTGCCGTAAGGCCCGACGGTCACGGTTATGGTGTACTGCACAATTGTGAAGTCAGTCGTCACATGCTTGTTATCGTCGATCAGGAGGGCGAGGGGGTTAGTGTTGCCCGCCGACGCAGGGACGTCGCCGCCCCATGCGGCCAGCGGCGTCGAGTTGCCCACGAGCTTCAGCGTGAGGGTGAAGTTGTGTGGCACATTCAGGCCGCTCGCAGGCACCGACAGCTCCAGGCCATCTAGCACGTACTTTATCTCGCCTTCGCCGGTATCGACGGTCACTGTGTGGGTGTCGTCGCTGAACACGGCCGTCACGGACCTGTCTGCGGCGAGCGAGAGCAAGGCGTCAGGGTTCAGGCCGCTCAGGCTGCCGGTCCACCATACGAACTGGTTGCCAGGCGTGCCGTCTGGCACCGCCTTCACCGCGAGGTTGCCAAGGCTCCTCGGCACGTACATCACGGCGGGCGCGTCAGTCCACGTCCCGTCGATTAGGAACTGGATCTTCCCGTCGCCTACGACTGACGTCCTTATCTCCGACGCTTCCGTGCTGAACACGGCCTTCACCGCCTTGCTGCTGTTTATGACGAGCGTCTTCTCGACCTCCGGGCCCGTGATGTCGCCGACCCACCACACGAAGTGGTTGTTCACGCCGCTTCCGACGACCGCTCTGAACTCCATGTTGATAGTGGACGAATCAACCGGCACCACCATCGAGCCGGTCGACGGGAAGTCCTGCCAGCCGCTCCACATGCCTGCGTTCTTGACGCTTATCGACCCGCTTCCCTCGACAGACGCAGCGATCGTGCGGTTGTCGCCGGGGTTGTTTCTGTTGAACCAAGCGGTTATGCTCTTGTCGCTGCCTCCGACGTTGAGGGTCTGCTCGTTCGTCGGTCCCGCGATGGCGCCCTCCCACCAGAGGAAGACGTTGCCTAGGTCAGCGACAGCCCTGACGTTTATGCTCCCTATGTCGGAGGGCACCTTCAGCACGTTGCTCGCAGGGAAGTTGCTCCATGACCCGTTCTGGTAGTACTGTGGAGTGCCGCCCGTGCCAAGACCTTGGAACTTCTGAACGGTTGCTGTGACGTTCACGGTGCTGTCGGCGAACACGGCGGTGATGGTCCTAGTGCTGCCGAAGGAAAGGGGCTGTTCAGGGTCTATACCGGACACGTCGCCGGTCCACCAGACGAATATTCCGGGAGAGGACGCCACAGGCCTGATCAGGACGTTGTTTGCGGATGTTTGCGGGTACCCAAGCCCAGCGTTATAGCTCATAAGCCAAGGCGACCATGTGGCGCCTCCATTCCGGGTGTATTCCACCTCCCCACCGTAGTCGGCGCCGTGTACGTCCTTGATGTATATCTTGAAGTAATACGTTCCACTCCCTGTATTGACCAAGGCAGACAGAACGGTGTTCATCGTGATCGTCAGAGACTGCGATGTCGAGGCACCGCTGACACCTGGGTTGTCGCTAGTCCAGTCTCCGATCAGCAAGCCGTCTGATATATTGAGCCTTAGGTCGATGTACGTGTTCTCGGGAAGGGTTATGGTATAGGAGTGAACGGCGGGGAAGTCCTGCCATCCGCTGTTCTGATAGTACTGCACGGTCGCCGTACCATCGCCCGTCGTCGTCGCCTGCAGGGTGTACGTCGTCCCAGTATAGAACTCCGCCCAGACAGATTTCGGCTCGTTCATGACCAGCGTACGTTCCCTCTCCGCGCCTGACAGGGCACCAAACCACCATATGAACTTGCTGCCTCCGGACTCGCTGGGCCTGAGCGTCACAGTGTTGTCGATAGGATACTTCAGTCCCGACGAGGGGGTGTCCACCCATGTTCCATCTATGAGGAACTGTATCGCCCCGTCGCCCGTCGTCGCAGTCAGAAGCGTGGTCCAGTACGTCGTGCTTGCGTCCACGAACTTCGCCGTTATGGTTATTGGCGTGCTCGGGACCGTCAGATTGTATTCGTCTCCCACGGCTTTGACGCCGCCTGTCCACCACAGAAACAGGTCATTCGTCGTGGACACGGCCTTCAGTTTCACCAACGTGCCCTCCTCGAACCATTGGCTGGATCCAAAGTTGGTCCATGTGACTCCGCCGTCGATGCTGTATTCAACAGAGCCTGTGAGGTTGGCATCGACTATGGTTATACTCACTTCTTGTGACGCGGCATCGGAGCTGTCGCTCCCTGCCGTCACGGCGCCTAACGCTAGAAGGGCCGCGAATGCGACCGCTAGAAGGGCCGCGAGCTGTAATGTCCTTGTCTTCTTGAGATTCATTGCGTTCTCCCCCGGTTCGGCGGGCCAGCTGGCCCGCCGTTGCTTGGGAATGGATTTGAGGAAATGATTTTGGTAAATTGTTTCTGTAAGCGGTTTGGTTGACTGCGGGACTCGTCAGCGGACCCTGATGGTCAGCTTGTCCCTGACGTCTCCGCTAGGCACCTCGTACCTCCCGCCTTTCGGCGCGGGCTCCTTCCACGCGCCGTCGTCCCCGACGCGGTAGGAGACCTCGCGGCCGCCCTCGACGGAGAACTTGTACGCCTTGCCCTTGCGTGCCTTCTTCCTGCCTACTATCGCCGCGTCCTTCGCGGCGACCGTCACGACCTCCACAGCACCCTTCGCGAGCGCCGCGAACAGCACCAGCAACAGCCCCGCCGCCAGCGCGGCGAGGACCACCGCCATCAGAGTCGCGAACATCGGAGACATCCCGAGGATGTCGTCGTTGGAGCCCGTCCCGCCTTCGGACACGGACTCTAGCACGAGCGTCTCGCTGACGCTGCTCTTGATGTTCCTCAGGACAAGGGTGTCCTCGGACCCTGACGCGTATCCGTCCCACCTGACGAACTCGTATCCGTCTGCTGGAATCGCACGTAGTATGATTCCAGAGTCCAAGGTGATCTCTGACCTGCCGCCGTACCTCGTGAATGTCTCGCCGCCATCGACGCTGTACTCCACGAAGCCGTTGCCGCCGACTATTTCGATGTCCAGCGACAGGCTCGCCGTCTTCGCGGTCACCGTTATGGTGTGGTTGGCTCCGACGTTCCTGAAGGTGTAGCTCCCGGCGGATATCAGGTCGGGGCGGCTCGCGCCGTCCACGACCACGTCCGCTATCTCGAACCCGGACGCCACCGAGAACGTCACCGTCAGGCTTCCGCCCGACGCGACCTGCGAGGAACCGCTCGGACTGACAGTCGCGTTGTCGCCTGCCACCGCCGTCACGGTGTACGAGGCGATCGGGGCGACAGTGAACACCGCCCGTATGGTATGGGCGGAGGTCACGTTGTAGAAGGTGTAGGACGAGGCCACCCCGATCGATACGCCGTCAACGACGACATCCGTCAGGGTCGCGCCCGTCCTCGGCGAGAACGTGAACGTCCTGTCGCCGCCGGTTGCGACGAACACGGACCCGGCAGGGGATATCGTCCCGTCGCCGACCACCGTCGCGGTTACGTAGTTCCCGTCGAGGCCGAACGCCGCGTCGACCGTCTCCGCCGTCGTCCCGACCGCGAGGGACTTGGGGTTGTCCGTCCCGCTCATCGCGCCGGACCATCCGCCGAACGTCCCGGTCGAGGCGACCGCCTTCACGT
>JAITOF010000068.1 GCA_031290095.1 Candidatus Methanoplasma porotermitis
TCCCGATTGAAGTGTCAAGCCTCGCCGCCTATATATGATCGGAGAATCACGATTATGGCAAGAATGCACGCAAGAAGAAAAGGGCAGTCCGCATCGAGACGCCCCATGATATCCGAGAACCCCGCATGGGTGCCTCTCAACGCGACCGAGATAGAGGACCTCATAGCGAAGCTCGCCAAGGACGGCCACGTGTCGGCCTACATCGGACTCGTCCTCAGGGACCAGTACGGCGTGCCTGACATCAGGCTCGCAACGGGGAAGAACGTCACCCAGATCATGGAGGAGAAAGGCGTCAAGGCGAACCTGCCCGAAGACATCTCCAACCTCATGAGGAGGGCGATCACCCTGAACGTCCACGTAAAGGCGCACAGAGGGGACAAGTCCAACGAGAGGGGCCTCAACCTCATCGAAGCCAAGATCAGAAGGCTGGAACGCTACTACAAGAAGAACGGCGCGCTTCCGGCCACGTGGAAATACTCCCTCAAGAACGCAGAGCTAATGCTCAAGTGAGGGCAAATGGACGGTGCCGTCCCACCCAAACTGCTTACTGTTCTTTCCCATGCAGCGGATATCGTCCGCAGCCATGATTTTATCCATGTGTTCTCGCATTACGACGCAGACGGCATATCTGCCGCCTCGATCGTCGCCAAGACGTTGGCCCGGGCGGGGAAGGAGTTCAGCGTCAGGCTGTTCACGACCCTTGACGACGAGGCGGCGTCCGTGATAAGAGGCTCCGGCGCGGAATGCGTCGTCGTCACAGACTTGGGGGCGTCCTACGTCAAAGAGTTCGACGCGATGCCTTTCGACGTCGTGGTGTTCGACCATCACACCGTGGGAGACGAGGCGCAGAGGATCTGCTACGCGAACCCTCACCTCCACGGCATCGACGGCATGACCTCCGGATGCGGGGCGACCATGGCTTTTCTTTTTGCGATTGCTATGGACGAGAGCAACTGGGACCTCGTCCAAGTGGCGATGGCTGGAATAGCCGGAGACAGGCAGCACATCAACGGCCTGCTCGGCCTGAACTCGTATCTTCTCAGCGAAGGCAAGAAGAGAAGCCTCGTCAAAGTGTCCGAAGGCTCGCTCATACCGTGCGGGAGGCTGAAGGACTCCCTGTTCATTTCCACCGACCCATATGTCAGAGGAGTCAGCGGCAACGAAGACGGCGTCCGGAAGATCTTGTCCGAGGCCGGCGTGTCCGGGGACAAAGACTTCTCTGAACTCTCGCCCGAGGAGGCGCAGAGGCTGTCTTCGTCCATTGCGTTGCGCCTGGCCGCTCAGAACGTGTCCCTTCAGGCGATGTTCGAGACTGCCCGCACGAGATACCATCTCCCGGACTGGAAGATGGACGCAGAGACGTTCGCAACGCTTCTGAACGGTTGCGGCCGCACGGGCCTCGAAGGGCTGGGCGTGTGTGCCGCGATGGGGGACGCCGAATGCCTCGAAGGGGCCAGGAGGATGGAGGCCGTATACTCCCGGCAGGTGCTGGAGGCCGTGGTGGCGCTTGACGGCGCGGGGACTGTCGAGCTGGAGAACATCCAATGGTTCGACAGCTCCGCGTCCGGTTTTACAGGCGTCGTCTGCGGGGTGGCCATGCAGTTCATCGGCAACCCGGGCAAGCCTGTCATAGGCGTCAACAGGTCTGGGGACTCTGCAAAAGTCTCTTCCAGGGGGACGTGGGCCCTGCTCGACAGAGGCGTGGACCTCTCTGCGGCTCTGAAAAGGGCATGCGAGGCCGTCGGCGGGAACGGAGGCGGGCACAAGATAGCAAGCGGGGGGTCGTTCCCTTCCGCCAGGACGGAGGAGTTCCTTCACGTCCTCGACAAGATAATAGGGGAGCAGGTCAGCGCCAAGTGACTTGGACCTCGTCGGTCCTGAACCTCTGTCGAACTTTCGTGTCCCCAAGCTCCATCCTCACGCCCGAGCCGTGCATCAGGCTCCCGAGCCATGCGATCATGGCCCCGTTGTCCATGCATAGCCTCCGGTCCGGGACGAACATCTCCGCGCCGCGGTCCTTCGCCATCCTGCCGACCATGTCCCTCAGGCGGGCGTTCTGCGCCACGCCTCCGCCGAGAAGGACCTCGTCCTTGCCGATGTGGGCCATGGCGCGCTCGGTCACCTCCGTCAACATCGCGAAGACGGTCTCCTGCACGGAGAAGGCTATGTCTTCGAGCCTGCGCCCCTTCTTCCTGAGCGTCAACGCCGCAGTCATTATGCCCGAGAAGGCGACGTCCATCCCTTTGACGGAATACGGGAGGTCGAGGAGCTCGTCGCCTTCCAGCGCAAGCCTTTCTATCTCGGGCCCGGCATAGAACCCGAGCCCCAGCTCCCTCCCGATCTTGTCCAGCATGTTCCCCACGCCTATGTCTTGGGTCTCGCCGAATATGCGGTATCTCCCGTCGGAGTAGGCTACCACCTGCGTGTTCCCCCCGGACGCATATAAGAGGACGGGGTCGGCGCAGCCCGTGGTCGCATTCCCGATCTCGATGTGGGCTATGCAGTGGTTCACGCCTACGATGGGCACGCCTAGGCCCACAGCGAGAGAGCGGGCCGCCGTGGCGGCCACCCTCAGGCAGGGGCCGAGCCCCGGCCCCATGGAGAACGACACGAGGTCCACGTCATGAAGGGACAGCCCCGCCTCCTCTATGGACTTTAGGATGACGCCGGCCGCGACGTCTGCATGGTGGTTCGCCGCCTCGCGGGGATGCAGGCCTCCGGAAACAGGCCTGAACATGTCTATGACGTTGGACAGCACACTTCCGTCAGAATCAGTCACTCCGACCCCGAGCGTGTGCGCCGTCCCTTCGATGCCGAGCGTTATCATCGTTACGCTGATGGGCAAGGCCGATAAAAAGGGATTGCATGATCGGGCCTGCCAGGCCCGTTTGGGAGAGAACCTGCGTCCAAGAAGGGTTTCGTAACAGGCGACTGTCTTTCGGGCGATGTTATGATTCCATAACATCGAATTTATGAACAATACGTCTGGCACGTGTGTAAAAACACGCTCAGCAGTGCTGAGAGTCCTGCCGAGGCCACGTCGCCTGGCACGACATTCACAATGTCTATACAGCCATGAAACACGTTGGATTGTATAGGCACCTGTTTTTAACCGTTCTGTGAATGGGCTGTCACTGGGTTCACACACATATTTTTCGGAGTGTGTTCCGAAAATTCAAACTCACAACAGCTTTTTTTCACAGGGAGCAGCGTGGTCAATCCCCCGGTGAGCCTGTCGCCACGCATTGCATCGACCGTATCGTCGACTGTGCGACAGGCAGGTTAATCCCTCTGTTCTTCGCATAATATATGAGGCCTGTCGTCGGCATCAAGCAATCAAAGACCCCGCCCAACACAAAGCGTGCGGACAAGCTTAGACTCGACAGCATTGTGGCGTGACATGGCCTCATCGAAGCCGAATGCGTCAGAGAATCTATCAATTTGATTCCACATACGGGAACATGGCTATCGAGAAGAGGCAGATTGAAAGAGTGGTCCGCAGGATCGTCGAGGACTTCGACCCGAAGCTCGTTCTGATATTCGGCTCTGTGGCGAAAGGGACTGACGACGGGGACAGCGATCTGGACCTCATGGTCGTCATGGATTCGGACCAATCGTTTGTGATGCGCACGGCGGACGTTCGTTTCTCAATCGGCATAGTGGATTTTTCGATAGACCTTCTGGTGTACACCCCTGAGGAATTCGAAGAAAGGCGCGGCAACAAGTACTCGGTCGTCTACGAGGCACTCCAAACGGGGGTCGTGGCATATGGCATCGCCTGAATCCGTGGCCGCGCTTCTCTCCCGTGCGGAGGATTGCCTTCGCACAGCAGAAGAGATCTTGGAAAAGGACGACGGTCGAACCGGCGTCATAGCGTATCACATCACGCAATACGTCGAAAAGACGATAAAATTCAAACTCATCGAACTTGACATAACGTTCCCGCGCACGCATGACATAGAGAAGCTTCTGAAGCTCTTCCCCGACGAGGCTTTGTCAAAAAGACAGGCATGGCATGCGGCCGTCCTGCATTCATTCGAGTCTATACGCAGACACGACGAGATGCCGCCGACGCTGAAAGACGTGAAATTTGGACTCATATGTGCAAAGAACATCGTTGCGGAAGTGTCAGAGATAAAACCTTGACTTTACGCCGAAGCACGTGCAACCGCTCAGGACGCGTCTACAGCCTCACGCAGACGCGCCTGTCTTGAAAGACCGACGCAAGTCACCCGAGAACCAGCTCGCCGCTGTATCTTGCGTTGATCATGTCATCGACCGTGCAGTAGACGATTCTGTCTTTGCGGTTCCTCGCATCGATCTCCACGACGTACTGCTGATACAGCTTGTCGAACGTGATCTTGGTCCTGGGCCAGAACGTGGAGCGGTATTTCACGTAGTCGAGGTCTTCGCTTACTATGAAGAAGTCCAGCTTCTCGAAGAACGTAGCCCTGTACGGGAGGTCTTCATACTCCCTGCCGAGGCGCAGGCACACCACGTGGTCTTCCTCTTCCAGGTTCCTGCACTTCGGGGCCTTGGGCACGTTTCTCGGCCCGGAGGCTTTTTCCGAGCACGAAGCCGTGGGAGACGACTGGCATTCGGGGCTCACATGCCCGCGGTCGTCCCACGCGGAGTCTGACAGCGTCACGTCCCCTGCGGTCATTCTGTTGAACGAGTATTGTGTCATGTTCCCTCAGGCGGAGGCACGGCGTGCGTCCGCAGTCCTGTTTCTTAAGACTGACGGTTGAGTATATGAACAGGGCAGGGGGGAGGTGTCCGAAAGTGGGCCGAATATCGAAAATGGAACCACCCAGCACGTGCCGCAAAAGCCAGAAAGATATAATAACCACTAGCGAATACAAGTGCCATCACGGGCTCGTGGTCTAGGGGTTATGACGTCGCCTTGACATGGCGGAGGTCGCCGGTTCAAATCCGGCCGGGCCCACCATCTTACATTTTATGGCGCGTGCTTCGCGTTTGTTCAGCATTGACTGATATATGCAGCCCAGTTCGGTACAGGCGGGATCCGCATGGCTGAAACGGCGGCCCTCACATTCTGCCTGTCATGGTTTCAGAGGACTATTCGTTAGAATTTCGCAATGTTTACGGGGTTTATTCATTAGGATTTCGCAACGATTTTGTATATTATTCGTTAGGATTTAGCAAGCCAGATTTAATATATGAATCAATAGCTATGTCCATACATGCGCAGGCAGGCTTACGAACGGCTGGCGAGATGGAAGGACGACCCTGACCGGAAGCCTCTGATCGTGGAAGGCGTGAGACAATGCGGGAAGACACATCTCGTCATGGAGTTCGGCAAAGAGAACTACGACGACGTGGCGTACTTCAACTTCGAGGACGACCGAGACCTATGTTCTCATTTCGAGCACAACCTCGACCCGCACCGCATCGTGGAGGAGCTAGGCCTGATGCTCGGCAGAGCCGTCGTCCCGGGGAGGACGCTGATATTCTTCGACGAGATACAGTTCTGCAACCGCGCCATAACGTCGCTGAAATATTTCTGCGAGAATGCTTCAGAACACCATGTGATATGTGCAGGGTCTCTTCTCGGCGTAAGGATGTCCCAGCCGTATTCGTTCCCGGTAGGCAAAGTGAACCGCCTGAGGCTGTACCCCATGAACTTCTACGAGTTCCTCGCCGCGAACGGCGAAGGGATGCTTTGCGAATATCTCGAGAAGCTTCCAGTCGGAGAGAAGGCGCCTGACACGGCGGAGGCCAAGCTCATCGGATATCTGCACAGATATTACGTGGTGGGCGGGATGCCCGAGGCAGTCAAAAAATGGGTCTCGACAAAGGACATAGAGGCCGTGGAGGAGATACAGGACGGGATCCTTAGGGACTACGCGGACGATTTCAGCAAACATGCGGCCGCAGAGGTCAACGAGCTGACGATAATATGGAGATCGATTCCTCAACAGCTGTCCAAGGAGAACAAGCGCTTCATATTCAGCCACGTCCGGGAGGGGGCGAGGGCCAAGGATTTGGAACATGCTTTGGAATGGATGATCTCCGCCGGGCTCGTACACAAGGTCCGCAGGATATCGGAGCCTATGGCGCCTCTGTCTGCATACTCCGACGAGAGGATATTCAAAATCTATTTTGCAGACGTCGGGCTGTTAAGGAGGCTCGCCGGAGTGGACTCCCGGTTCGTGTTCGACGCAAGCGGCAGATACAAGCACTTCAAAGGCGCAATGGCGGAGAACCATGTGCTGAACGAACTCCTGTTCATCGGCAAGTCCCCATATTTCTGGAGGTCGGAAGGCGTGGCGGAAGTGGACTTCGTCGACGACTTCGGGGTCGACACAGTGCCGATAGAGGTAAAAGCAGAGACCAACACCAAATCGAAGTCCCTGTCACGTTACATCGATCAGTATCACCCGAGGCTCGCCGTCAAAGTCAGCATGAACAACGTCGGGAAGAACGGCGTCATAGGGCTTCCCCTGTGGCTCGTGTGGAGGATAAAGGACTATGTTGACGCGGGACGTCTGGACGCATCCGTCGCCGACGACAAGCGGGCGTGACGTCTCGGCGAAGGCGCCGAGAACCGTCCGCGCCGTATGAGACGATACGTCCGCGAGGCGTCACTTCAGCCCGCCAAGCAGGCCGCGGACGAGGGACTTCCCGACGGTGGTGCCGATCGTGCCTGCGGCGCTGTTGACCGCTCTGGACGTCGCTTTGGAGGCGGTCTTCTTCGCGGTCGACGAGGCGGAGGGGCCCTTGGGCGCCGCTTTTGCAGGCGCCTTCTTGGGCTCTTCGGCTTTGACTGCCTTCTTCTCCTTGGAGATCTTCTCGTAAGCGGACTCCCTGTCCAAGACTTTCCTGTATTTCTTGTCCATGTCGTTGTCGATGAGCTTCTTGTACTGTTCGGCCCCGATGGCGGCCAGCGAGCTCCTCGGAGGTATGACCGTCGCTTTCTCGACGACCTCCGGCCTTCCGCTGGCGTCGAGGCATGACACCAAGGCCTCCCCGACGCCCAGCTCCGTTATCACGGCCTCGGTCTTGAACTTGGGGTTGGGGCGGAACGCGGAGGCCGCCGCCCGCACGGCCTTCTGCTCTGCGGGAGTGTATGCGCGCAGGGCATGCTGAACGCGGTTGCTCAGCTGTGCCAGCACCGTGTCGGGAATGTCCGACGGGCTCTGAGATATGAAGTAGACGCCGACGCCCTTGGACCTTATGAGCTTAACCACCTGCTCCACCTTCTGCACGAGGGCCTTGGGCGCGTCGGCGAACAGCATGTGCGCCTCGTCGAAGAAGAACACGAGCTTGGGCTTGTCCATATCCCCGGCTTCGGGGAGCTTCTCGAACAGCTCGGACATCATCCACAGCATGAACGTGGCATAGAGCTTCTGGTTCTGAACGAGCTTGCTGCTGTTTAGCACGTTGATCGTCCCCTTTCCGTCCTTGGCCCTTATCCAATCGTAGAGGTCTATGGAGGGCTCGCCGAAGAACAGGCCGCCGCCCTGGTCCTCCAGGGACCTGACGGCACGCTGGATCGCCCCCAGGCTCTGGGCGGGCAGGCTCCCGTATTCTGATGCGAGCGCGCCCTGATGCTCGGAGACATGCTGGAGCATTGCTACGAGGTCCTTCATGTCCAAGAGGAGGAGCCCCTTCTCGTCCGCGATGCGGAACACTATGTTAAGGATGTCGGACTGGATGTCCGTCAGGTTCATAAGGCGGGCAAGAAGGATCGGCCCCATGTTCGATACCGTCGTTCTGACAGGATGGCCGTTGTCCCCGTATACGTCCCAGAACTCCACCGGGTACCCGGACACGGAATATTTTGCGACTCCCAGGCCCTTTGCGCATTGGGCGATCTTCCCGTTGGCGTCGCCCGGAAAGCAGAGCCCGCCCAGGTCCCCTTTCACGTCACAGAAGAACACGGGGACCCCCGCGTCGCTGAACGATTCCGCCAGGGCCCTGACGGTGGTGGTCTTGCCTGTGCCGCTCGCTCCGGTTATCAGCCCGTGGCGGTTGGCCATGCGCAACTGGAGAAACACGTCCTTGTCGCTCCTTGCGACCCAGATCTTGTCATCTACAAACATGGGATAATCGATTCATATACTGAGTCGGACCGTAATATGCTTTCTGTCCGCATGCCGGGGCAACGAACAGCAGACGGCATGAAGGCAAGGTTAATCGAATAAGCCGACGAATACGGGTTCTGCGTGACGTTCACAGACGAGGCATACGGCCATCCAGACAACCCTCTTAACGATCGCGCAGACAGAAGCATGCAGATAAAATTGAACGACGACCAGAAGAAAGTGATGGACATGTTGAAGGTCTAAGAACGTGTCTGAGCTGATGGATTCCGTGTCCCCCTGCTCCAAGCGCAAGACGTTCTATTGGAGGGTGTTGTTCCCCATGAAGGAGGCAGGGTGCATCGGGCTGACCATTCCCGACAAGCCTACAAGCAAGAATCAAAAATACCCCTTGCTGAGGGCGAACGAATCTGCTTGATGCTCCGACCACACATCGTCATACCACGTCATACCACATCGCCCCAAACCAGACAGGGAGTAATCACATCCGACAGGGCGCGGTTGTCTGCGGGCTGCTTTCTAGTAGAATGATGAGCGGTTCAGAATTTGATGATTGGGATTTCAATGACGGAGATGTCGACGAGGACGAGATGATCATCGATCCGGAAGAGGAAGCTCACATAATGGACCTTAAGAAACAATTCATGAACGACCTTGCGGAAAGGGAACAGAAGAGAAAGAGGCAGAGAGAGGCCTGATGGGGAAGGTATCGAAATGGCAAAACCTTGGTTCTTTGAGCTTTTGAAGGTTGGTACCTACTACGGTACCACCGAGTGTAAGGAGTTTTTCCTCTGTCCTAAATGCGAGGTGATCTGTGAATACGATTGTTGGCGTTCTCCGGATGAGGAACCATTGTGTATCGCGGGGTACAAGTGCAAATGTGGTTATACAATAACGAAGGAAGAAGTCGAAGAATGGACCAACATCCCTTATGATCCCGACAAAGCTAGATCATACAGACGTGTGAATGGTTGGTAAATTTCAAACAAACCCCCCCATATCTGATATTCAAGATAGGCATTCGAACTCTCAGTGCAAATGACAATTATATACCTCGGATCAATATCGTAATACATGACCTACAGCGACCGAAAAGAATTTTATCAAAAAATAGAAGAAATAAGAGGTAGGTCTTTGATCACATACGTCACAAGTAGCCGTCAGATCTGCGGTGGCGTAATGGGTTCTGATGTTATTCCAGAAATATGTGATCAGCTTCTCAAAATACCTAATGAAAAAAAAGAAGTTGACATTTTAATTGCCAGTACAGGCGGAGATCCGATTGTCGCATGGAGGATCATCAGTCTACTCAGAGAAAGATTTGATAAGATTGGCGTATTGATACCATTTAATGCACAAAGTGCAGCTACAATCCTCGCTTTGGGTGCGGATGAGATTATAATGCATCCCTTTTCATGTTTAGGTCCCATTGATCCTCAGGTGACCATATTTAGTGATGACTTCAATAAACCCCCTATTTCCTTTTCAGTGGAAGATGTAAAATCATACCTTGAGTTTGTTGAAAAAGATTTGAAACTGACAGAAGAAAATTCAGGAATAGAATCACTGAAATACCTTAATGCGAAATTAAATCCCCTATATTTAGGACTTATGAAAAAAAGTATGAAATTATCTGATTCGCTTGCGAACAAACTTTTGTCTTTGCATATGAGTGAACCTGAAAAAATAGAAAATATTGTTAAAAAATATAACAATTACTCACATCACGGATACACGATTGGTCGCAACGAAGCCTTAGAGTCAGGGCTGCCAATTCATGATGGTTCTAAAGAACTGTACGACATTATTTGGAATGTTTGGAAAAACTTGGAACATGAAATGTTATGCAAAGATACTTTCCACCCTCGCACTGTATTGTCGCGTATCTCAGGAGCAATAGAATCTGCAAGAAAAACCAATCAACTGAATCCCTATACCGCGACCGAAAGAACACCAATTGCAATGGTTGAAAGTACACGTCACGCTAGTGCATTTATCAATGAAGCGCATGTTATGGCTTTTTCTTTAGATGGCATAAATATCACCTTTAATGTTGATTTCATACCCATCGGTTGGATAGAAACGCTTTTGAATGAATAATCAACTATGGGGTAGAGTGAGAATGGATTATGTGGAATTATAACACGCAGATGTATTGCGAAAGTTTGGCAGAAATGCCGACAGGCTTTACTTTTTCCATGGTTTGGAACTCACCTTGCTATGTGCAGAATAATGTTACTCGGGGTGACGATTTCAGTCTCGAAGAAGAGGTCAAGATCAATACGGCTCTGGAAAAACACAAGGAAGGCCTTAAGCTCCTTAGCATTTGATGGATTTACAATTGCTTCTAAGCCATTCAAAAACATCTTTCTCTTTCACAATTCCAGAGGCCACATTTCTTATGAATGCATCTAATTCTTTGCCGTCCACATCAATGATTTTATCCAGCATTACAAATTCCGCAGCCAATACCGCTGTTCTTTTGTTTCCTTCAACAAACGGGTGAAGTGTTGCAATACTATGAAGTAGAGATGCTGCACATTTCATATCGTCACTTATCATACATGCTTTGTTTACGATGTAAAATAATGTTCCTTCATCTCTGATAAGATCTCTTAAAATTTGTTCTGACTCGTTACTGCCTGAATCAATGGCCATATTGTGAAGTCTTTGTATTTTTCTGACTGAAATACGGTCCATGTGCGATATAGGCATTTCATTTATATTGTTTTTTTATGAATCTGTTTTGACAAGAAGATAACCATACAGTCGTAAGCAGAAAGAAAAGTTCGCACGCGAACCTTTCTTTATTCCATCTTAAACTGCGACCTGCCGCCCTGACTCTTGCAGAAAACATAATACTTTCCACCGCATCCGCTAAGGCGTCGGGGGAGTCCCTGTCGCCAAGGCGCGCGGGACGCGCGCCTTTCCTCGGCCCTCCGCCTCGCGGCAGGTCACTTTATTGCCCGGCCGACGATGGCCACCTCTGCTCCGACCGCGCGCCCTCGTAATCTGCAACATTCAGCGGCACAATGCAAATTTTCCGAAAAAAAGTTAAGTGAGTCTTTGTCGGACATGCTGGATAGAAATGGTCCCCACCCCCTGATTTGAACAGGGGACCTGCTGATTTCAGCGGCTGTATCGGATCTCTCCGAGAACACTCTACAGTCAGCCGCTCTAGCCAGTCTGAGCTAGGTGGGGTACAACATGATTAAAGATACTCTATTTAAACCTAATGTCA
>JAITOF010000014.1 GCA_031290095.1 Candidatus Methanoplasma porotermitis
TCGTAGTCCGCCGCCGTGGCGGTGTGCGCGAAGTAAGCGTAGAGGCTTATCGGGCTGTTCGCGGCGACGACCTCCGCCGCCGATAGGCCGACGTCGGGGTCGGTAGCGTCGGCCGCCGACATCGCCGCGGTCGAGCCGCCGTGCTGCTTGGCCCAGTAGCTGAACTGGTGGCCTGCGAGCGGCGACGCATGCACGTACACGGCGGTGCCGGAGGCAACGGTTACGGAGCCTCCTCCCGATATGGGCGCCCCGTCGACCGGCACGTCGCCGAGAGCGAGCGCGAACTGCACCTTGCCCCTCGACGCGTCGTAGTACCCGTTCACCGTCACCGTCGGGCCGCTTGTGAAGTGCGCGGTGTACGTCGTGTCCGCCGACGGCGCCTGCGCCGGCAGCGTCGCCGAGAACGAGATCGGCGCGGCGCCCGCGCCCTGCGTCCAGTAGAGGAACGCGTTCGCCCCCGTCGGCGCCGCCGTTATGCTGACCGTGTCCGCCCCTGCGTTCAACAGCTTCACCTGGTCTCCCGCCTGCGCCGAGTGCGCCGCGCCGTTGACGCTGAAGGTGAACGTCCCCGCGCCCGACGGGTCCGCCGCCGCCGTGACGAATATCCCCTGCACGAACGTGGCGGTGAGGCTCAGGTTCGACGAGGTGAGCGTGTCCTCCCTCGCGGCGGACGTCGACAGGTTGTTCCACTCGACGAACCTGTAGGTGGCGGACGGGACCGCGGTTGTGCGGATCACCGTCCCCTGGGGCAGCCTGGCCGTCCCGCCGGACGCCATGGCGAACACGTCGGTGTACGAGCCGTCGGCGTACTTGAGCTCGTACTGGAAGCCGCCTCCCGCCGACGGGCTGGCGGTGAGGGAGAGGTTCGCGTTGCTCGCGTCGGCCGATGACTTGAAGGCCGCCGTCACGGACACGTCGCCCGCGCTCATGGATATGCTCGCTGGGTTGGCCGCGCCGTAGCCTCCCGACCACGTCGAGAACGCGTACCCCGTCGCGGGGGAGGCGGTCAGGCTGATCGTGGAAGACTTCAGGACGGTGACGGGCCCGGTGTATGCGAACGTCGCGCCGCCGTCGACTCTGAACGCGAACGCCCCCGCGTCCTGCGGGAACGCCCTCGCCGTCAGGGTCGCGGCGTCGGCCGCGTCGATGAAGTGCGCCGTGACCGTGGTCCCGCCCGCAGGCGCCGTGACGGTGGCCGTGTTGTACGCGACGATCGCCGAGCCCTGCGTCCAGTAGCTGTGGGCGTATCCGGGCGCGGCGGTCTTGACCCTGAACGACACCGTCTCTCCGACGGGGACGCTGGCCGTGCTTCCCTGGGTCCAGGCGCCGGAGCTGTTCACGGAGTACTCGAACGTGTCCGCCGCCACTGTGTACCCGCCGGCGGCGTCGGCCGACACCGCGACCTTGGGCGTCGCCGCGAGGTACGGGTACCCGTCGTTCACGCCCCCTGTGCTGTCTATCCTCCAGACGGTGGTAAAGTCCCAGCTCGCGCCGGTGAACGTGGAGCTGGTCTTCATCTCGGCGGTCGTCTTGCCCGTGACCCCGGTCACGGTGCCGCCGCCGGCACTGCTTCCGCCGTACAGGTCGCTGTCGTAGAATGCACCTCCAAACGAACCAGACGCATTTCCTATGAAGCCTCCCGCATACGTCGTGCCGCCGCCAGCGCTGGTAGCGGTCACCGTGGACGCTGTGCTATACACATTTGGCATCCCAAATTGGGTTGTGCCAATAAACCCGCCAGCATACAGCGTGACGGCACCACCCGTGTCCGTCACCGTGACCGATTCTGCCCTGGTATAGCAGTTTTCAATATAACCAAAGATCTGCCCAAATCCCACAAACCCCCCTACGTATACATGAGCAAAGCCACTAAAATCACCCGATATGTTTACATTGCCTGTGGAGTACGACCTGACTAATGAGCCTGCCGTTCCTGACGAAGACAATCCAGCAAATCCTCCGGCTACCATTTCAAAAGAAGTACTTTGATGATACAACATATGAAAGCTGACATTTCCCGTTGCAAAGGAATCTTCGATAGGAGACCAGGCCAGGCCAGCGAATCCGCCTGCATATGTACTCCCTGTAACATCCACTGTGGAGTAGGAGCGTTTTATAGTAGCTGCTCTGGATTCTCCCACGACTCCTCCTGCGACTCCCCCGCTTACGCTACCCGTGCCTGTGACTGAGGAGTCGATAAGACCCCCGCTTGACCCGAAAGCATATCCAGGTGGTGTGTTGTAGACCTCGCTTGAGACGGGATTTGTAAGGCCAACTATGCCTCCTACGCGATCCGCATCGCTTGTGTTGGATATTATGTCGCCGTTGAGCGTCACGCGGACGTTCTCGATCGTTCCGCTGCCGTAGCCTACGAGGCCGCCTATGGAGGCGTTTTCATTGCTATTGTTTGAAGTGGTTCCGTTGTACTGGATGCCTTCTACCGTAAGGTTGAGGTTCTTTATGGTCCCTTCGCTGGTAGCGAACAGGCCGTGCCCTCCCCAAGTCGTGGCGACGATCGTCAGCCCGGTTATATGGTGGCCGTCGCCGTCGAAACTCCCCCTGAACCCGGGTATGGGCGTCCAGTTGCCGACGAGCGCTATGTCCGCGCCCAGCTCGAAGTACAGGCCGGCCCCGTAGGGGTTAGCGCCTCCCGTAACGCCTACTGTTGTTCGAAAATCGCCGTTCAGCTGCGCGTACGTGGATATGATGTACGGGTCCGCCGCCGTGCCGTCTCCTCCTGCGAACGGCACTGCGTCCGAGTCGTGGACCACGTTCTCGTCGTTAATCACAATCAATACAGCGCTCACCGCTATCGCGGCCAGCGCCAACGCCAGGAGGAGCCTGCGCCCCCCCCCCCCCTCGAATAAAGCCTCATTTGATGAATCCCCCCGCGAACGCCCCCCTGGATTCAACCTGTGTGTTGCCTCGGACAGGCGCACGGATGCGACAGTCATCTGCGTCGGACGTATATATTGGTGACTGAACGCGCACAACGCGCCGCCAACGATCGTGTTCAGGCTGGGGGCCGTCGAGCGCTTGCAGAAGTTCTGGCCCCCCCCCCCTGGACGCGACAAAAAACACAAGAACCGCGTTTTTGAAATTGCGACAGCGGCCGGGAGGTCGGATTCCGCGCCCTCCGGCTGGAAAGGGGCGCAGGCGATTCGTTGTCGGCGTGTTCAAGCCGGAATTCTCAAACGCCGACAGCGTCCCTATGTTCGTCCTATGCGTCCGAAGTGGACGTGAACGGATCACACCGACGCCGAACGCCCGTCCTTCCTGGCGGAATCCTTCAAAACTACGTATGCCCAGTACCCCATGAGCGCACCTCCGAAGATCTCGCCGACGACCATCGCCCACCACAGGGACGGCACCGTCCCGACGACGTATGCGGCGGAGAAGAACAGGATCGTGAGCACGGTGTTGCGTATGACCGACGACATCAGAGCGACTTTGGAGCGGTTTAGGGCCTGCAAGAGCGACGACCCCACGTAGACGGGGCCGAAGAACGGCACCAGTATCACGAGGATCCTCAGCATGACCGTCATGTCGTCGTGAAGATGCTGCATGTCCGGGCCAGAGGTGAACACCGTCGCGATCAGGCCGGCGACGGCGGCCGTTACAGCGGCGAGCGCCGCAAGCGTCGACACCGAGACTTTGAGCGCATACGCATAGGCGCTTCTGATCATGTCGTAGCGCTTCATGCCGAACTCCGCCGAGCACGCGGAGACGATGGCCCCGCCCATGGCCTGGGCGGGGATCATTAGCAGGTATATTATCCTCCACGACACGGTGTAAAGGCCCATGATGTCCGTGGACCCGACCTTGATGACGCACAGGTTGTACCCCACGTTGAACACGTTCATGGCTGCGAACTCGAGGCTCTGAGGGCCTCCGACAGAGAGTATCTCGCGCATGCGAGGCGCGTGGAACCGCATCTCGCTCAGCCTGAGTTTAAGGTACGTCTTCTTGCCGGAGGCGTACCAGAAGAGGCTGATCGCCACGGAGGCGGCCAGCGAGATGGCCGTCACCCACGCCGCGCCTGCGATCCCCCACCCTAAGTTGTAGATGAATATCGGGTCGAGGACGATGTTGACGACTGCCGCCACGATCTGTATGTACATAGAACGGCGAATGGCCCCTTCTCCGCGAAGGATCCCCGACATCACGCCGCTCATTATGACCAGCACGGTGGAAAGAAATAGCGGGAAGGCGTACTGCATCGACGTCTCGATGGTGGCCCCCGCGCCTATGAGCCTCAGGAGCGGCTCGCCCATGAACAAAAGGAACGGCGTCGCCACGACGGAGACGACGACGACGAGCGTGACGGCCTGCGAGGCTATGCCTGACGCTTCTTCGCGGTTTCCAGCGCCTATCTTGCGGGCTATGGCCGCCGCCGCGCCGATGCCGAGCCCGTTGCCTATGCCTATCAGGACCGCATATATCGGGTTGAGGAGCCCGATTGCGGCCATGGCGTCTCCGCCGAGGCTTGTGACCCAAAAGCTGTCCACGAGGGTGTTGCTCTGCTGTACGAGCAGAGCCACCGCTATCGGTATCGAGAAGGCTACCAGGGCCTTCCTCGGGTCTCCGAGCATCGTTTCGATGTCCTTTTCAGCCTCGGCGCTCACATGCCGAAATCGGCTGTTCGGTATAATAATTACGTCTGAGCAACCAATCCTGACGCCGCATCGGGAGCCGGGCCGTCACTTGAGCCTTGAGAAGGAGGCGCTCTGCATGGCCATCACGCTGGTCCCTATGTCAAGAGGGTCGTGTATGACCGTAGCCTTCGACAGCCCTTCCGCATCGAACGTGTGGGGGATGCCGGGCGACGATATTATCGCGCCTTCCCTTATGATGCTCCCGGGGATGCGGGCGGGGCTTGCGTTGAGTATCAAATCGTGAGAGGATATCGCTTTACGGATGTCGTCTGACGCCTTCGCCCCTATGGCGGAGGCGAGCCTTTCGGCTCTTTCCGTCTCGATGTCCGCCACGCAGACAGCGGCGCCGCCGCGGACCATCATGCCTGCGGCGATGCTCCCGACCCGCCCGGCACCCAGCACCAGCACCTTACGGCCTTCCAGCCCTCCCGCCGCGCCCTTCAGCGCGCTAGTGTATCCCGCCGCAGTGCAGAACGAGTTGTTGGCATACGTCCCGGCTTTGACGTTGTATGCCGCGAACGTCGTGTCGTCGGCCATGAACACCGTCTCTGCCCCCGCATTGACGGCTTCTGCGAACCCCGTCACGTCGGAGGACTCGGTCACGCTCGCATCCATGCCGAGCTTGCGGGCTATCTCGGCCACGGACTCTGAGAACCTTTTGATCACGCCGAGGCCTGAAGTTATCGGAACGGCGAATGCTTTGAAGCCTTCAAGGCTTATGTCGCCTGGACTCAGGCCCAACGCGTCACAGGCCATTTCCATCCTCCCCATCCCGGTGGTCCTTCTGAGCATGTCGTCCACTGAGTCCAGCGACCCCGAGACTCCTCTCACCAGGTCGTCCGTCAGACGCGTCATCAGACGAACCTCGGAGACTCGTCTATATACTCGGTGACGTCGCATTCGCTCATGACTCTGCGTATGAACGCCTTCCTCTTTTCAAGCACTTCCGCCGGCGTCCGTCCGGAGCTGATAACGGTAACTCTCCATTCGTCCTTCCCCCAGCTATGGTCCGTTATTGCGAGGTCCGACCCCAGGAATCCTTCCTCTATGCGCGGCGAGCGGACGTGTCCGAACTCCTTTTCTCCGCATGCCCTCATCACGCCATTCTCTATGACGTAATGTTCGTATACGGAACAGCCTCCGCTGTTCACGGCGCCTGTGCTCCTTCCTATCGACGAGAATGCGAGCTCCTGCAACAAGTTGATCCCCGTTGCCGCTTCCACGGCCGCAGGCGTCTGGCTGGGAATTCTGGCGTCTATCTCCAGCACTCTCAGTCCTTTATCAGTGAGGATCGCTTCAACGTCCATCAGGGCCCTGAGGCGTATTACCTCTGCGACGTCCCTCCCGATCCTTGCGAACTCGGAGTCGTCCTCGTCGTTCATTATTCGAGGCTCGCATATGACTCTCTTACAGTCATAGTTGACGTCGAGGACCACCTCTGTCGTGACATACGGCGTCGCAACGTCCCCGTTTCCGATGACTTCCACGGACACGCTCTTCCCTGAGACGAACTCCTGCACGATAGGCGTGTCGTTCAGCCTCTCCACGACCTTAAGGGCGCATTCCATCTCGTCGTAGCTGTTGACTGCGCAGACGCCTATGCTCCCGCTCTGCGACGAGGGCTTGACGATGGCAGGGAACCCGCACTCAGGCCATGGCTTGGGCAGAGGCACGCCCGCTGAAGCCATTATCTCGTTGGACTTCTCCTTGGAGCAGGAGATCGTATATGAATCCATGTCGAACAGGAAGGGGACCTCGATCTCCTTCGTCATTCCGTTCAGCGACGTCAGGGCGTCGATCTCTTCGCATGCGGGTATGACGAAATCACAATCGGACAACGCCCTCTTCACGGCGTCTCTGTCGCTGACGGCATCGGCCATCATGAAGGAGTCCGAAAGGGAGCCAGCCGGCGCGTCTCCTTTCCTGTCTATGACCAAAGTCTCAATACCTGCCTTCCCCGACAAGAGGACGGCTTCCATCCCTTGCAGCGCACCTCCAACAATCCCTATTCTCATCCTAATCGCCTATCCTGACCTTTGATTTCATTTTTGACACGGATTCGTTGTATTCCCCGCAGGTGGCCGCCCTCTTCCCCATGGCGTCAAGCATCTCCAGAACATGATGCACGGAACGGTGGCCGTTGTCTATGTCCAGCTCATGTTGCGCCACGCCCGCGAGGTTCATCTTGGGCGGAACGATCGAAGTAATCACGTTCGCCCCTGCGTCAAGCCTCGTCCTCAGGCCTGCTATGCCTTCCACGTCAAGGGAGGCGGGTATCAGGCGGTCGGGGAACAGCAACCTCATGACCGCGATGCTCATGAGCTCGTCGTCCGACGTCGAGGCGCTCGTCCCGGACATGGGGGTTCCTTCCTGCGGCACGAACGTCATGGCCCTTATCTGCTCGCAACCGAGGGCCCCCATCCTGAGGATGGAGTCCGCCCTGTCCCGAACAGTCTCTCCAAGGCCGACCATCATTCCGTCCTCTGTGAGCATGCCTGCTTCGCGGGCCCACGTCTTTTGGCTGAGCCTGCGGTCGAAGTCCTGCTCCAGTCTGAGTTTGGAGAACAGGTCGCGGTTGTACGTCTCCTGATAGCAAGCGAACCAATCCGCGCCCGCCTCGCTCATCGGTTTGAACGATGTTTCGTCCATGGCGCCCGGAGAGGCCATGACGGCTATGTCGACCTCCTCCTTGACCCTGCGGACGACGTCCCTCATCGTACGGTGGCCGTCGGCGCACATGACGGGGTCCTCGCCCATCGTCAGGTCGACGAGGTTTATGCCTGCGTCCTTCAGACTTCCCGAGAGCGCGACGATCTCGTCCGCAGACTTCCTGTACCTGCGGAGGCTGTTGGTCTTCCTGTAGTAGCAGAACGCGCAGTCGTTCCTGCAGTATGTGGAGAAATAGACGAAACCGTAGACGAAGGTCCTGTCGCCGAACATCCTGTCCCTTGTATTGCGGGCAGCTTCTTTGACGGCTTCGGCTTCGGCGCCTTTTGCGGACAACAATGCGACGACATCGTCGATTCCGATCCTTTCTTTCAGAAGCGCACTACCGATTATATCTTCCACACTCATCACATCACATCAGTTGATCTTCGCGCCGTTCAGATAGCTGAGGCTTCTGCCCATCTTTTTGACGTTTCCTTTGTTGTTCATGAGCATGAGCAGCCGCTCCAATCCGAATCCCACGCCGCTCCACGGCTCATGTATGTCGTGCGCCGAGTCCAATACATGGGGGCCAACGGCGCCGGAAGCCAGCTCCACGCCGTCCACCTCCACGTCCAACGTCTCCCTGTATACGTCGGATTCCTCTCTTGAAAGGGCGTAGTTCAGACCTGTCAGGTCCATTATGTCCGTGATGTTTTCTTTCAGGGCTTCCATCGCGTCCCTGTCGGGGCCGAGCTCGACGAGATTCAACATCGTGAACTCCTCAAGATGCGTGCCGCTGTGAGACTCTTTTCTAAAACATGACCCTATCTCGAATATGCGGACGGGGCCGTCCGTGTGGTCGCGAAGCTTTCTCATGACATAGTAGAGGTTCATCGCATGCATGGGCCTGAGGCATCTCTTGCCGTCAATGAAGAACACCTGCTTGTACAGGGGATGATCCTCCGTTATGGTCATCTTCGCCAGGGATGCGACGGAAACGATCGTCGGCGTCCTCACCTCGACGAACCCTTTGGATATGAGAAGCGTGGCGATATCGGCTTCGAGCTTCGTCAAAGCATGGCGGGTCGGCGAGGCGATTGCGGACGAGACCTCCTTTTTGTTCGCGGAGACCAGATCGGCCATGAGCCTGCTGAACGCCTTGTCCCTCGCGTCTGCGTCGTCATAGGTCGACCTGTCTCGCGGGTCGTCCCCGTACTCTCTCAGCTTCTGCACCTGCGAATCTGTAAAGCCTACATTGATGTCATCACCGCCAGTGTAATGATGGCGAGAGACCGGGGAATCGAACCCCGCTGGATCGGCTCTAGAGGCTTACTGGTCCCAGACCGTCTCCCATCCATCAGCTGCGTTTGATTGGATTATTTAGCTATTATTTATTCTTTCTTTGCCCCGATTGTCCCTGTCCGCCCTTTCGCGGTGGTAAGGAGGTGGAGTATAATATACTCAGACGGACAGGGGGGCCTCGAGATTATCGAGGCAGTCCCGGAAGCCGAGACTGTAACATACGGACGCAAGGCTCGTCACCTTAGACCCATATAACACAATATAATTATCCATAATATTTAAAACTATCTTATATTAGCCATAAAATTTCACAATTAGTATTTAATATTTTCTATATTATGAACTATGTTCGGAAATTAACGCTAGACTCCGTTCTCCATATGGGCACATTCAAAATACGCTTGTCAGGCTGCACGCGCATAATCCGACGGGCCCCAGCCGCATGCAGCGATTTATCGCAGAGAACATATTCGCGTGACACGCCGCGAGCGGTGCGCCGTTAGATTTTCATTACGAGGCATACGGCGCGGTTTAAATTCATAAATAAACGATTATATAGTTCGTTCATAATCGTCAGACGTCGCGACACGACATCTGCGGATATACATGTTCAGTATGGTTGCATACGCCTGGCTGATAGTCGGAGGCATCCTGGAGCCCACATGGGTTCTTGCCATGAAAAAGTCTCGGAATTTCAGAGATCCTTTTTGGGCAGTCGCGGCCGTCGTGCTCATAATCGCAAGCCCGTTCTGTTTGTCGATCGCCATGAAAGAGGTCCCGGTAGGCACCGCATACGCCATATGGACCGGCATCGGGGCGGTCGGGACAGTCATCCTCGGATTGCTTCTCTACGATGAAAGCGTGGAGAGGAGGAGGCTCCTGTTCATAACGCTGATCATAGTGGGAGCAGTCGGGCTGGCAACCGGAGGAGTCTGAATGAACGCATGGTCGTGGGTGCTCATAGGCGGGGTATTCGAGGCCGCATGGGCGGCGACCATGAAGGTTTCCGACGGTTTTAGAGACCTGCCGTGGGCGGCTGCGACCCTGGTGTTGCTGGCATGCAGCATATTGTCGCTTAACGCCGGCCTTCGCAAAGGCCTGCCCGTGGGCGGCGGCTATGCGGTATGGGTAGGCGTGGGGGCGATAGGCAGCATCGTGATGGGCGTGCTGTTCTTCGAAGAGGCCCTAGGGTCCCTGAAGATTCTGTTCATAGCCATGATACTCGCCGGAATCATCGGAACGGAGATGACGTGCTCCACAGACGGATGATCACTTCAGGATCTCGAAGGGCGTGAGCTGGAGGACTCCGTCGGGACACACGCGTTCGCACCTTCTGCATGAGGTGCCTGCGCAACGGTCCGACTTCACATAGCCGTACGCCATGCCGCCTTCTTCCTCTATGCGGAGGGCGTCCTCAGGACATTCTTCTACGCATGCCCCGCATTGGACGCATCCGTCGATGACGCCTTTCAGCACGGTGCCTGCGTCATATAGTATGTTGACTTTGACCTTCTCTGCGTCCGGAAGGTCGGTAGCAGATATCCTGTTCACCGACGGGGCGCCCGTCTGTTCGGGCAGGTGCGGGAGGCTGTATATGTCCAGCATGTTGTTGTATTCCGACATCGGCATTCCGCAACACCAGAGGGAATACTCCACAGCGTATATGTCTTTGAAAGTCTGAGCCGTGGCGAACATGCAGTGCGTCGCCCTCAGGCGCTTGGCAAAGTCGCGCAGGTCGGCCATGTCGACCTTCCCCAGCGCGATGCGCCTCGCAAGCTCTATAGACGTGTTGCCGAACTGTATTATGCGCTCGGCTCCTGGGACGACCATCCCGATTTTGAGCGCCTTGACGGCATCGACGTAAAGTCCCGAGGCTCCGGACATGTATGCGAGCTTGACGTCCTCGACCCACAGCCCCGCCTCGTGCAGAAGGGTTAGGAATCCCGCACGCAGGGCCCCTATGGCCTTTCCTGCCTCGTCCACGTCCTTGGAGGATATGCAGACGCCGTCCTGAAGATGCAGCCTGCCGTCCGGGCTGTCTATTCTCGGAGGATGGATCAGGCCTGACTCCAATCCGCAGCTTAGCGCGGCAACCACTCCTGTTCCGGTGATGCCTTCTGCTTTTTTGTGCATCGTCCCGGCAGATACGGTGGCTCCTGTTTTCGGGTCGACGACGTCTCCGCCCCTTGTGATCATCGACTCGTCTATTACAGAACACTTCCACCCGTTCTCCGTTATGTCCACGTCTGCGATGGCCCCTGGAGCGGCCAGCATGCCTTTCTCAATCTGCTGTCCCTCCAGTGCGGGCCCGGCGGCGGCCGAGCCTGTATACACTCTGCCGTCTGCGATGAGCGCCATTTCGGCGTTCGTGCCGTAGTCGACGACCAGACAAGGCTCTTTCGAGTCCAGCACGTCGGTGATCATGAGCATGGCGATCGCATCCGCTCCGATCTCATGCGTGACCGCAGGAGGTATGACGACGACGGCGTCCGGCATGCCCTTGAGGCCGAGGCCCGATGCGTTCACAACGTCGCCGTCCCTCGGCGGAGAGACGACGCCCAGCGATTTGAGCATGTTCTTCCCGGCATACGCGAGGTCCCTGATCTCTATGTTCTGGAAGAGCGAGAGCTGGAACGGGTTGCCGCAGACAGCGACGACGCTGACCTTGGAGAGGTCGATGCCCAAGGATGCGAACAGTTTGTTCGCCGCGTCGATCATCAGGCCGTTGGCCACCTCCTCTCCGGCGACCATGGCATAGTTCACATGGTCGATGACGTTCATACCAGGTATAGGGTGCCGTGCCGTGACTGAGGTGGCAAGCGTCTCGCCAGTGGCCTTGTCGAGGGCCTGACATCGGAAACCGCTGGTACCGATGTCCAAAGCTATGCAGTATTCTGTCATTCTGTTAAGCCTCCGTATTGTGTGTCAGTCATATGTTCAGACCGCATTTGTTAAGAGTTTTCAGCGTTTTGTCGTAAACATTAAGGTACTCTTCGGTAGGGACTATGTTTTTGGTGTCATAACAGTCCTGGAACCTCTTTCCCAGAGGGGGTTTCGAGTACTGGTCCCTGTAACAGTCGATGATGGATTCGAGGATTCTGTTGACCTCGGAAACCTCCATTCCCGCCACTACCGTCGCGGCCTCTCCCATCATCCTTGCCTCCATCCCCGTGGTCTTGTCTTTGACGACCCCTTTAGAGGATGCCACGCCGGAAACAAGCTCTCTGCCCGACGCAGTGTCGGTGACCGCCTGTGCGGCGGTCTCGAGGAGGCACATCTCGGTACAGGGCCCCGCGAGAGTGTAATACTGGTTTGCAAGAAGGAGATCCGTGTTCCTGTCCAATGCCGCCGCCGCGTGCGCGGCTATTTGCAGAGTCTCCGTCGTCGTGGTCGTACCCCATCTTATATGTATGGGGCCGTCCAAGTGTATGTCGCATTCGAAAAGCGCGAACGACGCAAGCATCGTTGCGACATCGCATATCGCCGTCTCCTCGACCCCGCCGCAGTACCCTCCGAAGATTGGCATCTGCTCCATCATGATTATATCGTCGGACTGCGCCCATCCGGCAATCATGTTCATGCCGCTGTTGTCAATCTTCAGCTCGTTGAGCTGTGAGACCTCGTGTGCGTCATAAGTTTTCAGGCCATGCTCGGAAAGGCCTGCCGACAGCCTTCCTGCCGCCGACAGCGGCGTCTCGGGCCCCTATATGCCCATTCCGGGCCTTCCGACCATGCAGCACGCTTCCCTGACGTATCTGATCTCGGCCAGAGTGGCTTTGATCTCCCATGGCGTGTTGGTCGTGGCAGGATGTCCGCTTACAGTGTTCAGGACTCCGCTGACAAGCACGTCCACGGTGGCTTCCTGCGCATAGGACTGCATCATAGGCGAGAACATGTCCTCGGACACAGAGGCGCCGGTCGGACCCCCTTGTATGATCGGCTTCCTTCGGCTGTTGCCGTGTCTTGACTTGCAGCTTACCATCTCCTTGCCTCTGCCGAGCCTGATCTTCTTCGGGGCACTCTTTATGCCCTCCAATATCTCTTCTTCGCTGATCGACAGGGCCCGGCCGAGATTGGTGTTGTAAAAGCCAGTGACGGCCAACATCTCGAGTCCGGCATGGAAGAGTCGGTCCGAAAGGTCGTCGTCCTCAGGTATTATCTTGTTGTCGAAGGAGATGTTCCATTTTTCCTTCATGTTCATTGCGTTGGTCGGGATGGTTACATAATCCCATGTGTCCTCTCTGACTTTGCTCCCTGTGACGAACCTGTCGAATGAATCAAAGACGTTCAATGCTCTGGACACGGTCATGACCTTCAAACAATCGCATTCATATTAATAGATTTAGAATTAGTTGAAATATTGTTGCCGCGGGTTGCCCCGCGGCGTTGAAGTTTAGTGCTTTATAGGCAGGCCGCAGTCCCTCAGGGTGCGGACGGCCTTGTCGTAGACCTCGAGGTACTCCGCGGTCGGCTTGACGGACCTGACGTCGTAGCACTCGCGGAAGGTCTTGCCCTCGGGGGGCTTGGCGAAGCCCTTCTCGTAGAGCGCGAGGACCTGGCCGATCGTCTCGTTGAGGTCGGAGGCCTTCATGCCCGCCGCCGC
>JAITOF010000064.1 GCA_031290095.1 Candidatus Methanoplasma porotermitis
TCCGATCTCGGCCGAGGCCGTGAGGCATCTGGGCGGGATGCAGAACGTCCAGAGGAAGGAGTGAGCATGAAAAAGGACGTCGTGAGGATGTTGGACGTCCTGTCTGCGGAGTATGACCAGGGGGCATATCCGGGGAGGTCCTCGGAGGGCCTTAACCCCGAGTGGGAGCGCGACCCGTTCCATGTTCTGATAGCGACGATACTCTCTCAAAGGACGCGTGACGACAACACGAGGAAGGCGTCGGACAATCTTTTCAGGAAGTACGGCACGATTGATTCTATCGCCGCCGCTGACGCGGACGACGTGGCGGCTCTGATACGCCCCGCTGGCTTCCCTCTGCAGAAAGCGCGCGCAATCGTCGACTGCTGCCGCGTCCTTATAGAAAAGCATGACAGGATCGTGCCTTCAGATACCGAAGAACTCCTGCTCCTCCCCATGGTCGGAAGGAAGACCGCCGCCTGCGTGCGGTCGTACGCCATGGGGATCCCGTCCGTCTGCGTCGACACTCACGTGCACAGAATCTCCAACCTGATGGGGCTCGTGCGCACGAAGAGTCCAGAGGCAACGGAGTTCGAGCTTATGGCGATCACGCCGGAGGAGCGGTGGTCCGACATAAACAGGTACGTGGTGAGGCACGGGCAGGAGGTCTGCCTGCCTAGACGTCCGCGTTGCTGGAAGTGCGTCGTGCGTGACATGTGCGACGGCCGCGGCCCGACGGACGGGCAGCCGTGACGGTGGGGAGCGACAGCTCTCGTTGGTCGAAGGAGGCTTGGCGGCCGCCATGTTCCTCCAGAGGCTTGGAGAATCATGCGAGGACGACGATAAACATCAGTCGTCAAACGCAGACCCGCTGAAAGGCATTAGCGGCGACAGGTATGCGGCCTCATGCCATCCACGCATGCGCACCGTCTGCGTGTGCAATGTCATGTCGGAAGGTCTGCTTACTGAGGACTTCGCCGCTTATCTTATCTCCCAGCGACCGCCCCTCCTGCTGCCGACGCGGACGATAATGCCTGCCGCTTTCAGTTCGGACAGGACTCTTGACACCGTCTTCTCAGACACTCCTGTCGTCTCTGCCAAAGCCGCCATCGTGGCAGAGCCGTCAGATTTCAGGGCATCCAGTACCTCAGATGCCGAACGGCCTACCGCCGATGCCTTCGGAGAGAGGTCCGCTGTCAGGGCCACCCTCTACATGTCGCGTGACTCCTCTACCTTCACGTCGTCTATGACTCCAGCACGCTCCGACTCGACGATGGAGTACAGTCCGGAACCCGCACGCTCCGCCAGTCCGACAAGCAAGAACATCATCATGATCCTGCTGTTCCCGGGATGGCTTTTGCCCCCTTTGACCGCATCTGACAGAGGGATACGGAACGTCCCGGGGTTTGAGACGGTGATGACGTTGTGGCGCAGTTCTATGACGACTCCCGCCCCCACGTTGTAATCTGAGTGTATCAGCGCGTTCGCGACCGCTTCCCTCGCAACGGCGAACGCGTCCGAATCTCCCCTCCTGACCCACCCATCCAACTTGAAAGGCGAGACGACGGACACCGACAGCCTCCCAGTGACCGCAGTGAAGAAGTCGAACACGTTCCCGCTCCATTCGCCCGACTGAGACTGCAGCCTGTACGACCATCTCTCTGCGCCGTTCCCTTCTCTGTAATCCAAGAAATACTCGGGATACACGTGCGTGATGCGATGCTCCTTGCCGAACATGAGAAGTCCTGCCCGGGTTGGATGGAGGATTCCATCCCTGCCTTGCCCTGCGGCCCCGATAACTTCTAGGAAATCCTCGTCCTGCAGCTTGACCCACGGATGCCCCCCTTTGCATGCCCTCAGCGATTCACGGTAACTCCTAAGAGTGGCGGAGTCGATGCTGTCCATGCCTATGTCTTCAAGCACCGGCTCGTCGGACGTGTATTGCCCTGAATCCGTTATCGTCTCCTTAATCTCCGGCGACATGAAGTGGGAAACATTCATAGTCCATATATCTATTTTATATATTTAAAGTCAATAATTATAGTCATTATTACGGTCATAATGGTCATTATTACGGTCATAATGGTCATAATAAGAGTCCTTTAACACCTCCTCAGACTTTACGCAGGCAAGACGGGTTGCAGGCGTCTCGAACTGATAGGAGGAGACTCACGCCTCGCACGCACGAGCGTACACAAATGCGACGTGGGACTGTTACCGTTAAAAACAGCACTGCGATACCGCTCCGTGCACGAAGTGGCTGTCGTCTCCGATCTGGTGTCGTCGATACTCGAGGAGCTGAAAAAATACAACGTGAAGTCGGTGCCCGAAGTGACATTGGTCATCGGGAAGCTGACGAACCTCGGACACGAGCAGATCGAGTTCGCATACGGCGTCATAACGCGGGATTCTGTGCTGGAAGGATCCTCCCTGGTCATCGAGGAGGAGCCTGTGTGCGTAAATTGCGCAGAATGCGGGTACGACGGGCCTGCGGGGCTGATCGACTTAGGTTATGGGGAGGAGCACAGCGTCCCCCTGCTTTCATGCCCCGAATGCAAAGGGCCGGTGACCGTCGTCTCAGGACGGAGCTGCTTCGTGAAATGCCTTGACATCGTGGAGGAGGATTGATGTTCAAATACCGTGACGGCGAGACCGCAAAGAAAATCATGGCATCCATAAAGGACATGGGGCTCAGCAACAAGTTCATGCACGTGTGCGGAACTCATCAAGACACGATCGTAAGGTTCGGGTTGGAGGACATGCTCCTTGACGCGGGCGTAGAGATATGCCAAGGGCCGGGGTGCCCTGTGTGCGTGACCACAGGCAAGGAGGTCGCCGACGCCATCACGTTGGCAAGGAACGGCGTCACCGTGACGGCATTCGGGGACATGATGAGGGTACCCACCACCATCGGCTCCCTCTTCGACGCTAAAGCGGACGGCGCGGACGTACGGATCGTGTACTCCATAGAGGACGCCGTCAGGATGGCTGGCGAGCAGGCGTCGCCGCTCGTGTTCGTGGCCGTGGGGTTCGAGACCACCGCCCCCTCCACTTGCGTGCCTCTGCAGAAGCCTCTGCCAAGCAACTTCAGCATATACAGCTGCCACAGGATATGCCCTCCCGCCCTCGAGGCGATATTCGACATGGGCGAGACGAAGGTCAACGGGTTCATAATGCCTGGGCATGTCGCCGTCATCACCGGCCTGGACATCTTCAGGCCGTTCGCCGAAAAATACCGTATGCCCCAGGTGGTCGCCGGATTCGAACCGCTGGACGTCCTGATGGCGTCGTACATGCTGACCAAGCAGATATACGAGGATCGCGCCGAGGTGGAGAACGAATACACCCGTCTCGTTAAAGACGGAGGCAACCCCATAGCAAGGAAGCTCATGGAGGACACGTTCGTTCCCGTCGACAGGGAATGGAGGGGCTTCCCCATGATTCCCAAGAGCGCGCTCGCCCTGCGCCAGAAGCACTCGGAGCATGACGCCACCGTCGTGCACGAGGACATATTGAAAACGACTCCCGACGTGGAGGCGGAGGCCGCAGGGTGCAGATGCGGAGAGGTGCTCCGCGGGTTGATCAGATCCGAGGAATGCCCGATGTTCGCCACGGCCTGCAGGCCGTCCAGCCCCATGGGTCCATGCATGGTGTCTGAGGAAGGAAGCTGCAGCATCGCACACCGTTTCTCGGCGAAGAGGGTGCGAAAGTGAAGAGGATCCTCGTCGTCACCAACGATTCGGCCGTCTTCCTCGTGGACAGGATAGGAAGCGCCTTCGAGATGTTCGGAGGCCGCATGACCGAAGTGAAGCGCCTCGTCGCCCGGCTGGCCGCCGCCGAGGACGACGGCCGCAAGGCATGCGACGTGTCTTTCGGCGTCATATCGTCACGGTTCGGCTTCGTTCCGGGGAACTATGTGTTGATGAGGTATGACGGTGTCATGTCCTGCAAAGAGGACTATGAAAGGGTCCAGGCCGAGAAGGACTATCTCGGCCAGCTCAACGCTGTGTCCGTGCTTTTCGATTTGATCGTCGTGTGCGTCCCGAAGGACATGTTCGCTATGGTCATCGACGGAGACGTCCTCCCGCAGGGGAAGGTCGTGGCGATCACCGCCCCGGAGCTCGAGTCCAAATGCAAAGAGCGCGGATGGACGTTCCTCGAGAGGCGCGGAGCAAGGGTCGGGAACGAGAACGCCGACAAAGTGTTCGAGATCATCAGAGCGGTCGGTCGAGACGCCTCTTCCTGAGTTTCAGCCGCTCTTTGTCTGCTTTGTCAACGCGACGTGAGTCGCAGATCTTCTGTATAGCCTTGTCGCGTATCTCTTTGTCGAGGGCGTCGGCGAAGAGAACAGGTTCCGTCTTCTCGGGGAATTTGACGAAACAGACGGAGATGGCCCACGCGGACCCCATCTTGTAGTAATATCCAGGGTGGCATGCGGACGACAGCACATCGAGGACGGCGTCGATGTGGTCCCCGTCGATGAAGTGCGCGAGCATCATCACTGCGGAGACGCGCATCCTGAACTCGTCGCCCGTCCCCATTTGACGAAGGCAGCATCTCCAAAGAGCCTCCCTCTCCTCTTCGCCCTTCGCGGTCCATTCGCCGCAGAATATGTCGCACACCGCCCAGTTCGTCACCTCCGGCATGAACTCTTCCGTGAGCCTCAGCCGCTCGCTCACGTCCATCTTCGCACCGGCTATGACCAACGCTCGGACTATGGTCTCTTCGTAACATTCCGGCGGAATGGAAAGGAACCTCCTCCAGTCGCTTTTACGCACTTCTCTCGAGATCTTCCGTAGAACCGGCGTCGGGACGCCGTTGCATTTGCCGATTCCCGGCACCAGCCCTATGTGGAACTCCCTGTATTTCGAATCCGCGTTCTTTGATATCTCGCTCCTGACATCGATCATGGTTTGCCTCTCTCGAGGTCGATGAGCCGCTTTTTCAGAGCGGCGCCTCCTCCGTACTTGTCCATCGCGCCAGAAGAGTTTATCACCCTGTGGCATGGGATGATTATCGATATCGGGTTGGCGCCGCAGGCGGTCCCGGCTGCCCTGAACGCCTTCTCCCTTCCTGCCCTCCTAGCCAGCTCGGCATACGATATGGTCTCGCCGTAAGGTATCTTGCCGATCTCCTTCCATACTGCCGTCTGAAAATCCGTCCCGGAAAGCGTCAGCGGTATGTCGAACACCTTCCTTTTGCCCGCGAGATACTCGTCTATCTGCCTGTCGGCCTCTTTTGTGGCCTCGGTCTCCCTGTCCTCCCTCGCCGGGAGGTTGCATCCAGGCAGGTACAATCCGTCCACCCTCCCCTTTCCGTCATCCGAGATGCTTATCTTGCCGATGATCGTGACATATGTGCGGATGTATCCCTCGCCCATGCTTTCTCATCGTCCAAAGAATACTTATTACCTCCGCGTGCATGGTGGCTGCCGGGCTTGGGCTCGTCTTCGAGGCGCGACGCGTATCGCCGAAGAGTGAGTTCAAAGTTTTGGTGGTGTCTCCATAATAGACTGCAGTTATTAGGTATTTAAACGGCATACCCCATCCGAGGTTCCAAGATGGGAAAAAGAGGGCCTAAGCCGAAGCACCTGGACGTCTCTTGTCCGAGGAAAGGCTGCAAGAAGCACGGGGTGTGCGGATCGGGGAACATAACAGCCAACGGCACCTGCGTCACCAAGGGCGGGGACGTCCTGATGAAGTTCATATGCAAGGGGTGCGGCAGCTCGTTCAGCAGCCGCACCGGGACGGCCTACGACGGCCTGCGGACCAGCCACGACGAGCACGACCTCGCCGTCCACATGCTCCAGGAGGGCTCCGGCATAAGGGCGGCGGCCAGGGTCACCGGCCACAGCCCGAACACGGTCATGAGGTGGATGCGCGGCGCCTCCGAGCACGCCGAGTCGGTGGGAGAGGCGCTCGAGGAGGGGCTGTCCGTCGAGACGGTCCAGACGGGCGAGACATGGGCTGTCGTCAAAAAAACCCAGAACGGGCGGGAAGACGTTCAGGGGAGACGGCACCTGGCTATGGACGGCGGCCGGCTCCTGCACGCTGTACTTCCTCCACTGCCGGGCGGGACATAATCGACGGCGCGGCCTTTGGCCGCGACCTGTTCAGGAAGCTGGCTCGTCCCGAGTCCTATGCGTGCCTGAGCGACGGGCTCGTCTTCACGCCCGAGAGGAAGATGAGGAGCGGAAGAGGGCCCTGCCCGAGGCCCGTCCCCATGCCCGGCCTCAACTATGCGCAGGTCGTTAAGATGGGGGGGGGGGGCATCGTGACGAGCGTCGTGGTCAAACAGGTCTTCGGGCATGTGGAGAAGAAGCTCCCGGACGCCTCGCACGTGGAGAGGCACAACAACACCCTGAGGACCCGGCCGAGGAGGTTCGTGAGGAAGGGCTCCGGGTTCTCCAAGACCATCGGGCATCGCGAGCGCCTGCGAGCTGTTCAGGGGCTTCTACAACTTCTGCAGGCCCCACTCGACGCTGACGCGCAGGTCGTCTATGAAGAAGGCCACGCCTGCCATGGCGATCGGCCTGACCGACCACGTCTGGAGCATCAGGGGGCTGCTGAGTTTTCAATACAGGAATAATGTCAATCCATTATGATGACACCACCAAAGTTTTGATTTCGAGTGCCTGGTATTTAAACGGTTGCGGTCAAAAGCGTTTGAATTGAGTGCATATGCACGACCCTTTCGAGCTTGTTCATAGTTACCCAAAACTTTGAACTCACTAGGATTATTGTCCTATGCAGAATTACTAAACAAAGTTATGCTCAGCCTGATTGCATATATATATAGGATGTGTCCAGTTACGTACACAGGTGAACAAAAATGAAAAGAGCATGGTTGGGCGCGTTTGCGCTGGTAGCGGTCATGGTCGCAGCCGCAGTCGTCGTCCCGGGAACATTCACGAGCGACGATGGCGATGACGATGCGTACAGCCCGAGAACGGTTACAATAGGCAACAACGACCCGATGCTTGATAAAATCGACTCGATTTTTGACGACCTGTCAGGCGAGTATTCTTTAGACTTCAGAGGCAACGTGGTGTACGGCACCACCATCACGATCGGGGACGTGTTTCCGCAGTCTCCTGCCGATTTGAGGGATGTCGTCATCAACGTCGAAGTGACGTTCGACCCAGACAACGGGCCAATCGTCAAGTTCGATGCCCTGTCCGGGAGCATAGACGAGAGTTTACTGGACTATGAGATAACGTACACCGAAGACGGAGAGATCGAAGGCGCCTCGGTCACTTACGGGGGCGTGACGGTAGCCCTCAGGGACCTGTACGACCCTGTGGAAGACTGCTTCGCCTTTGCCTTCCTAGCGCCGTTGCTCGCAGTACCCGGCCTTAACGTCGCGGTGGCGGTGGTAATAGTCGCTGGGGTCGCGGCTACCGCATACGTTGCGTACAATGAGTCGCAGAACAGCAACAGCAACAGCAATACTGGTGGCTTTGCGTTAACCATCGCGCACACCGTCGTAAGCGGTATAAGCTACGAAGACCAAAACGGTTCGTTGATAAGCATAACCGTCGACGGGACGAGGTACAACACAAACAACCTGTACAAGGACCCGTCCTCTCTTCCAAAAAGCAAGTATTACTTTGCCATGAAGTATGCAGGAAAAGTATACGTTGCGCCAAAGGCCATAACCCAAACAAAGGCCGTGGAAATAATGGGACTCAAAGTAAATCCCGATGATGGAACGTACAATGTGTGGACATGTTACCAAAGTGATGCATATAACATTAGCAAAGCATATGGCACGCCAATGGCTCATGGTCCACATGGTGCTATCAACAGTGGATACTTTGCGCACTACCACACCAGCAATCACGCGACTAACGCCCACGCGTTCTACGGCCCTCCAATCTGAGGTGTTGGCTATGAGCGGATGCACACTTGCGATTACCCCTCGGCCCTTGGAGTTGGGAGTGGTGATTGAAGATCCGAAGGTAAATGGTGGGAGCGCATTCACATACAGCAGGGAGCTGGACGAGATATATTTCTATCCGTTTACAGGCCAGAGTGTCGGCCCCATATTCTCCGAAGAAATTTTGGCGGTCCTGCCAAAGTACGCGTATGTGTTCAACAGCATTTACTTTGAATATTTCCAAGAAGATAAGGACAACAACACGGAACGATATACTCACGCCATTGCCTCACTGGAGCGTTTCGCCGCATTCGTGAGAAAGACTGTCAAGGAGATGGGGGAGTTCTGGTACACCCGCCAATGGACCGACACGGTGCCTCAGAAAGCCAAGGACATGGTCATACGGGAGATGTGCATCGACGACCTCAAGTTCGCAGGGGACGACGTAGATTCTTTCGGATGGGAGGAAGGGGTGTTCTATAAGTTCGTGGACGTCCGAAGATGAAGGACAGAAGCGTGTTTCTGCTCTTTGCCGTGTC
>JAITOF010000003.1 GCA_031290095.1 Candidatus Methanoplasma porotermitis
TTGTTACATGACTGGAGGCCATGAAGAATTCAAAGAGTACGAGGTCGATTTGAACGCTGACTGTCTCTGCGGGTGCATGGCGCTCGGCCGTTTTCATAAGATTTATCGTTTTCCTAACGACTATGGGGCATCGGTCGTGTCGAGTTCGAACAAGAACGCAGGCCAAGAAAGCGTTTACAAGATCGTTCTTCTGAAGTTCACGTCTAATGAAACGTACGACATGGAAAACGTGCCTGGAACGGATTCCAGCACAGTCGTCTGTGCGGATTGGGGCGAGGCCGCAACGGCTCTCCGCACAATTGAAGAGTTATGACGCCGTTGACTCCTATGTAGATGAGCGAAGGGCATATTCTGACAAGGTTTGTCATTTAATCATATTGACCGACCCTTTCAGATACTCTGCGTTAAGCTCTTCTAGCCGGATGTATGTTCCCGCGAGCGCTTTGGACAGTGCTACAGCCAATCCCAATCTCACGTGCCCCGTCTCCGTGTCTATCACCACGAATCTTATGCCGGAGGATGACATGGAGCTAGCGACAGACAACATCTCCTCTCGGAAATTCTCATCTCCGGAGCCATATTTCACATTGTTCCGGCCATCGGTAAGTATCACCAATATTGGAGCATAACCCTTCGACGCGTCGATCCTCAACATGTCATAGGCCTTCGCCATGCCGTGTACAAGGGGGGTCCGGCCCCCCGTCGGCATCTCAGCCAGCCGACGGGATGCCGTCAGCACGCTTTTCGTCGGCGAAAGGACTGCTTCTGCGACATTCTTCCTGAAAACAATCAGGCCAACCTCGTTGCGCTCCAAATAAGCCTCCCTCAACAGAGAAAGTATGGCGCCTTTGACCGCTACCATGCGCTGTTCCGCACCCATGGACCCGCTGCCGTCAACCAGGAACATTATCTTGGTCCCATGTCTTTTCTCTCTGACTTTTTCTCTGACGTCCTCGGTCTTGACGGCGATGGCCAGCCCCCTGCGGTCGCGATGTGTCTGGTGCGGGGCCGCGGCGTATATGGTCGCACCCAGCGCTATGTCGCAGGTCCTGCTGCTAGGTATCCGGTATCCTACGGTTCTGCCGCTATGGTCTTTCGATATTTTGGCGTCCAGACGACCGCTGTTCTTCATGTGGCGTTTTTCTCTCGTCTTCGGCATATAGTCGATGACGTCGAACTCCCTGCCCACGACGAATATCTCCTCCGCGTCGTTCGACGCGTCGGGCGTGCTTTCCAAGCTGTCAGGGGCGAATGACGGCACGTCCTCATGCCCGTCTTCTCGCTCGCTCCCTTCATCGTTGTCGCCGTGTTCGTCCTTCTTGGCGCTGTCATTTTTGTCAGGGCCTCGTTCGGGCTCGCTTGAAGCATCACTCGCGACATCCTTCCGTCTATGCTCGAGGCACATGGATGCCGCTTCCTTCAAGTCTTCCATGGACACGGAGTCCCTGCCGTCCATCGCCGCAAGGGCACGGGAGACATGCATCATGGATATGTCGCCGCGGTGGCCTTCTACATTCAATTCCTTGGACAATTTGGATATTGCTCCGACGTATCCGTCAGACACCGTCACGTGCGGGTATCTTTTCATTGCGGCTATCACCGTCTCAGACATCCTCGCCGCATCATCCGAGAACCTGTCCCTCAGGCCCTCAGGGTCATTCTCGTATTCTATGTGGCGTGTAACGATCTCCGCCCTGTCGGCCTCGTTCTCGGACGTCTCTGTGAACACGCACATGTCAAAACAATCCATCACGCCGTCCGAAAGGCATTCTCTGGAGTCTATCGTCCCAATCAGCAGGAACTTGCATTCGCAGGGTCCTGACATCCCATCCCCTTCCGGAAGGCCGTATCCCTTGTGAACCGAATCCAGCAGCATATTCGTGACGCTTTCCCGAAGAGCGCTCATATTTTCCGCTATCAGAATGTTTCCGTCGGATCTTTCCAATACGCCTTTGAACGTGCGTCTGCGGCCGTCTCTGAGCACGGATTCCAAATCGAGCCCTCCCGTCACGCCTTCGTTGTCCGCATTCAGCGGGAGCCGTACGGTGCGTTTGCCGGGGACTATGTTGTCCAGCGAGTTTGCGAGCATCGTTTTTCCAGTGCCGGGGGGACCGCATATCAGTACCGCCCTGATGTCCGGCGACGACAGGGCGCAGGCGAGCGCCCGCTTCACGTTGCGGTTGCCTACAACGGCAGGCATAGGATAGTTAATCATAGGGCGCCCGCTTCGTTCATCATCCAGTCGTTGAACTCGTCGGAATCCAGGCTGGAATCCTGAAACGGGTTCTTTCTCATACGGTGCGGAAGCACCAGCGCGGACACCTCCAGCATGTCGGACGCGTCCGCCGCGTTTTTTCCCTTCAAGGCCGCGTTGGCCAACGCGGCTTTTATGAGCGTTATGTCTGACCTGTGGCCGTCCACGCCCAAATATATGGCCGTCTTAGCGGCCAGCGTGAGGATGTCCGTCCCGGGATGCAGGGAGGGCAGCCTTGAGCGTGCTTTGACGATGTCGTCAGACAGTATTCTTTGATCTTTTTCGTACGACTCTGCAAATCCTGCGGGGTCGTTCTCGAAATCTATGAGTCTTTTTATGATTTCTATACGGCGCTCCTCGTCGTGCTCCGACTCCACGTCGACGACAAGGCCGAACCTGTCCAGAAGTTGAGGCCTGAGGTCGCCTTCTTCGGGGTTCATCGTGCCGATGAGGACGAATCGGGAAGGATGGCTGAACGACACGCCCTCTCTTTCTACGAAGTTCACGCCCATAGCCGCCACGTCCAGCAGCAGGTCCACCAGATTGTCCTCCAGAAGGTTCACCTCATCCACGTACAGTATGTTCCCGTTGGCTCTTGCCAGTATTCCCGGCTCGAACCTCTTTCTTCCAGCGGATATGGCGTGTTCTATGTCCAGAGTCCCTACCACGCGGTCCTCCGTGGAGCTGAGGGGAAGCTCCACCACCTTCATATGCTCAAATGTTCCCTCGATATCGTTCTTTAAATACTTCTCGGCACAGTCGGCGCAGGCGTTGTCAGGGTCCCCCCATCTGCATCCGCATGGGCACCCAAGGACCACATGCCTCTCGGGCAACAGGTCTGCGAGAGCCCTTACGGCGGTGGATTTTGCAGTCCCCTTCTCACCTCTTATCAGCACTCCTCCGATGGAGGGATAGATTGCGTTCAGCAGAAGGGCCTTCTTCATCCTCTCCTGTCCGACTATGGCGGAGAAAGGGTACACAGTCCTTCTTCTCATGTTCTCGCTCCTTTGGATCGCCTTGAAAAAGAGCGTTCGTTTCCCTTCGATGTTGCAACGTGTTCAATGTTCATGTTCATCCTCGCCGATGCTCTCCAATGTTTTCTCGTTGTCCAGATATATGTCTGACAGTTTCTCTCTGACCTCGTCAGACGGATTCCACATCTCTCTGCCGATGGCCTCCATCAGCCGATTGATCATCTCCCTCATGGCGTAGGGGTTTACGTCCTCTATCCATTCTCTTGTGTCTTTGTCAAAAATGTATGACTCCGTCATGGATTCATACATCCAATGCTCAATGATATCAGACGTCGCATCCCATGCAAACACGAATTCAAACATCTCCGAGATTTCTTGAGCGCCCTTGAATCCGTGCCGTTTTAGGCCGCACAGCCATTTCGGATTGAGAATCTTCGATCTGAATATATACCGCCCCTCCTCTTCCACGGTTCTGAGCTTCGTATTGTCTGTGTCCGAAGAATCCCCCATGAACGACACAGGGTTTCCTCCGGCGGCTCTCACGGCGGCATTCATGCCCCCCAGATAAAGATAGGTGTCGTCGTGATCGAACATGTCCAACTCCCGGCTCACGTTGTTCTTAACGGTGACCTGAGCTTTGGACAGCCTTGTTCTGAACTGTTCCGAGGCGCAATCCCCCTTTCTCCCCCTTCCGTACGCATAGCACCCGTATGTCCGATATATGTCGCCAAGGTCGCCGACATCCTTCCAGTCGGATGTTTCTATCAGTATGTCGACACCCGCGCCGTACGTGCCAGGCGCATCTCCGAATATGCGTATCGTTGCTGCGGACCTTGCGTCGTCAGGCGACATGCTCTCTTTCAGGTATTGGGCTATCTCCGTCCTTAGGTTGGCTTTGAGATAGTTGTCCTCTTCGGACTCGTCCAGATTGGATATCGTGTTCACGGCATCGTCCAAAAGATCCACCAGGTTTGGAAATGCGTCTCTGAAAAGGCCGCTTATACGCACGGTCACGTCTATACGTGGGCGTCCCAGCTCTGATATGGGAATCGTCTCCAACCCCTTCACCCGCCCTCCATAACCTGTCCAGACGGGACGGAGCCCCATCAGTCGCAGGATGTACGAAATGTCATCGCCGCCTGTTTTCATGACGTCTGTCGCCCAGACGACAATCCCCACGTCCTTTGGATATTGGCCGTTGTCTTTCACATACCTTTCTACCATCTGGTCGGCCATCTTGCTCCCGATCTCCCAGCTGGAATGCCACGGAATGCCGTCCGGGTCTACAGAATAGAGGTTTCTGCCGGTCGGGAGGATTCTCGCCCTCCCTCTGGTGGGGCATCCGGAAGGACCGGGAAGAATGTGCCCCCCGTCCAATCCGTGCATTACGCTGTCCATCTCGTCGGATATGCGAAGTATGTTGGGGTATAGCTCCCCGCAGATGAAGGACGAGACCTCGATCAGATCGCCGTTGTCGCCAGGAAAAAGCTCTTTGATTACATGCAAGCATCTTCTTTCGTCAAAATCTGCGGATGCGAACCGCGAGATGACGTCGGAGACCCTCAACTCCACGTCGTCCGCTATGATGCCGTTGAGCATGCCTGTGGATTCGTTCGTGCCAGAAGGATTTTTCAACAGTTCGTCGATATCGTGTCCCATGCTCTTTGCGACCGATGCTCTAAGGGACGGAGTATCGTCGTTCCTGTAGCGGGTGAGGCTGTATATCGTTTCCTCCAGCCGCTCTCCTGACGGGATGTTCCCAAGCACATGCATCCCGTCTTTTATAGTCGCATTTTTAAGCTCTAGGACATAATCGTAAAGCAAGCTTGCTTTTTCGAGCACGTCGGCAACGGCGGCATCCTCGGGGAGGCCCATGTCCGAGAACAGCGACATCTTTTCGACCACGTCGTGCAACTTATCCCCTATGAGGGAGACGTTCTCGTCCTGCCTCATGGACGATGCGTTCATGTACGTTTGAAGCACGGATTCCAACTCTTCCAGATCATCATAGCTTCCCGCACGGCGCATCGTTGGAATCATATGGTCCACGACCGCTGCGGCGCTGCGGCGCTTGGCCTGAATCCCCTCTCCCGGGTTCCCTATGATATATGGATACACGTTGGGCATCCTGCCGAGAACATAGTCTGGACAACAGTCTGCCGAGAATCCTATGCTCTTTCCAGGCAGCCATTCCAAGGTGCCGTGAGTCCCCAAGTGTATGATGGCATCGGCTCCGAACTCCGACCTCAGCCACCTGTAGAACGCGAGATACTGATGAGGCATGACGCAATTCACATCGTGATAGCTTGACTGGAGGCTACGCCCTCGGTCAGGCTGGAAGCTTATCAGGATGTTGCCGTTCATGATTCCGGGTATGTGCATCATCCCATTCGTCGTGTGGACATCCCCCGGAGGGAGGCCCCACCCCTTTGTTATCCGATCCTTGGCGGCAATAGAGACATCGTCGGTATATTCAGAATATTTTTCAACAGACATCAGGTCCAGCGCCCTTTCGGAGATTTCCGCGTCTGAGAGCCAGGACGTGTCATTGGTTATCCCTGCCAGAAGCCTGTCAACAAGTTCTCTGCTGTCCTCAGGGATCCATTCCACCTTGTATCCGGAGTTCTTCATTTTTTTCAGCATGTCCGTTGCGCTTTGAAAAGTATCCAACCCTGACGCTCCGCCGGCAAGATCTGTTCTCGGAGGATACATGTACAGAAGGATTGCCACATGTTTGTCTGCGTTTTTCTTCCTCCTGAGTTCCGCCCAGCGTATGGCCATCTCTGCGATGTCGTCTGCTCTGCCGGCTATGGAGGAATGGCGCCTCTTTCCGTTGCCGTCGATTTCCGTGCTCGCACATGGAATTGTGATTATTTGCCCGTCGAACTCAGGATGCACCGCGTTGGAGACGATTTCCATCGCACCGAGCCCGTATATGTTCTCCTTCCAGTGTTCTTCTGTGTCGGAGATGATCATGGATTGCAGTATCGGAACATCCAGCCTCTCAAAGAAGTCGCTGTCCGGGATTTGGCTCCCGTATCCGGGGTTGGCTGTGAGGGTCTGAGAAAAACCCATAGTCTCTATGACGCAGTCCACCGTCACAGGGCCGTTCATAAGATGTCGGTCTATGATGTCCTGTATCCCCATGGCCCCTGGTATGCCGCCCGGATACGTGTGGAAGAACAGTGCGAGGGGGTTCGCTCCTTTTTGCTCCAGCGCGCGAATCAGCCCGTCGATGTGCTTCGTGTTCCCTGACAGATACTGTTCCTGATAGAAGAAGACGGCCACGGTGGGTCTGGCTTTGTCCAAAGTGTCGATATACTCTGATATGTCGACCGCCCCCCTATCAGGGTGATAAGCGCCCTGAGATACAGGCACCACAGGGCCAGAGACTTCTACGTCCTCGCCGGCGAACGCACGAAGCCCCCATTTCAATATGTTCTTGTTGTTGTCGTCACCGCCCAGAAAGGATAGCTGCCTGAGAAGGTCATAATCGTCGGCGCCTCTGAACATGTACCTGTACTCATCCATGACCCATTGCTCGGTGCAAGAGAGAAACGCGACCAATCCATTCTTATCGACGGTCTTTTTCAGAGAATCGAACCTCTTGAAGTATGTCACGTCCCCGTGGACCCTTATCAAAACGAGGTTCGCAGAATCTAGACGTTTCAGGAAGTCGGATAACTTTACCGCATCCGCGTCCAAGTCCGCCGAATCGGCGCATTCTATTTCGATGTCGAACCCTTCTGCCCTGAGCTCTTCCGCGACGGCGTCAAAGGCATGGTGGTCGCCCGTGTACACGGAAACTACGGCGACAAGCATGTCAGATCCTCCGCCGAACGTCAATGGATGGCCTCATCGACCAACACTTCCCTCAGAGATCGCCGCGTCGCTGGCCATATGAAACTGCCTCGGCTTGCCCACAGCGGTGATATGCACCTCGATTTCCAGAAGCACGTCTCCAGTGCCGGTCCCCATGCCGACCACGTATCTTCTCTCGTTCACATCCATTTTCACATCCGTATAATCGGCACCCGCTTTTTTCGCACGCTCTGTGACGTTTTCTCCGCCTTCTTTCAAAAGACAGTCCAATGCCTCTGACGCCGACTTGAAATCCATCTTCCCCAACATCGAGAATGCGGTGCATGGGGGATCGTCGGGGTTACCTCCGACCTTTGGCCTGATGACGACATCCAACGTTTCCATTATGCTCCCGGTTATGGCCCCGACGGCGTTGCCCACCTCTGAATGTTCGGGAAGCAGGAGCTTCGCGCCGAACTTCTCCGCGACCTGAGGGAAATACGCGGCAACCGGCGCGCCGATCCCTATTATCGGCTTATTGAGCCTGACGGAACATCCGAAATCCAAACCCTCCTTTCCAGATATCGCCTTATCCATGAGGTCCTTGGCCAACCGGTCAAAGTTCAGTTCTCTCGTCTCCTCGAAGAACAGCTTCCTGAGAAGCTCTTCGGACAGCTTGTAGACTATCCTTTCTTTGGCCAAGGCGATGAATTCACAGGGCGAGAGGCGCATCCTGTCGGCCGCATAACCTATGCCGCAGACGGAAGCCTCCGCATCGTGCTGCACATACGACCCTTCAGCGTGCAGAATGTCCGTGGGCGTGATTCCTATTCGTTGTATGATTCCAAACTCTTCCATCTTGGATATGCTGAGGTCGAATGGATGGACCCCCAGTTTCGCCGCGGCTTCATTCAACGAGTGGGGTTCCGAAGAAATCAGTTCCATGAATCTCCGGTCCGCGTCTGTCAAAGGCACATGGCCGGACGCCCTGACCATGGTGAAGAATTCCATGTCTTGAACGGTGTTGGAGCTGCTCCGGCCCTCTGACGCACGTTTCGACCTGGCCTCAGAAACCTCCCTCATCTTCTTTTTGATTTGCGGCCATTTGTCTGATGCAATACAAAGCGGTATGACTCGCATGGGGCTCAGGTAGAACCTGCCCCCGTCGACGACTATCCTGCTGTCCCCGCCGATCCCGGAAGTGGATATCTCGGCCGCCAGCACGTGCGTGCGTTTTCCGCCTATGACTGCCCCCTCCTTTTCCAACCGAGGATATCCGTTCCTCAGTATGCCGATGTCAGTCGTGGTGCCGCCCATGTCCATGACCACGGCGTCGCCGATCCCGGTGAGATTCTTTGCGCCTATCAGACTGGCCGCTGGACCGGACAGAATCGTCTCGACGGGCCTCTCGACCGCAACAGTCTCACTCATTATCGAACCGTCCCCTCGGACGATCATCAACGGGGCCCCAATACCGTTCTCGGCCATGACTTCCTTCACCGATTCGATGAGTTCTTTGATTATTGGGATCAGGCGTGAGTTGATCAGTGACGTGACCGTCCTTTCATTAAATCCTAGACTTGAAGACAATTCGTGTCCGCACACTACCGGAACATCCAAGATTTCGGTCGCAATCTTCTTCACACGGTTTTCATGATCAGGGTTCCTGACGCTCATGTACGACGTCACGGCTATGCCGTCGATCTTGTCTTTCATGAGTGCTAGGGATGCCCGGGCGGCCTCTTCATCCAGCATGCACGCCTCCATTCCTCTTATGTCATGGCCTCCGGATATCCGGAAACACGTGTCCACGGGAATCGAACCGTCGAAGTCCCGTCCGACGGTGACTAGCCCGACTCTGCACCCTTTGCCCTCCACAATGGAGTTTGTTGCGAGAGTCGATGACAAGGATACCACGGCCACATTCCCGCCGTTGAAATCACGAAGCCCCTTTACGGCATTGTCGATCCCCACCGACAGGTCATCTCTCGTGGTCAGGGCCTTCGCCTTTCCGACGATCTTCCCGCTGGAGATATCCATCAGAACGGCATCCGTGTATGTTCCGCCCGTGTCCAGGCCAAGGCCGTACCACATGCCTCTTCACCTGTTTGGGGTACGGCCCATGTCCGTGTGATATGCGGACACTATGTTGCATATGTGGTCGGAGATCTGCCGTTGTTGCTCCTTGCCGTGCACATGCCCCATTTCCTCAATGAAGAACTCCGTATCGCATTTGTCGCATCTTACCTTGGGGCAGCCTTTGATCGCTTCAGAACACCCCTGGCATGCGAACGTTCTCGCATACACGAGCGAGAACTCGAAGCCGCAGTACGGGCATTTGTATTTTTTCACAGAGGCGGTAGTCTCATATGAAAATCCGCTTCTTTTCATCGCTTCGTAGAATCCGTTCGCCATTAGCGCGCATCTCCTCTCGTATCATAGTCGTTAAGTGCCGTGAAGATGTTTGGAAAGATGTTTGGGCCGTGGCTTTCTGCACAGTGCCGCAGGCAGACGTGCCGCGACTGCGTGCTTGTCGCCCGGCATACCTCAGCACGCGAGATTTCCCTCTTTCTTGACGGTGTCTACCACAGCGCGGATGTTCTCCAGCTTGGTGGTCAGGTCTGGCGGGACCTCGCATCCGCTCGATATGCAGAACGTCGAGTTCAACCCGCGCTTGCACAATGCAGTCTTCACCTCTTTGGTAAGGTCGGACGCTACTTTGGTGATCTTTTCCACAGATCCTCTGATGAACAGCTGCGGATCGATGTTTCCCGCCATTACGCATTTATCGGCATAGCCCTCCTCGATGACTTTCGTGGCCGACGGCGAATCCGGGTTGAGAGGATACCACGCCATAGAGTAGATTGAGGTCTTGTAGTCCTTGACTTGCGTCTTCAAATGCGGCATGTCCGCACAGTTGTGCACGCATACCGCCATTCCATTGTCCAAGGTCAACTTGTTGAGTTTGTTGGCGTACTTCACCTCGAACTCGTGATACTCTGCATCCCCGAGGCAGGAGTAGTTGCCCCAGAGATAATCCCAAACAAGTCCTGCCACGCCGGTTTTGCCAAACCCTTCGCACATCTGCGCGTCGTAATCGGTCATCACCTCAAGCGCGCCATGGACCGCTGACGGATTCGTGTACATGTCCATGAACAGCCTCTCCGCCCCGGCGCTCTGGGAGAGCGCAAGCAACGGCCCCTCGACGAACCCGGCGCAGATTATGTCGTCCTTCAGCGCCTGTGCGAATCCTTTCGTCCCTTCCAGCAGGACAGCGGACCTTCCGCTCCTTATGTCCGGCACCTCGAGCTTCTCATAGTCCTCGGGGTTGTGGATTATATGCTCGTCCACAAAGGGGGTGTTCTCCAAATCCATCCTTACATGCGCGCCAAGATCCCCTGCCATTACAGACAGATCCATGAGGCCGACGGCCATGTCAGGGCCGTATGTTTTGTATCCTTCTACGAAACTCTGGGCGAACAACTTGGGGTCGTGCGCCCATTCACGGTATGTCACGCCGCTGCCTATGAGCCTTCTCTGCACGCCCATGGAGAGCGGAGACACGAGGAGCCTGTCCACAGGCTCGTTGGAAAGGGCGGCCATACCCCTTTCTATGTGTGTCATTGCTTCTGACATCTTACAACGCCCCCTTAAGCCATGTCACACAGTTCTGCGCATTCTCGTCCCTGTGGTCAGCGCCGATCTCCTCCGCAAAAGACGGTGATGTGGGGGGGCCTCCTATGGTCACTACGACCTTGGACCTGTATCCGCTCTCTATCAGGCCGTCGATGGCGTCCTTCATGGCGTCCATGGTCGGGGTCATGAGGGTGCTCATGGCAACCACGTCGAGATTCTCGCTCTCTGCCGTGTCCACGATGACGGTGATCGGCACATCCTTTCCAAGGTCGAACACATGGTATCCGCTGGCGGTCATCATGGTTTTTACTATGTTCTTGCCGATGTCATGAACATCTCCTTCGACGACAGCAACGGCACATTTCTTTTGGTCAAGCATCTCAGACTTGGGAATCGCAGGCAAAAGTATGTTCAGCCCGGAGTACATTGCCTGCGCAGACATCAGCACCTGAGGCAAATAAACTTCATGCGCCGCATATCTCTCGCCGACAATGGACATTCCTTTCACAAGGCCTTCGTTGATGGTCTCCACTGCATTGAATTTTAATGACAGTGCCTCTTCCGCGCCGTTCTTGGTGATGTCGGGCTTTCCGCCTACGACCGCCTCACTCAATCTGTTATACAGTTCTTCTTTACTCATATTAGCATTCCTCTGTGCCTTAAAACGAGACACGGGAAGGTATAATTTCACTTGACATATATATTGAGTTCATGGTTGGATTAAGTATCCACATATTTATTAAGTATGGAATTATTTATATATGGTTGTATGAAATCTAGCAATTACGATATCATAGTTTTCATAGTCTTTCACTGTTGAATCAAATTTTTGAACTCACAGCGATCGCCCTCGGCCCGACCTCAACTCATATTGAAACATCCTCATGTTACGACGGCGCCTGCGAGCCTCATTTATGTCATTTTACTTTCATGGGCCCCTTCGCCCCCTCCCCCATCGATTTCAGAGGCGATGCGAAAACGCCTTGACGTTATCGTGCTCAAAAAATGTCATGTACAGAACAGGACGTACGGCGTGTACCCGCCTGTGCCGCATATGTACGGACAGCACCGACGACACAGCGTCGAGATGCGGAGAAACGGGCGACGCTCCAATAACTAGTTTGTCTATGGCGGCAGTCGCGCATTCCGATGCCATGCACAAGCGCATACGCCAATCGAGTCGGGTACGCCTCTAAAGGCAGGCCGCAGACTGAAGATGACACACGCTATTATCCCGAGGATATGGAGGTCGCTAGCTCCTTCGCCTCAGCTATCGAATCCTCTAATCGGTCGAGGCCACATTTACGGCAATCGTGTTTGAGTTTCAGATCGTCAGCGAACGCCAACGATTTTTTCAGGAACTCTTCTTCGTTGCCTATCCCCGGGTCTATGAACAGACACCTTTCGTATGATGCGAACAGTATGTCTAGGAAATAGGACGGGTCCAGCCCCTCCACGGAATCCAGGTGGAACTCTTTGATGAGGGCGTTGATTCCCTGTTCTGCCCATCCTGGCGACGAGAACCATGTGCCTGTGCATATCTTCTTCTCTGCTTCATAATCCTCGCTTCCCAACAAGGCGTCGATGCAATCTGCACCTTGAAGCATCACTGTGGGGACATCCAATGCATCGATTATCCCCCTGAGTGATTGACATGTCGCGTATCCCAAGAACACCACGTCCACCTTGCCCTTCATCGAACTTACTTTCTCGATGATTACCGCCTTCATATTCTCCGGGTTCTCATGCAACGCGAACTCCAGATACTCCCGGTACGTAAAATCCGGGTCATCCTTGGTAAGAAATTCTATCTCGTTCTTCAGAATGTCGCAGGCTAATATGCCGATTCTCATCGTTCTGCCTCACAGGTGATGTGCTATGCTCTTTTCCAGGTCATAGTAATCGGCTACTACCTTGTATGGGACGTTCCATTTTTCAAAAATACACGGGACAACGGCAAGCGTGCACTCCCTGACCTTGTCGTCCCATATGCCATGGACAATTACGTGAAGTATGAATTTCGCGTCGTGTATGACGTCCGATTCCAAGTTATCCTTTATCTTCACCGGCTTGCTCTCGTCAATCAGACTGCTCATTATATTGCCGTCGGAACATAGCAAGAAGGATTTCGTGTGTCCGATGAGGTCTGCACCGCTCCTCATGCAATTGAGGGTGGACTCGAGCATGGCGTCTGCTATAGCCTTCTTGACTACATCCTTGGATATCCCCTCTTCGGACGAGATGTCGATCTCTATCGCATATTTTCCTAGTTCATCCACAGCGCGGTGCATCTCCAAGTGGAATGCGTCATGGTCATGAGGCTCCTCATCCTCGTCGTGATGATCTTCATGGTGTCCGCTCATCACCTCACCTCTCCGCTGTACTGTTTTTTGAGACGTTCTTCCTCCACGGCCTCGTCGTACCTCTCGGACACGCGGTTAGCTATGACGTCGCAAGCGTAAGATATTCCTTCGCCCGTCTCCGCCGACATGCGTACGACCTCTGCATTAGGATTGATTCCACGTATGAAGTCTTCGGCTTTTTTCACATCTTCCTCGCTTGCGGCATCGACCTTGTTCACGAAGCACACGTCTGCCTCGCGTATCTGCGTTTCTACAAGGCGCCTGACGGCCTTCACGAGCGTCTCTATTCTGGACGCATCGACCAGTGTTATGACTGGCGCATGCTCCACTTTCACATTTGTCCTCGCCTCCGAGTACTCTGCCGCCCTTTTCAGCCCCCATGGTATGGCGACGCCAGAAGGCTCGACAACAACGATGTCCGGATTGTAAGTGTCATAAAGAAGCGCCAACGTGTCTGCGAAAGACCCGGCGATTTGACAACAGATGCATCCGCCTGATATCTCTTTGGCCTTGAGGCCGTGAGATTCGATGAATTTAGCATCCACGCTGATCTCGCCGACATCGTTGACCACGATTGCTATCCTGTGGCCGCCTCTCACAAGTTTGTCGACTATCTTCATGACTGCTGTCGTCTTCCCACTACCTAAGAACCCTGCTACCTGCGACACCTTCATGATAATCCCCTTTGAATGTATCCATTCATATAAAATGATTTGTTTTTTTATAACCATCATGTGCTTTTATTCTGTGGCGACCAACTGTGACATAAACGCTTTGAATTGTTTGGGCGAGACCGTGATCGGGTGCGACATATGCCTGTAAAACAAGTCATCCCTCGATGCGGCGGCAAAGCGCTAACGCAACACAGCTCGTCGGCGCTTGCCTGCTATCCGACATGCAACCAAGAAACACGGTTTGTTCCTCTGGTTATTTTATAAGACGAACTGTAATACGCCGGCAGAGGCGACGACAGTGCATATCACAAGCTCGGCAGTCAGGGACGGGAGGCTAGACGACAGGTTCGGCTGCAGAGGAAGCGACATGCACTTGGGGGAGATGCCCGCCCGCTCCTTTCCCTTCGAGATATGCGACGCCCCGCAGGGGACAGCGTCCTTTTCTGTGATATTCGACGATTACGACGCTGTGCCTGTTTGCGGCTTCACTTGGATACATTGGCTGGTCGCAGGGCTTAAGCGTGCTTCTCTGGCGGAGGATGAAAGCAGGACCTCCCGCGACCTGATACAGGGGGTCAACAGTTGGCACAGCTGCGCCGCGCCCCTCTCGAAAGAGGACGCGTCCGCATACGGCGGGCCGTGTCCTCCCGACAAGCCGCACGAATACAGCCTTGAAGTGTTCGCATTGGACGCAGACACCCGGCTGAGGAACGGGTTCATGCTGAACGACCTCATGAGGGAGGTGGACGGGCATGCGATCGCCCGTTGCAAGCTCCGCATGGCCTATTATCCGAGGTGAGCTCCTCTGTCTGCCGCAGACAGAAGAAAGGTGGCCTCTTACGGGCTGTGCATGTTCGTCGTGCTGACAGCGGCATACTTCTTCGTGTATTTTCACAGGGTGATGACAGGGACCGTCGGCGCGGACGTCGTCAGGGATCTCGGCGGGTCCATCGGCGTCCTAAGCTCCATATATTTCTGGACCTATGCCCTGATGCAGATCCCCAGCGGGCTGCTTGCAGACCGCCTTGGCCCGAGGAAGGCGACGTTCATATTCCTGTCCATTGCCGCCGCCGGTTCTCTGATAACATGTGCCGCGGACGTGTTCTGGATGGCCGTGATGGGCAAGATGCTCATAGCCGCAGGCATGGCTGTGGTGTACATCCCGCTGATGAAGCTGATATCCGTCTGGTTCCCCAAGTCGGACTTCGCGCTGCTGAACGGCATCGTGATATCTGTCGGCAACGTCGGGGCGATAGCCGCCGCCGCACCGCTGGAGATGCTGGTGGATGCGGTGGGGTGGAGAGACACGTTCGCCGCGCTGGCTGTCGCGACGGCCGCGCTGGCAGTCCTTTGCTTGGCAGTAGTCCGCGACCATCCTCACAGGAAGGGCCTTCCAGGAATAGAAGAGATGGACTTTGACGACAGCGGGACGCCGATATCCGACGACACTGACGCAAGGCTCCCTGTGGCCGCAGGGCTTAGGATGGTGGCGTCTGGAGGACGAAGGTTCTGGCCGATATCCATAGCATACTTCTTCGTGTACGGGTCCATAATGGTCTTTCAGGGGACCTGGGCGAAGACCTACTTCGACAACGTGTACGACTTTGCCGTCAGCGCGGCTTGGATCGTCACAGCTATAGGCGTGGGCAAGATACTGAGCACCGTGATCATCGGCGCCATGAGCAGCCGCAGACTGATAAGAACCAAGCGCGGCGCGATGCTATTCGGATCTATATGCTTCGCGGCGACGTGGGGAGTCATATGGGCAATGGCCGGGGCTGTCGGAAGCTACTGGTTCTGGGTGACGGTCGGGTTCTTGTTCGGCTTCTTCGGAGGCTTCATGACGCTGTCGTTCACACAGGTGAAGGAATGGTATCCGGTTGCGATATCGGGAACTGCCGTGTCCGCAGTCAACATGTCCCTTTTCCTAGGGGCGGCCGTATGCACCGCTCTGACGGACGTCGTCGTCGGCAAATCATACGCACTTGGCAATTTCACGAACCTCTGGCTGCTGATGTTCGCATTCTCGGTCATCGCCGCGATGTTCGTCTTCATGTCTAAAGAGAAGAAAGAGGACGACGTGCCGCGCGGGCATCGAACCGAGCGAGCGTTTCTGCGGGTCCAGGCGCCTCGCCTCCGCCAAAGATAATTATCCCTTATGCGCATGACATGCTCATGGCGATAACAGAGGTCAACAAGCTCGTGCGCGACAGGATACCGGGGCTGATTCTCAAAACAGGCAAGATGCCGGAGTTCAGGTTCATCGAAGACGAGGGCGACTTCATAGAGGCCCTGAAGGCAAAACTTTTGGAGGAGGTCTATGAATATCTCGAGGACGGCAGCATAGAGGAGCTGGCAGACGTCTTCCAAGTCATCTGCACCATAGCCGAAACTGTCGGCGGAGGAAAGAGGGAGCTGGAGTACATCAGCTTCGAAAAGACCGTTGAGCGCGGCGGGTTTGAAAACAAGGTGTTCCTGGAATCGATAGACGACGGCAAATAAAGTCAGCACATGCCCGAGAACAGCACCATCCTCGCCGCGTCCCCGCCGTCGTTGTAGAGCCCCCTCAACAACTCCGTCTTGCGGAACCCGCGCTTCTCATAGAACGAGATCGCATCTAGATTCGAGGTGCGGACCTCGAGTTGGATGATGTTGCGGCCTTCCAAGGCCGCTCTTTTTTTGAACTCTTCAATGAGCATGTCCCCTAACCCGTTCCTCCTGTACAGCGCGTCGACGGCGAGTATCGCCACGGATGCGCGGTTTCCGGAAAGCCGTCCTCCGACGAGGAATCCCGCGACGCCCGTCGAGGGATCGAACGCCACGAGCTGGCCTGCGGGCCACTGGGCCATGAAGAACGAGAACGCGTCCGGAAGATACTGCTCGTCGAGGGACCTTGAAGCTATGGCGTATGCATATGGAATCTCGTTGCCTGCCATCGTCTTGACTATCATCTTCCTGACCTCGTGCGCATGTGAATCCCGAACAGCGCGGCGATTATTATGATTATGGCAGGTACGGCGGCGTAAGCAGGGTCGATGCCGTCGTCCACTCCGTCGCCGTTGTTGAGGCTAGGGTCGGCAAGCACGGCGTATGTCAGCTCTGCGTAGTATCCGGAATCCGTGCCTCTGACCTTCAGAGTGTATTCTCCTGGAGGGATGTTGTTCCGCACGATGCGGTCGTTGCCGGAAGGCACCCAGTCATCGTTGCCAAGCACGTCCCATTCAAATGACTTGGTGGAGCCCGCGCCGGCGGCGGTGAAGACGACTGGCTGCCCCTCCACGATCCTGTCAGGCGCGATCACATGCGCCTCAGTGACGGAGTTGTTGCTCCAGTCCGTCATGAAATACTCAAGGAAATAGTCGGTCACGTCGGTCGAATCGACGACGACGGCCGCTTCGCGGTTGTTGAGGAAGGAATTGGAGGTCCAGTTGACGGAGCCTATCCACACCTTGTCGTCGATGATCACGCCTTTGTTGTGGTTTGTGCCGAACCCGGTTCCGCCGTTGATGGTCGCGGCCTGCACCTTCGTGGTCGCATTGACAAGATCGACCTCTGCTTCGTGCTCCGCCGCGTCGTCCGTCGACGCGTCTAGGATGAGCCGTGCATCCACATCCCTTTCGGCGGCCGCCTCGGCCATCCAATATACCGGGGAAGACGGTGCGACCCCCATATAGCCGCTCCCGAGATCCAGCTGTTCGGCGTATATCCGTTCCTGGGCGTTGTCCATGTAGTACTTCAGGGCAACGTACGAGTCGTCCGGGGACAGGACGGGAGTCACGGACGCCGCATACGATCGATGCTCCATGGCCGCAGGGGGGATGTATTTTACATCGGCCGCCGTTATCCCCGGGTACTCTGTGTTCAAGTCATGGACGTCGCCATATTCTCCTGAGATGTCGTTCTCGAATATCTCCCTCATGTAGCCTGCATAACCTTCGCTCTCGACGACTGCGCCCCACCCGCGGTTAGCTGTGCCGGAACCCATGTTGGAACTCGTCCAATTCTCAGAAGTGATGATGACGGTCCGTCCGTCGACGACAGCATATTTGTTATGGACGAAATCGAATCTTTCGTAATTTCCGCTGATCTTGTCATTGATGAGGACTATCTCGCCTCCGGCGTCCGAGACGGCCTTTAGGAGGGTCAGTTCCGTTGCCATGGCGTATCCCAACGCATCGCCCTCGACGATCATCCGGACATCGACGCCGCGTCCTTCCAACATGCAAAGCAGCGCCGCAACGTTGACGCTTGAGATTTGGTAGATGGATATCAGAACCTCGGACTCGGCCTCCTCCAGCGCCCTGTAGACGGGCTCTCCTCTGCTTTCTGGAAACACGAACGGAGTCACGGTCGCAGAGAACCCCGTCGACGGAGAGAACTGCCGGTTAGTGAGTCCGGGCTTGGTAGCAAGCCAGTCTACTGCGGAGTCGGTGTCCGTGACGCCAGTCCTGAGGAAGTATTTGGTTGACGATTTCTGAACTGGTTCGCCGATCCATCCTTCGGACGCGGTCTTGTTGCCGTAGCACATCGCGTCTATCAGCCTGTCTCCGTCGTAAAGATACAGATCGTCGCCGGCGTCGGCTGGCACGAAGCTGCCTGAGAACGTGACTTCCGACGACCCTGCATCGTACGTCCGGTCTCTTTCGGAGAACCAGTTGCCAGATACCTTTTCCTTGACGAACGTGATTCTGGAGTTCGGCTCCAATGTCAGGGACCCGATGGTTATTCTTCCTTCCTTCCCTGTGTCGTCGTCTCTTATGGAGTAGCCTGACAGGCTTACAGACGAGCCGCCGTAGTTGTAAAGCGAGACGCCCTCGTCCTTTCCGTAAGGGTTCACCTCATGTATCAAAACGCGGCCGTCGGCCGCGTCAGAGTCGTAAGGCACGTGGAACACGGCGAACATCGATACCGCAACGGCGACCGTGAAAATCTGGATGGTGCGGATGCGCATCGGTGGCCTCATATGTACCTTACCAGATCTCGCAACGCACCTGCGGGGTCCTTGGCTTTGACGACTCCGGACGCCAGCAGCACGCCTTGAGCGCCGAGGTCCACCGCCGTGCGGACGTCCTTCCCGGTCTTTACCCCCGCGCCGCAGAGCACGGACACCGAATGGCTGGCCGTCCTTACCGCCTCGACTGTGTCCTCTACTATCTTTGGGTTGGCAGCGGTCACGGATATGTCTCCGCCGATGAGCTCGGGCGGCTCCACCGCAACATAGTCAGGGCGGAGTCCCGCGGCCCTCACTGCAGATTTGACGTCGTTGGAGCATATGACTGTCGTGAGGTCGCACCCCTTGCACAGTTTTACGCATTCTTCAAGGATCCTTTGTTGCACCTGATGCTCCGAGTGGTTGATCAGGGTGCCGACGGCCCCGCACGCCTTCACCATGGACGGAGTTATCCAGCCGGTGGCTGAGCCTGGCGCGTACGGGTCGACGTTCTGCGCGAACACAGGAATGCCTACCAAGCGGGCTACACGGCCCAGCTCCACTGTCGGCGGCACGGCTATTATCCTCGCACCGGTCTCCTCGGACACGGCCGCGCAGGCTGTTGCGAGCGTGTCCGCCCCTTTCCCGTCGACCTCGCGGTACGCCTTGAAATTGACGATCACTACCGGCTTGGACATAACGATATCACTCGACGTCCTTGTTCTTCGTTGTCTTCTTCGGCTTGTTGGCGCCCGATATGCTCTCGAACCTGGTGACGAGCGATTTAAGGACCTCCGGACGGGATGTGTATTCCATCTCCTCTGCCGGAAGGATGGACGGGCAGAACGGCCCTTGGGACCTCATGAACCTGCTGGCTTTTATCGCCCGAGTGCGTGCCTCGTCGAACGTTGCGCCTTTGAAGAAGTCGACGGGCACATGGTCCCCGCCTTTGCTGTTGAGCGGCTCCAGGCCCTGAAGCCTGCCGTCGTTGACTTGGAACCCGAGGCAGCATATTCTCGGTGGCCCGTCATAATATGTTGGATCGGAGTCTTCCGGGGAGCAGGGGAAGAACGCGCCGTAGTGGGAGCCTCTCATCCACCCGGCGGCAAGCCAGGTGGTGTTGATGAACGGCTGTGTAAATTCTCCGACCGAGGGCAGGCCGCTTTGGCATCTGCATATGCAGACCGGGTCGTCCTTTCCCACGTATTTGCCTGCAGTCAGGTTGAGCTTGTCTGTGGAGAGGACGGCCGCAGGACCGATGCCGGCCCTGGAATTCACCCTTTTGATGGCGTATCTCGACGTGTCGCCCAAGAGGCTGAGAATGTCGAGCGTCTCCTCGGGCGAGGAAAGCACGACCCTCTTGTTGTCGAGGACGTCGTGTATCTCGACGTCGAACCCCAGCTTGGCCCTGGCATCGACCACGAGGCCGGTAGTGGTGAAGGGGTCGAGGAACACCCGGGACAGGGGTCCGGAGTATGCGGAGGGCTCGGTCTTGTCGGCCATGAAGAACAGGAGAGGCTCGGAGCCCCTCTCTTCGAAAGTCATCTCGGCAGAGCCGGGGCCTGCGCCCTTGACGTTGCCGGAGAACGCGTCTGTGAGGATGTCCTGCCCTGCGGCGTAGAGCTTCATGGTCTTCGCAATCTTCGTGGCCGCCTGGAAGCAGTCCCATGCGGCTCCATGCACGTCCTTGTTTCCCTCCCCCCTGTAGTGTGTCATAAAAAGATTTATGTCGTCCCCGACCCGAGTCACGTAGAAGTCTTCGATGACTCCTTTCTTCTGTTTCTCGGCGAGGATGTCCTTCGAGACCTGAAGCATGGACGGGTGAGGGCGGGAATGGCCTACTACCGACCCGACGTCCGCTTTGATCACTGTCACGGTAACTTTTTCTTTTGCAACCATAGATTCACCGTTGTATTACAAGGTGCATAGGCATAAAATATTAAAATATTGGTTGGTAGAAGTCGGGGAGACCTACGCAGTGCAGTCATGGGCGCAGAGCTTGAACATGCTCCGGGCGGTGTCGAGGCGGCAGGTGCGATGCGAAATCTGACGGCATCGCCGTCGAGAAGCACCCCGCCGCCAGGCTGGAATCAAAACCGTCTGCTCAGGACGTGTTTTCAGACTGCAGGCGATGCTTATCGAGTCGTTCCAACAACCTAGGCACAGGCTCGTCGCAGAACTCCACCAGCCTGATTCTGCCTCTGTCTCCTCCGAACATCTACAATGAGCTATGCATTTGAATGTAGCCATTATATACGCCTAACATACATTGAAATGGCATGGCATCTCGGCTTTGGAGGTTTTGGAGGGGGGGGGGGGAAAGATGAGAAGGGACCGTCCTCCGATGAAATATTGAAAGTCGAAGTGGAGCTATTTCAATTGGATCCAAAAGAATGGAGCGATGAAAAGATTTTTTTGTACCGTCAATCTTTGATACGGCATCATGAGCTCGCACTTTCAGACGAACGTGACATGAAAAACACAGGCATCGGAATGATTTCATCCATCCTATTAGCACTGACTATAATATGTGCTTATGCCCTGCCGGACGTTGTCCAATCTTCCTCTCCAACCGCATACGATTTTTTGGTCGTTTCAATTGCATCCTGTGCCGTTTCTGTCGTGTTATTTGCAAAAGTTGTGTCGACCGTTAGAAAGCCGGGCATAGTTTTCAACCTGAGTACGCCTATTTGTGGAATACAGGGTACGAAAAACATAGGGGCGTTAGCCGATTTTAAAGAATTTGAAGTCATGCTACTGAGATATGAGGTCAATGAGTATGAGTCGCAGTTGAGCAAGAATCGTACAAAAAGAATTATGATGAAACTGGGTCAAATATTTGCCACCACTGGAATTATTATTTTGTTGCCCAGTTTGGTAATTTTATATACGCCAGAAATGAGTACCCATATCACCAAATTTGTTGAGTCACTTGGCCAGACAACGGGTTCTATCACCCCCCTCTTCATAGGAACGGCCACGGTCATTGCAGCTGTCATCGTATCAGTTTTTACAGCTACTGAGGCCTCTAAGACGATTAAAAAGATAATAAAATCCGAATCAGATTATTCATCACATACAGGTAATTTGCATGAAAGAGCTATTGAATGTTTGAAAAGAAAGCTTTTGCAGAGGATTATTGAATGGTTGAAAAGAAAGCGATCATCCTAACTTCGGCAGTTGGGTGAGTGCTTTTTGGGTACTCCATCCTACAGTTGAGGGATGTCAGGGCCTCCGCTGGCGGTCGCCCGTGTACGGATGTCGCTCGCTGTTCAGCTGAAATGCCCTCCCAGTCGCCGTATGTCGACTCGAAGCGTCGCTTGCCCTTGCGCCTCGAAACAACCGTCGAACAGACGAGCGGATAGATAATGGGGCCATCCGACGGCTTGGCCCCAGTCATCTCGACCTTCCCTTGACTACATTGATCGTCCCCCCACCCATTCAAAACTGGCTTTTTTTGCTCACCAACTGTCGAGGTCAAGATATATATTGTCGGCATCGTTACACCGGATGTTAAAATGGCGCTCATCAGAGATTCAGGTAATATAAAAGCGGGCGACGGCGTCGTCACGGTGAACGGCTGGGTTCAGGACGTGCGGAACTTGGGCGGCATATCGTTCATCACTCTCAGGGACAGGCACGGGACCGTGCAGATCACCATGCCCAAGAAGAAGATCGAGCCTGAGCTGTTCGAGTCGCTCACCCGGCTTTCCAGGGAGTCCGCCGTGTCTGTCACGGGAGAGGTCAAAGAGAGCAACCAGACCGCTCTCGGCGTCGAGATAATACCTTCGTCTGTGAAAATACACAGCGAGGCGGCCTCGCCCCTCCCGCTGGGAGTGGTCGACAAGGTAAACGCCGAGATGGACACGCGCCTCAACAACCGTTTCATGGACCTCCGAAAGCCTGAGGTCAGAGCGGTGTTCGAGCTCCGTTCAATGGCCATCGACCTCATATTCGAGGCTGCGGCAGAGAACGGCTTTGTCTGCGTGAACACCCCCAAGATCGTAGCTTCCGGGGCAGAGGGCGGCTCCACCCTCTTCGGAGTGGACTATTTCGGCAAACAGGCGTATCTCGCGCAGAGCCCTCAGCTGTACAAGCAGATGCTGATGTCCGCCGGGCTCGACCGCGTCTTCGAGATAGGCCCGGCGTTCAGAGCGGAGCATTCCAACACCAACCGCCACGTCACCGAGTTCATATCTTTCGACGGCGAGATGGCATGGATAGAGAAAGAAGAGGACGTCATGGAGATGATCGGGAAGCTGATCGACCGCGTCCTCAGAGGGCTTGTAGAAAAAGGCGCCCGGCAGCTGGAGGCCCTGGGCAAGGAGATTCGCGTCCCCGAGCTGCCTTACCCCGTGCTTACGTACGAAGAGTGTCTCAAAATAGCCGTCGATGCCGGGCTTCCGTTGAAGGCGGGGGACGACCTAGGCACAGAGGGGGAGAAGATCATCGGGGACGTCATGTCTTCCAAAGGGCACGACCTCTATTTCATAGCGGAATATCCCGAAGAGGCCAAGCCGTTCTACATCATGGAGAAGCCGGGCACGCAGTACTCCTACTCGTTCGACCTGGACTTCAAAGGTCAGGAGATATCGTCCGGAGGGCAGAGGGAGCACAGATACGACGTTCTGACAGAGAGGATGGAGAAGAAGGGCCTGAACCCCGACGACTTCGGATTCTATTTGGACGCGTTCAAATACGGCATGCCGCCTCACGGCGGATGGGGCATCGGAGTGGACAGGCTGATCACAAAGCTGCTGGACCTTCCGAACGTCAGAGAAGCGATACTCTTCCCCAGGGACCTGGGCAGGCTGTCGCCCTGATGCATCTCCCGACATGGGCTGTCTCCGACCCGCACGACGACTGCAGGCTCGTTCAGGCGGATCTGGCGACATGATGCATCGAGCGCCCGGCACGGCGGCATACATGAAAGAATACAGCGCATATCTGTTCGACATGGACAACACCTTGGTGGACTCCAGCAGAGGCTATGAGAGGGCTTTCAGAGCGGCTTTCAAGGAGTATGGCATCCCGTATGACCCTATGCGGTACGGCGAATATATCCGCTCTCCGCTGGAAGCCACGTTCTCAAAGCACGTCGGCAATGCCCCATGCAAGTACCGGGACTTCTATTCGATATTCGCGAACACATACGAGCGCACGCACCTCGACTCCCTGTCGCTGTTCCCCGACGCGTCCCGATGCATTGCGGAGCTATCCGCGGCAGGCAAAAAGCTGGGCATAGTGTCGAACTCCGAGACCCGGTACATAACGGCGATACTGTCAAAACTGGGGGTGTTCGGGCTGTTCGATTCGCTGGTAGGATACGACCGAGTATCGTCTCCTAAACCAGACCCCGAGCCTGTCGCCCTCGGGATGAGAGAACTGGGTTCGGCGCCGTCGGAGACTATCATGGTAGGGGACAGCGCGAACGACATAACCGCCGGAAACTCTGCCGGCACGGACACGATGCTCGTCGTCAGGGACGGCGTTGCCGTGAGCGGCTGCATGCCGACTCGCCTGACGGCAGATTTGACATGCCTCCTTGAGCCGTGATCGGGTGAGCCAGCATCACTCTCGACGACAGGGGATGCCGAGTTCTACGAATTTCGTATACTCGTTTCCAAACAACTGTCAAAATCGTTTCGTCAAGAACCAGTCTACGAATTTCGTAATGCCCGTCAAACCTATTTTATACCGTGTGCGCAT
>JAITOF010000005.1 GCA_031290095.1 Candidatus Methanoplasma porotermitis
GGGTCGTCGTCTATGGCTCCGCCTGAGTCGAGCGCAGGCTTGTCGCTCAGAGCGGAAGAAGACCTCGCGCCGCAGAGTATCTTCTGGAAAAAGAAGACGAGACCGTGATCGGCGCGGTTGCATTCCACATATTGCAATATGTCGAGAAGAGCATAAAATCGAAGCTCCTGGACATCGGAATAGAATATCCACGCACCCATGACATCGGGAGGCTCCTCAAGCTTCTGCCAGACAATGGCCTGTCTGTGAAATATAAATGGCATGCGACGGCGCTGACCTCTTTGGGGATGTCGTCAAGATACGATGACACGCGGCCTCGCGCCATGGATGTGAATGATGCTTTGGCGTTTGCCAAAGACATCGTCGCAGAAGTCTCCAAGATTCGTCGAGGCCCGTGAAAAGGCGACAGGCAGGCAACGGTTGCGTCCGTCGAGCGGTCGCCCTGGGCGCCGGGGCCATCCGGGGCGTATCGAGGGAGTTCTGTCTATCCTTAGCTCTCGGGGCCTCTTGGCGCTGGAGAAGACGCATTGGCCTGCCGAAGGGTCCGCATCCGCAAAGCGACGGCGCATGAGACGCCGCAGAAATAAGAGTTTTGAAGGTGTCGACGTTGTGAGCGCCTGCGGTTTCCTGTCTGAGGCCGGAGCGTGCGGAAATCGTCACACATCCAACTCCTCTGAAAAGCGTTCCCATGCCTCTTGACGATTCATGTCTTGTAAGTTCAAAGTTTTGGAATAACTCTGAACTTACAAGGGTTTCCCCAAAGCCTGACCGACAGAAAAATATTAAAGGGAGGCGGTGTTGAGGAGGAATGCAGCCCCATAGTGTAGTGGTCAATCATGTGGGATTCTGGATCCTGCGACTGCAGTTCGAATCTGCATGGGGCTACCATGCCTACACTGGGTGTTAGATTTTCGTCCGTGTTTTTATTTGAAAAATGACTCGAAGGTGCTCGCATCCTATTGAGCCGAATCGACGTTTCCATGGATTCTTTCCCTTTCTATTCGTCGCTGTTCCAAAAGCCAACGGAGGCCACGCGAGAACGTCTCGATTCATTCGGAATCGCTCTTTACGACCTTGTCGGCCTCAGACTGTTGTTCTGTGTGTTCGGTGCCGCTTTTTTGTCACATGCTGATACAAGCGCAGGCTTTGACATGATGGCCTGTTGAATTTTGGTTCCTCCGACAAATGGTGGAATTGGGTTTTCGAGAGGGTCGGCGCAGTCATAAGCCGGCGAGCTGGCGCAAGCATGATCGATGTCTTCGCGAGGCTTCTGAGGCTCGACGGGAGGCGGAGGGCGCCGCCCTCGACGAGAAGGACGTGGCCCTGCGGACGGGGCCGGGCTCCCCGAGGGGCGCGGAGTTCCCGTGCCCCGAGCGCGACACCGCCTGCGAGGCTCGCGACCCAAGGGGCGCACGTGGAGGGCACTGGACATGGGCGAGGCCGTGTGCGAGGTCACGGCCGAGGCGCCCCGCGTGAAGCACGGGAAGGCCGCCGCCGATCTAATGGAGGCGAGCGACGAGGCGGCGGCGATGGCGGGCCGGCATGTCGAGGAAGGGACCGCGTCGACGGGCCTGCCCCGCACGGCCAAGACCGGGATTGAAGAGACATCCGGGGGGAAGGGCGTCCTGGGCACGGACTGCGCGTACATGCACGACGACGGCACAAGGGGGCGCCTGTTCGTGACGTTCCTGGCCCTGCGCATAAGGACGGAGATGGCGATGCGGATCCAGGACGCGGGGCCCTCCTCCAAGCGCTCCCCCGAGGACGTCCTCATGAAGTGCGCCTCCGCGTACGTCCTCAGGTCCCCCGACGCGGACCTGGACTGCGAGGTCGGCACGGACGTGGTCAGGCTGGACAAGGGGCTCGGGCTGAACTTATACCGATAAGTGCAGAGTCACGGTTTTAACGAGGCTCATGGCGTAAAACGAGCATCATGCCGATTTCCGAGCGCGGCGCCTCTATGCTAACGCATTTTATACAACGAACCGCATGAAGGGTCGGTGAGGCGTTGCCGAACACAAAAGAGTTGAGGGAGCAGATAGAGGCCATCGACGGGGAAATCATAGATCTCATCGCCACGCGCATGGAGATAGCCGACGAGCTCGCTAAGGCCAAAAAGCAGTCCTCTCAGGAATATTGGGACAAGGCCAAGGAGCAAGAGGTGGTCAACAGATACCTTGAGCTGTGCGAGGAGGTGAGCCTTTCGGAGGGAGAGGCGAAGATGATCGCAGAGGTCCTGCTCAGAATCTCCAAGGAAAGGCAGAAGCAGCTCTTCGACAAGTAAACTGTTTCTTTTCTTCAGTGAGCCGCATGACATTTCATCGCACGTCGTCAAGAGTGATAACATGAGCAAGATCAAAGTAGCCGTTCTGGGCGCGACCGGGATGATAGGGCAGCGTTTCGTCCAGATGCTGGAAGGCCACCCGTGGTTCGAGATAGAGGGGCTCTACGCCTCGGAGAAGTCCGAAGGGAAGAGGCTCAGAGAGGTGCTTAAGGTCCGCGACTTCGAATTCTCGGATGGCACCCTCGACGCCCAGGTCCGGGCGATGGACGTGAAACACATATCCGACAGCGCGAGGATCGCGTTCTCCGGGCTGCCTTCAGACTTGGCCGGCCCGACGGAGACGAGCCTTGCCGGCGGCGGCGTCGCAGTCTTCACCAACGCGGGGTCCCACCGCATGGACCCTTGCGTGCCGATTGTCATACCCGAGGTCAACCCGTCTCAGATGGAGGCCGCGAGGGACCAGCCCACGTACGGCGACGGGGGGTACATCGTCACCAACGCCAACTGCTCGTCCACAGGCATAGCCGTCCCGTTGCACGCCCTGCACAAGAGCTACGGCCTCGAACAGGTGTTCGTGTCCACATACCAGGCTCTGTCCGGGGCAGGATACCCCGGAGTGCCGTCGCTCGACGCGGTCGGCAACGTCATACCCTTCATCGACCATGAGGAGGAGAAGATGGAGGTCGAGCTCGCCAAGATATTGGGGAGCTACTCCAAAGCAGGGTTCGAATATGCGGACTTCAAGGTAATGGCCAACTGTGCCAGAGTCCCTGTGGTAGATGGGCATCTGGAATCTCTGACAATCGAGATGAGGGACTCGCCCTCCCTCGACGAGCTTGCAAAGACGCTCTCCGGGTTCCGCGGAGAGGCCCATAGCCTGAGCCTCCCTTCCGCGCCGGCCCAGCCTGTGATCGTCAGGACCGAGGACAACCGCCCCCAGCCTGCTTTCGACGTGATGGCAGGGAGCCCGGCACGCGCAAGAGGAATGGCCTCCACAGTCGGAAGGCTGAGAGAGGGCAACGGGTACTACAAGATGTTCGTCCTGTCTCACAACACCCTCAGGGGCGGCGCCGGCGGCTCTGTGCTCAACGCCGAGCTCGCCAAGGCGAAAGGCATGCTCTGAAGCTCCTTTCTGCGGCCCGCCGCCGCGCAACCCTTCGTCTCTCGTCCTCGGCATCCCTTGGACGCGAGCTGCGTGCCTGCAACCGGCCGTGTTTTCGCGCTTGCATGCGGTTTTGCCTGCTAAATATTAATTACCACCTTCGGCATTGAAACCTGGAAGGAAGATGATGACTGTCAAGATGGCTGTCCCGAACAAAGGAAGACTGAACGAGAGGGCGGTGGAGCTCCTAGCCAAGGCCGGGATAGACCTTGGAGAGGACTGGGGCAGGCGCCTCTGCGTCTGCGCCGGAGACCAAGGCCTGGAGATAATGCTGGTGCGCGCCCAGGACATCCCTGCTTTCATAAGCTCCGGCGCCATCGACATAGGCATCACCGGGGAGGACATGGTCGCCGAGTCCGGTTACGACCTGAAGAAGATGCTGGACTTGGAGTTCGGACACTGCAGGCTTTCGGTCGCGGCGCAGGAGGGCTCCGGCGTCGGAAGCGTCGACGACATCCCCGACGGAGCGAGGATCGCCACGTCTTTCCCCAACCTGACGGAGAAGTTCTTCAAATCGCAGGGCAAGAAGGTCGAGATCATCGAGATATCGGGCGCGGCCGAGATCATGCCGTACCTCGGCGTGTCCGACCTGATATGCGACCTCGTCGCCACAGGCTCCACGCTCGAGACCAACCGCCTTGTGGAAGTGGGCAAGATCATCGACACGCAGGCGGCGGTGTTCACGTCCGACCGCGCCCTCGCGTCCAAAAGGGCCGAGATCTCAGACATAGTGGACTCTATCAAGAGCGTCATGTCCGCAGAGGGCAGGAAATACCTCATGGCCGACGTCCCCAAAGCCAAGCTGGCTGATGCGCAAAGGATACTCCCGGGCATAGGAGGCCCCACCGTCCTCAACATAGCCGGAAACGACGACATGGTCGCAGTGCACGCCGTCGTGGACTCCAAGGACGTCTACCGCGCGGTCAACGACCTTAAGAAGATCGGGGCGAAGGGGATCCTCACGCTGTCGATAGACCGGCTGGTGGAATGATGGCTTCGCGTGCCGTCATGCGCAGCACGACCCGGGACTTCAAAAAATACTACAACCCCGAGGTTGGAAACGAGCTGCGCATGGACACGAACACCAACGTCCTGGGGTCCAACCCCGCCGCCGAGAGGTACCTCCGCGAGCAGACGGAAGACATAAACGGGTATCCCAACACATATTCAGACGGCCTCCGCGACGCCCTTGCGTCGCTTTACGGCTTGGAGAGGGAGAACTTCGTGGCGGGCAGCGGCTCGGACGAGATGCTGGACGTGGCCTTCAAGACTTTCACGGAGTGGGGGGACGGTTGCGTCGTGCCGGTCCCGTCGTATACTCTTTACGAGTATTTTGTAAGCATGAACGGCGGGACCCCCGTTGAGTCGGAGCTCAGCGAAGACTTCCAGCTCGACGTCGACGACATAATCCGCTCCGGCGCCAAGGTGGCCGTCGTCCCTTCGCCCAACAACCCCACCGGGAACTCGTTCAGGCAGAAGGACTTGGAAGACCTGCTGTGCAGGTTCGACGGCATCCTGGTCATCGACGAGGCGTACGGCGAGTATGCCGACTCGACGATGATTTCCAAAGTAGACGAGTTCGACAACCTGATCGTGCTGAGGACTTTCTCCAAGGCGTATGCCATGGCGGGCCTCCGCATAGGGTACGCCGCGGCGTCGCTCGACCTTGCAGACATGATGAACTCGGTCAAGATCCCCTACTCCCTGAACAAGATCAGCGAGGGCGCGGCGATCGCCGCCGTGAACGACCAGGGTTTTATCGAAGAGAGCAGGAGGATGGTCGCCAAAGAGAGACCCAAGCTCGCTTCTGACCTCAGAAGGCTGGGCTTCGAGCCGTATCCGTCCGATGCGAACTTCATACTCGCCGTCTCGCCGATTGACCACTCCGTCCTCGTGCCGGAGCTCAAGAAGAGAGGAGTCATGATCAGAGACTTCGGCGGCAAGCGCCGGACGGAGAACTGCGTCCGAATGACGGTCGGGACTTCGGACCTCAACAAGATAATGACAGACGGCATATCTGAAGTGCTGGAGGCGTACAGATGAGGATCGCGATGACCGACTACGGCGTGGGAAACATCCACTCCATAAAAAAGGCCCTCGAGAAGAGCGGGGCCGACGTCGACGTCGTCACCGACATGAGCAGGCTGCTGGACGCGGAGTGCGTCGTGTTCCCCGGAGTCGGGGCGTTCGACAGGACGATGGAGCGGCTCCTCCCGTACAAAGAGGGCATACGCCAGAGGCTTCTGTCCGGCGTCCCCGCGCTAGGCATATGCATCGGCGCGCAGATTCTGTTCGAATCGAGCGACGAGGGCGGCTCCCCCGGCCTCGGAGTGTTCGAGGGGAGGGCCGTCAGGCTTGAAGCGGAGCGCATACCTCATATGGGCTGGAACGTCGTTGAAACGAACGACCCTCTCATGGCGGGGATCGACGACCGCCACTTCTACTTCGCCCACTCGTACCGTTGCTCTCCTGTAAACCAGGAAGACGCCGTCGGATGCACGGAGTACGAAGGCGTGCGGTTCCCGTCGTTCTTCAGGACGAAGAACGTCTACGGGACGCAGTTCCACCCCGAGAAGAGCGCGGAGGCGGGCCTCAGGCTCGTCGGAAACTTCATACGCTTCGCAGAGGACGCCCTATGATCGTCATACCTGCCGTAGACGTGCTCGGCCACAGGGTGGTGCAGCTCGTGGGCGGGGAGCTTGGGAGCGAGAGGATCGTGCTTCCTGACCCTTTCGAAGTCGCAACGTCCTGGGTCGGCAGGGGGGCCCCGTACTTGCACCTCGTGGACCTGGACGGCGCCTTCGGGAATGGCGACAACGTTGCGGCCTTCAAAAGGATCATAAAAGAATGCGGCGTGCCGGCGGAGGTCGGCGGAGGCATACGCTCGGCGGAGGCCGTCGACGACTACGTCTCGGCGGGCGCGGACAGGATCGTCGTAGGGACGAAGGC
>JAITOF010000054.1 GCA_031290095.1 Candidatus Methanoplasma porotermitis
AGTCTACTGCAACGGCTTTGGAGAAATCGTGCGAATAGCTTCCCGATATCGAACAACAGCCTTGCGTCACGGGCGGTACCGTCGGCTTCGCCTCCCTGCGCCTCCTGTCGCATGGCTACGGCCCCTTGTCCCTCCGGCCTGTCGTTTCTGGGGGGGGGGGGGGCTGTTTGTCCATGGTCAAAATCGCTTCGCAAGGCGCCGGCCCTCATTTGAACACCGCCTGCGTGTTCTGAAGCTATGCGAAAAACAACCGTTCAGACCTATAACCGCGATTTCCAAAGCCGACCGTGCATCATGTTTTTAACAGGGCCAAATCAAATACGTTGCATAATCAAAACAATGAAATCACACCACGAAAATACAATATCTTAAGAATAGTACCTAACAATAAGTAAGTAAAGTTTCAAAATAACTGTGATTCTCTGAAATCATAATATACGTAGTACGCCATCTACAATCAGGTGATACAAGTGGTCAACATACCTGATAACGTATTGAATCTGATTAAAAAAGAGGGAACGACCAAAGTACTCGTGACCTCCTCCAAAGCCGGGAAGCCCCACGCCATCGTCGCGGGAACCATCGGATCTACGAAACCTGACGAGCTTATCATAGGCGAGGTCTTGTTCAAGGTCAGCGGCAAAAATCTGAAAGAGAACCCTTCCGCTTCGTTCCTCTTCGCTAACGGCCTGGAGGCCTACGAGGTCGAAGTACAGTTCAAAGAGCGCGTTGACAAAGGGGCCGTCCTCGACGGCGTCAATGAAGCGTTGAAAGCAATAAAGCTCCACGCCGCCGCCATTTGGACGTTTGAAGCAAAGGCGGTTTACGACCAGGGCGCGTCGCCGAACGCTGGCAAAAAGATTGCTTGAGCTTCATCGCACCGCAAACCACAAAAACCCCTTATCCTTTTACTTTCTATGGATTTAAGCAAGCAGAAAAGAATTGTCGCCGTGTCGGCAACATGCGGCCTTGTCGTGGCGTTCGTCGGGGCCGCAGTCTGTTACCTTGTGCAACCGCCGTGGATCGGCGTCGTCTTTGTGGCCGCTGGACTGGGCTTCGTGGCGTACGCCATGGCAGGGTCCAATGCGATATACCGTGTAGAATTCAATGAAAAAATGAACAATCGCAGAAGGTAAGTTTGGTAAAAGGTTTCGAGCCGGTTGGGCTCAGAACCTGCGTCTCTCGCCGCGGTCCTCGGGCTGGTGCTTTCTGAAGCAGTCCTTGCAGTACACGGGTCTTCCCTGTGTAGGTTTGAAGGGAACCTCGCACTCATTGCCACAGTCCGAGCAGGTCGCTTTGAAAAACTCCCTGGGCTGGTCCCTGTCTCTGTATCCGCCTCTGCTGCCACCACCGTTGTTTCCGTAGGCCATATTTATTCCTCTCTAATTTAGGTACTCCTAATACTCTTAACCCTTTACCTCTATAACGACGGACCAGGGAGCAATATTCGAATGCCCGAAGTCTGCAACGCTCTTAATATATTTAAAAGGCGTTCACTGTTTTTGAGCTTCGGCCCCCGATTTTGTACAAAAGTGCAACACTTATACGATTAACTAACACGAGGGGGAGCAGACTATAACTTTTTTAGCGCCCTCCCGTCGGGCACTGCTTCAAGCCTGCGGCATTCACGGCCTTGAATGTCTTCCGCAGGGGTCGTAAGACGAGCATACGCTCAGTATGTCGGTCTCCGTCCCTGTGACAGAGCATACCGATCCGCTGCCCAATATGATATGCGAGCAGTTCTCGCAACATCCTGGACGGTACCTCGCGCACGTGCCGTCTCCGCCCATGGAAGAACTCGTAAGCGAACAGGCCCATATGTCCGACGAGTGTATGCAGAATCTGCATGTTTTGCATTTTCTATAGTCCTCGTTCGTCATACCCCCGGATATGCAGGCGGCAATAATAACGCTGCGCCGCGTCCCTCTTGAAACGGCCCCCCTTGGAAGGTTTTGGTCGCGACATCTTGCGCTTGACCTATCGTCAAGACGGGACAAATCGTGTCGCAGGGTGCCAGACGGCCTCTGCCAGCCCGTGCGGCTTTGTGACTGGTGTGATACAAAATACTACAGCGAACCCCCACCAGCCGTATCTCTGTGCCTATCAGCACAATTTCAATCAGTCCTTAAGACCTCTGGAAAGTTGACAATGGGGCCTATAATGTGGGCAGGACAGGCCGATGTCAGGCCTTAAACATCTCGGCCTCTTTGTCAGCGCGAACTATCCTTTCATATGCTTCTTGGGAGATTAAACCGCGTTCGACGCACCTGTCGAGCGGTATGAACTCGTCGTTTATCGTCGCCCCTATGCAAAGGCCGCCCTTGGATCTGCGTTCATAATATCGCTTCGAAGACGTAGCATTTATTGTGCCTTTGGGACGCTCAACAGCCCGAAGACCGAGTTTCTCTTTAAAAGAAACTCGTACTCTGTCGTCCATTCTGACATGTCGCCTAGGAACGTCCCGCCGCCTTTTCCTCCAGGGAACCGTATCTCCACCACCTCGCCTGGATGCGTGAACGCGTACGCGCTTTCCTCGGACAGGGACGTGTAGCCTGAGCCGGAAATCGAATCCGACAGGGCAATCTTTCGGGCCTTTGAGTTCAATCTCGGGGTCGCACTTCCCGTGCGACATCGTGGCGAGGGCCTCTGGTCGATCATGTTCTGCAGCTATCTGACCAGTTCCTTGCCAGTCGCAGGAACCACGTCGATGCCGTCTACGTTATACATTGTGTGGTCAGAAGAGTCTCCGGCACGATCTGCAAAAGCTCCGTGGTCCATCACTTTCTCCTTCTTCGTATCCTCGCCTCGCGTTACGTTTGGTCTGATTCAAGGAGATGACCCATAATATGCTCTGGCGCAGGCGTCGCCTTTCGCGTTTGAACGGACTATCTCCTCGTAACGCTCCTGCGTCATGAGGCCGCGCTCGACGCACTTGTCCAGAGGGACGTCCTCTTTCTTTTTGAAATCATACATTCCGACGCAGGGTGCAAACATAGGGTCGGCATTCATAGTACCACCTCTAAGACGTAGCGTTTATTTGTGACTTTCGGGACGCTCGACAGCCTGAACAGCGTGTTCCTTTTCAGAAGGAACTCGTACTCTGTCGTCCATTCTGACATGTCGCCTAGGAACGTCCCGCCGCCTTTTCCTCCAGGGAACCGTATCTCCACCACCTCGCCTGGATGCGTGAACGCGTACGCGCTTTCCTTGGATACGGATGTTGACATGTATGATGGAAATCTGAAGTTCTCTCCGGGCGTTGCCTTTTTTAACCCGGAGAAGTCGAGTTCAGGGTCGCACTTCCTGTACAGCGTCATGACGGGGGCCTCCGTGTCGCTTATCGCCCTGTCGATGTTCTTGACGTCGTCGAGGACGCTTTTCACATCCACCGGCCCCCCGTCGCTTCTTTGAAACGATTCCCCCGCCCTGAGAAGGCCGTTGACGTCCTAGTACCCTTTCTTGCTGTAGCTGTTGATCGACTGCGTCTCGCCGTCGGTCAAGGCAGGGAGGACGGAACGCTCGAGCGCGGTCGCCTCCATCCTGTATCCGTCCTCGAACCTGATGCTATGAGGGACTTCTACGTCGGAGTTCGATGCTTCGCGTTCTATCTCTGCGTACTCCGATGGATCGACGTTCCTGTTCAGGCTCGACCTCGGCACGGACTTCCGCACGCCTTCGAGGTCGTCGTAATTTATGTCCTCGACGGGCGTGCCCTCAGAGAGGCGGCCCCCGCTCCTGCCGGGGGCTTGGACGTGCTCCCCCTCCTGACGGCGCCTCATGCCTGGCGGGACTTCAGGGAGGGGTATAAAGCGAAAATACTACAGTAAACGACGTACTTCAAGTCCCCTAGGGTCTCCCCCCCTCGCCCATGCTCCGACTCCCTGACCGGCCGTCGCCGAAGGTCAATCATTCCAGTGACGACGGCCCGAGACATCAGGCCACCGTTGGACGGCGGGAAGGCGACGGCATGATTTCCCACCTCTGTGGCAATAGGTTAAAATAGTTCGCCGTGCCGTTTCACGTCGAAGCGGCAACGTCGCCATGGGGTCGCATAGGAGGAGAAATGTCGGATATCGGTTTGCCTTTGGTCGTTGTCGCAGTCATAGTCGTGCTGGTTCTCGTTCTCGTCGTGGCGCTGTACAACAGGTTCGTGCGCCTGCGCAACCGCGTGGACAACGCCTGGGCGCAAATCGAGGTGCAACTCCAGCGGCGCTTTGATCTGATACCGAACCTGGTGGAAACTGTCAGAGGCTACGCTGCCCACGAGAAGAGCACCCTCGAGAACGTCATGGCGGCGCGTAGCGCGGCCTCCAAGGCCACGTCGGTCAACGAGAAGACGGTCGCCCAGAATCAGATCACCCAGGCCCTGCGCCAGCTCTTCGCGGTGGCGGAAGCCTACCCTGACCTTAAGGCGAACACCAACTTCCTTGACCTGCAGGTCCAGCTCAGGGATTCCGAGGACAGGATCTCGCACATGCGCCAGAGCTACAACGACACCGTCATGTCGTATAACAATTCCATCCAAACGTTCCCGGGCGTGCTGTTCGCAGGCGCCTTCGGCTTCGGGCCGCGCACTTCGTTCGACGCGGTCGGAGAGGCAGATTCCGCACCCAAGGTGCATTTCTGAATAGTTCGGCGAAGCGTCAGCGGGCTCCCCCGCCGCCTCCGCCGAACCCTCCGCCCCCTCCCCCGCTGAATCCGCCGCCGTAACCATGGCTGTTGCCTGAGTTGCCAGAAGCGTTGTCCAGCACGTCAGATATGGCCCGTGCCGGCGATATCCCCATGCCGGGGTATGCCCAAATGTATGCGGGGCTGTACATCATGCTCTCCGCCAGCATGGGCATGGCGATCTTCAACTGTTTGACGACATCGTCCGCCACGCCGAAGATCATTGCGAACACGAGATACTGGTTCCATACTGCGACGTCTTCGGGAACGGCCTCCTTCAGACGGGTGAAGTCCTTGAGCCAATTGCGCAACGCGACGCATCTGGCGTGGAGTTCTCTGCCTGCGCGGCTGCGGCGCTTCATGAATACGCCCACGACCATGATTGCGAGGCCGGCCGCGAAGGGGATGACTGAAAGGAAGGGGCTATCTCCGAATATGCTCGGCGCAGTGCTGTTCACTATGTCAAGCAGGAACAGCGCGATGAACAGAACGAAGGTTCCCATGACGAACATGTTCTTGCTCCGGTCTGTGCTGCCGCTTTCGATATACCCTCTGCCCTCGACGCGCTTTTTGACCGTGTCCTTCCAGTCGTTCAAGTCGGAGTTCAGGGTTTTTCCATTCTTTTTTCCATACGCCGCGATCTCCTTGACGCTCACGGCGTCCGCCCCCTTGGAAATCTTGCCGAACAATATGGCTACTGCCTTCCTGTCGATCGGGTCGGCGAGCTTCGCCGCCTCCGAGCGGTCGACGCTCAGATAATGGTCGTCTGTTTTCCCGCCAGGAGAAACGTTCTTGCGGAGCGATATCACGCCCATGTTAGTAAGACGCATCAGCGTTGCCGTGAACTCTTCCGTCCCTACCCTGCCCCATCTCCACAAAGACCCGAGGATTGCAGGGTGGTCCTCCGAGGGGCTGTCGCGCCAGTATCTTTGATCGAACTGCGGCTTGTATTCCCTGCCTTTTCTGAAGAACAGGAATGTTGCATACGCTACGGCTACGGTTATAGCGACATTGAACGCTATCAGAATGTATATCGTCTCGCCGTCTTCCTGATACGGGTATGCCCAAGCGGACTCTTCCGCTATGATCTCGTCCAAGCGATTCCCGTCATGCTGAATCGCCATGCCGCTCGCCCATTCGACGGGAAACGCCACGCGTGCCTCCGCAAACCTGCCGCCATATACGATCGGCACGTTATACGTCACAGTCCCGTCGTCATTCGGCTGTACTGTTCCGGCGGGGTCTCCGTGGCCCCATGCGCGTATGTCGCCCTTTGCCACGGAAACTCCCGCGGGCACGGGCAACATGACTGTGAGGTTGACATCGGAAGATTCCTCCGTCCAGTCGGGGCTGGTGAACTTCCAATACAGCTCGGCGACGTCTGCGTAGGTCCCCACGATGTCCAGAAAATAGTTCAGTTCGACTGTCATCTTCCGGTCGGTCGCGTTGAAGAAGACATAAACCAATAAGTCGTCCAGATGCCGGTCGATGGAGTATTTGTTGTCGCCAGGCCCGCCAGAAATCCTCCATTCTTCTTGGAACGGCACCTCTGCCAGTTGCACAGTCTGCCCATCTGCGGCGATGCTCACGTCCCCAATCGTATATTTGCTGCCTGATGAGAACGTCCACCATACGCAGGTGAAATTGCCGTTAAAGTCGAAAGTGCGCTTTTCCGACACGCTCATCGTTCCGTCGGCATCCACTGACGCGTATATGTCGACCGGCCCCATCGCGTAGCTTTTTGCATCGGCGGTCTGCGAGGCGGCCACAGTGGCTAACAACACCGCCGATGCTACAACTGCAACAAAAAGAAAGACGACGCATCTGCTCCTGGTGATGCCGTGGCTCAAGCGTGATCCGTTCAACCCGTTTACCCTCTGTTAACCATAACGCCCCTGTTCGCCTCGGACACCTTCTTCCAACAACTAAAACCTTTGCACCTTGTCGAGCCGCAGCCGATGAAATCCTACCGTCCGGCACGCCGACCATTCCTACAAGGCATTAACTACATAGAATCAGTACGTCAAAAAGGGGAAGTGGAAGATGTATTGCAGTAAATGTGGGAAAGTGATTCAGGATGGCGTGGCGTTCTGCTCTGCCTGCGGCTCGTCCGCTTCCGGCGGAAACTACCAGGCGCCGCCTTACTGGTCGCAGGCGCAGTATCAGATGCCGTTAAAAAACACAGGATTGACCGTGATATTGGCATTTCTGTTCACAGGCCTGGGGCATCTGTACATCGGGAGGATCAAGAGAGGGGTCGGGATAATCATCGGCGGCGTGCTGTTGCCCCTGGCGTCGTTGTTTGCGTTTCTGCCGCTGTTGGCCCTGAACGACGAATCCGGTCTTGGAGGATTCATCATAATTGTCATCGCCGTCTTGGTTCTGGACTTTGCATACTGGCTTTGGAACATATTCGACGCGCACAAACTGGCCAACGAGTATAACGAGGCCCTTCGCAGAACTGGGAATCCTCCTTGGTAAAAACCAACACTGCACGTGTCGCGACGGATGTCCCCTCGGGGACGACTGTCGCGCCTAGCACGTAGCCGACACCGACCGCCCCGCAGATTGAGGCGGGA
>JAITOF010000071.1 GCA_031290095.1 Candidatus Methanoplasma porotermitis
TGAAGGGACACCCTCGCGGCCTCTTGGCAAGGAACGTTCGGGCATATTCTTATGCGGAACTGCCTCATCATCCCCTCGCGTATGTCGTCCAACACCCCATGCTTGTCCATGAAGTAGCAGTATCCCTCCCTCCATCCGGGAATCAGGTTGACCTTAGAAAAGCCGTTGAGGATCACGCGAGGTATGTCGTCTGGAAGACGAGAGAGCGAGAAGAACTTTCCGTTGAACATCAGCTTGTCGTAGATCTCGTCGGAAATCAGCGGTATCTGGCTCTCTGCGGCGATGTCTCCGATCTCCCTCAGAGTCTTCTCGTCGTATACCGCAGACGTGGGGTTGTTGGGATTTATGACGACCAGCGCCTTCGTCCTGGACGTGACGCGTTTGCGGATCATGTCTACGTCGGGCCTCCAGCCCTCTTCCTCCATCTGCCTGTACGGGACTGCGCGCCCGTCGTAGAATTTGATGTATTGGCTGTAAGAGGGGTATCCAGGCCCTGGCACGAGCACCTCGTCCCCTGGGTCCACAAGCGTCGCCATCAGGACGTTGATGCATTCGCTGAGGCCGCTTGTCACGTACACGTCCTCCGGCGTGATCTTCACGCCGTGCTTCTCGTACTCGCGGTCCACTATGGCTTTTCGCAGGTTGAGGTTGCCCTGGGAGTCCCCATAGCCGTTGTCGATGTTGTCGACCGCTTCCCTGAGCGTCGCCTTGAAGTATTCCGGAGTCTCGAAGTCCCACTTGTTCGGGTCCCCGATATTCAGATTGTATAGCTTCATGCCATTCGCGGCGGCAGCGGCGGCAGGCACTGTGATCTCGCGTATTGCGTAATCCATGCCCATCGACCTGCTTGAAGCCTTTATCTTCTTCATAGGAGCACTCCGAGCGTCCTCACGCATCTGCAATTATTTAACTGCTATCTGGCAGTCACGGGCGACGAGCGCGGCCCTGAACACGTACAGGGGCCGGGAGACTTCGGCATCCGCCACTCTATGGAGATGGTTACTTCGTGCATCTCCCTGCGAAAGAGGCTCAGAATTCATGGTCGTGCAATTGCATCCAAACGAATATTGCTTTTGCATAGGATGTTTGACGTGGCCCACAGATTCAAACCCATCGATACGGCCGGTGTGGACAACACGGTTCTTTACCTTGCGGAGCACATGGAAGCTGACCTCAGAGCGTGCGCCGAGGCCACGGACGATGGGACTCTCAGGGAACATACGTTGAAAGAGGCGGAGAGGGTGCGTGCGACGGCAGAAGAGTTCGAGAAACCCCCCCTGTTGCGACGGGAATCGGCAGGAGCAACGGGCAGGCCTTGCCTTCGAGGAAGAACAAGCCGGGAGCGGGGAAGAAGAAAGCACGCCTGACGCAAGTGTTCCGTTAGCCTCCTCAAACTTGTCCAAGAATATGAATGCGGACACTCGCACGTAGTCCATCGAGACCTTGTTGTTCAACAGTGCAACCTCCTTGTGTTGTTCTTGACGAGACCGCGGTTCGCCTTCCAACGTTTTTTATGCTGATGTGCGGGGTCCAGAGGCCGCCCATGCGAAGGTTGTTCGTATGCATGAGACGAAAAAAGCCAGTACGCCTTTTCGGAATGGAGTAGTGCTCCCAACGGGATTTGAACCCGTGTCGAAGCCTCGAGAGGGCTTCATGATTGGCCGCTACACTATAGGAGCTTGATGCGGATTATTACAGGGATGGTAATAAAACTTTCGTATGCCCGACATGTGGGCGAGGAGCCGTCACAGCGGCCGCCTCGGGCCTTTCACGGTGTTGCTCGTCGATATTCGCAAGAATTTAGCTGGAGTCCTTTTGTGTTCTGTCACGGCCACTCTCGACCTGACCTCCGACACTTTGGAGAGGGGTACGCCTGCGCGTTCAGAGATCTTGCCGTCGCTCAGACCGCCCTCTATGCCGTCGAGGACGCAATCCAGGCTGTCGTACGTTATTCCCATCTCTTCTTCGTCGGTCTGCCCCTCCCAGAGTCCTGCGGACGGCGTCCTTTCGACTATCTCCTTGGGAACGCCTATGACCTCTGCGAGCTGACGCACCTGAGTCTTGTATAGCCCGGCGATCGGCGCCAGGTCGGACGCTCCGTCCCCGAATTTTGTAAAGTACCCCATCATAAGCTCGCTTTTGTTGGACGTGCCGACGACGAGGCGACCGGTCCTTTTTGCTATGTCGTATAGGACGATCATCCTGCACCTGGCGTAAATGTTGCCTTTTTCAAGACGGGATTCGGAGTCGACAGAGAGCGTGCTGAAAAAGGCCTCCGCCGCAGGGCTGACGTCCGCAGTCCTGTATTCCGTGCCCCATGCCCTGCTCAGGCCCTCCGTGAGCTTGAGGTCTCCGGGCGGCGTGGGGGATGCGGGCATGAAGACGTTAAGCACGCTCTCCGGTCCCAAGGCGTCTGCGCACAGCTTCGTCACCGTGGCCGAATCTATGCCTCCGCTGAGCCCCACCACTGCGCCCTTGCATCCAGAAGAACGCACCGCTGCTCCGATGAACCCCGTTATCATGTCTGCATCCATACGGGTTATCCTGCGTATGCCTCCATCGGACATGTCCGTGCATGCGCCGCCTGCGGTATTAACCTTCTGTAGATAGGATTATCACTCAACATCTCCTTTTGAGCGCACATGGGACTCAAGATTGCTCTCTGCCAGGCCGCCGCTGTGTCCGGGGACGTCGGCGAAAACCTGCGCCGGGCGCTAAGCATCATATCTCAGACCCGCGCCGACGTCTACGTTTTCCCCGAGCTTTTTCTGACGGGATACGGCGCGGACTGCGAGGATTTGGAAGAGGACGTCCGCCTGGCGGTGGAAAAGATACGTTTGAGATGCATGGAGCATGACATCGCCGTTGTCGTGGGGGCGCCTACATATCACGGAGCCAAGGTGCGCAACTCCCTCCTTTTCATAACCTCTGACAAAAGCTGGGCGTACGACAAGCTGTATCCTGCAAGGTTCGGCATGTACGCCGAGCACGAGAAGTCGTTCGAGGCTGGAAGGTCCCCCGTCATGGCCGAGTTCAAAGGGATGAGGTTCGGCTTGTCCATATGCTATGACATATTCTTCCCTGAGATCTACCGTTCGTATGCGGTGGCGGGCGCGGACGTGAACGTATGCATATCCGCGTCCGCCGACGCGTCGCGCGCCTATCTGGAGAGGGTGCTCCCGGCCAGGTCCCTCGAGAACGTCCTATATACCGTGTTCGTGAACAACATCTCGTCCGGCGAGCCAAAGTTCTACGGCGGGTCCCGCCTGGTCGGCCCTCTGGGCGACACTCTCGCGGAGGCCGGCGGCGGAGAGGACGTCCTCTGCGTCTTCGTGGATCGGGACGTGGTGGACAACGCCAGGAAAACGAGGAGACATCTCGACGACCTTCGCAGCGACATACGGTGGCTGTGAGCGGGAGCGAGAGACAGGTAGAAGTTTCTGAAACGGCTTCAGAACAATCCAGCCAGAACCCCAGTGACGATTGGTTTTCCAGCGCTCGCACCCGTTCGGGCAAACATAACGTCGCCCTCTTGAAAACCATGGTTCCGGTTCTTCCGAACGCGCTTATTTCTTCCGGAGGCGGTATTGGCGGCTCTTGTTCTCGCCGCGAGCTTCCAACACGCCTTTGTCTGCGAGATTGCGCAGGAACCGCTTCACGCTCCCTTCCGCTTTGCCGGTGACCTCCCTCGCTTCGGCGTTGGATGTCCATTCATGCTCCTTGAGACACGGTTCGAGCAGCTTTGCAAACTCCGCTTCTGCCACGGTAAGCTTATCGGCAACATTTATCGGCAACTTATCGGCAAGGTTCTTGCTTTCCGGCGATTTTATCACAGCGACGTCCAGCTCGACTTGGAGCTTTTCCTGCGCCGAAAGGACGTCGAGGAGCGCGGAAAGCGTGAATTCGATGAACACGCCGGAATCGTTCGCTTTCCTCGCGTGTTCGATCGCCTTATAGTATTGCGGCCTGTTTTGATACAATGCCGATTCTATCGGCACCCACGCAAAAATCGCATTCCATTTGGCAAGCAGAAACGTCTGCCACAGCCGCCCTATGCGCCCGTTGCCGTCCATGAACGGGTGGATGGTCTCGATCTCATAATGCAGAATCGCGCTTTTCAGCACCGGATGCAGCTCCGATTCTCTCGCCCATTCAAACAGTTCGTACACCAGTTGCGGGACGAACTGCGGGCGTGCGCCTATGTGGACCACGACGCCACCGTCGAACACTCCGATGTCGCCGTTACGGAACCTGCCGTATTCTTTGACGAGGCCGCCTGTCATCAGCTTATGCGCTTCGAGGAAGTCGCCGACGGCGTAGGGGTCGAACATCATGATCCTGTCGTAGGCTTCGTAGGCGTTTTTGACTTCCTTGACCTCCGTCTGCCTCCCGGCGACCACTCTTCCCTCTATCACGGCGGCCACTTCGTCCAGGGACAGGGAGTTGCCCTCGATGGCGAGGGACGAGTGTATCGTTCGGACGCGGTTCTCCCTGTGGAGCCTTATGTCGTGCTTGAACCCCGTCCCGAATTCGAGCCGAGTGACGGTTTCAACGATCTTCGCCAGGTAATCGGCGGCTTTTTCTGTTATGGTGTAGGGCGGTTTTTCAATCATCATGCTGCCCTCCTCCCACGGCCATGGCGTCACGCCGCTTTGCGTAGTGCTTCCGTGTTTTGTTGTTTCCAGGCTCGGTCGACAAGCATCTGTCGGCTGAACCCTTTAAAATTCTTTTCGCAGTATCGACCGACACGCCCGGCAATCTGATGACGACGGTTGTTGTGATAAATTCACGCTTCCACGAACATTCCAAAACAAGAGCCTTGCAGACTGCCGCCAAAGGCACCTCCGAAATCTCCTTTCTCTGCATAGATGTGCCGTCGTCGTTCATTCCGAAACACAGCTCGCCGCTACCGTGATCGTTGAGTCTCGAGGCGATCGGAACCGCGCCTTCATTCAACTCGCCTGTCGTCTTTTTGAACTCGAGCGTTTCGGGTTCTTGTCCAAACCTCATGCCGACGTCCCCCTATCGATCTGCTCGCGCTAATGCCCGTAGGGGGTTGCGTCCATTAAATGATAACCCCGATGTCTGGTCCTTTATGCCGCTTCTCAGGCGGAGTTTGTTCATGGGCATGTAGAAAACCTTCCAGGCGGGCAAAAGAAAGCTACGTCCATCCTTCGATCAAAATATCAGTCATGCATTACGAGATAGAGTTCATCCACCCGTCCATGGACGGAAACGGGCGCATGTGGCAGACGGTCGTTCTGTCGAAGCGAGGTCCTCTGTTTTTGAGCTTGCCAACCGAAACGGTCATCCGCGAGCGATAAAGCGGATACTGTTCCAGCCTCGCCTCGTCGAACGTGGCTGGAAAATCGATAGTGTTCGTCGAGTTCGTGTTGACCGCGATCGCAGACATGCTCGCCATTCAGGAAAAGCACATGGATAAACACAAAGTCGACGGGTTGAGCCATACGATGGCATCTGTGTTGAAGGTGCTTGAGCGCGGGGGCCTGTCTCGCAAAGAAATCTTTTCCGCAGTCGGGATGAACGCCGACCATCGGTCTTTCGAACGCGACGTCAAGCCGCCTATCGACGCAATATGCGTCGAAATGACTGTGCCGGACAAGCCGGACAGCGAACTGCAGATGTACAGGCTGACCGAGCGAGGTCGAGTCGAAAATTTGAACTCGCTCTGGCATTTGCGGCAGCTGCCAGGCCATGATTTAAATGAGCGAACGCCGTTGTTGCGTTTATGAGCTTTATTATTGGGGTAGAATCGGGGGGGGGGGGCGGAGTACGGGGAGGGGTAGGGCCTCTGGTTGGGGTGATACCGGAGGCTATCCCTACGTAGTCGGCTAGTACGCAGCCATTTATCTAAAGAGTCGGGTGCAAAACCGATTGGGGCAAGAGGACACCACAGCGGGCTCAATGCTCCCTCGAGCCCGCTGCTGATGGCACTCTGCGGCAATTGTGGGCCGAGTTTAGTCACTTCCTGCTGCCAAACACGTTTTTTTGCGGCCGCCGACTCGTGGTTAGAGCGGACATCCGCGGCTGGAGCGGCGCACACGATCACGAATTTGACGATCTTGCGGAGCCCGGCGATTTGATCACCGCAACACAAGAGGACGACAGCGCTCAGATCGGTATGTCGCTGCTAGCCGGACGGATCGGAATCACCCCAGCCGAGATGGATTAGCTGGCCTCACCTCCGCCGACGCCGTGAAGTGATTCGAGACCTTCCCGCTGCCGGTGCTGCGCGACTTTGCTGGACATGTAATCGGTGCCGACGAGATGTGGGCGTACAAACTTATGCGTGCCTTCGGGAATCATGAGGAGGCGTACGCCTGGCTTTTTGACTCAGACAACCTGGCCTTGCAAGTCGGCCATGATTGGCGATGACGAGCTGCTGTACAGCCCCCGTGCTCGCCGCGCTCCGGTCTGCTAAGGAGTGATGCGTGCGTGTGAATTAAATGTTGCTGTCCTTTGTGCAAAGCTTGATTTTCCTGAGCCAGAGAGCCTAATACGCACCTCAAACATTGCGG
>JAITOF010000093.1 GCA_031290095.1 Candidatus Methanoplasma porotermitis
TAGATGCGGGCAAGAGCTATCTCTTCCAGGCCGTCGCCGGAACAGGCGACAGCGAGACCATCGCATACGCCAACCTGAACTCGGCGTCCGGCAGCCCGACAGTCGACCTGTCAGGCAAAGCCAAGAAGGTCGTCGTCACAGGCTACGTCGGCGCGGTGGCGGACGGATCCCTCAAGGTCGTCACCGGAACTGCCGCCATCACCGCGACGATCTCCAAGGGCGCGTTCGAGATAACCGTGCCAGAGGGCAAAGACCTTGCGTTGTCTGCCAAGGTCACAAGGCTGGTGGGCACTACGGAGTATACCTACACCGGTAGCGCCTCCTTGCCCGGCTCACAAGTCGTGGACAAGGCGGCAATACACTTCCCCGTGCTCACGACAGGGTCCAAGTCCACACTCGAGATGAGCGGCAGCGGCTTCAACTTCTCTGGAGGAAGAGGTGCTTTCACGCTCGCCGTCAACAACACCGGCGACTACAGGACGAGCTACTCGGTGACGGCCGGAAGCGGATGGCTGCTTGACAGGACGTACACCGTCGTGGTAGATGCCAAGTCGACGGCAAGCGTCGTCGTCTCGGGCACATACGACCCGGTAGCGATCGGGGCCGGAAACTCCAACCTGTCGGTGACTGCGACTGCGCTCGGAGGCAACGCCTTGGGAACCTATGTCATCGACGGCAGCGCGATATCCCCGTCAGGCTCCACGGACACATACGTGGACCTTGCAGGGACGGAAGGCGCGTCTGCCGACGCCCTCACAGGCTACGAGTACATGTATGCCGTGACCGTGAAGAACAACGACAACTATCAGAAGAACGTCACGCTAAGCGCCGCATTCGCCGGGTCCCATGAGGGTTGGACGCTGGTTGTTTGCGACAAGGATGCCGGAAAGATACTGGCGCCCGGCGCGTCGTTCCCTGTGAGCGGGTACGGGTCGACAACTCTGTACGTCAAAGCGATGTACAAGTCCGGCGATTCCGGCGATGTTCCCAAGATAGACCTGACGCTCTCTGCGCCGGGCCTCACCCTGAAGACGGACAGCAAAGGAGTCAGCATATCCGGCAACGTGGCTACTGCGTCGCTCGAGACCAACGAGGCGTCGGCAGAAACGATAGACAACTCGGTGTCTGGAGACAACCTATACAACGACGACAGCGAGGTCCCGATTGCATTCATGGCCGTGTTCGTGGCATGCATCCTCGTGCTGCTCTTTACTATATGGGCAGGAATGAAACGGGGGGTGTTCGTACGCAAAAAGTAATCGCAGTATTGGCAGTGTTGGTCGTGGCTTTGGCGACCGGTGCGGCGGTGTTGTCCACCCCCGACGCCGACGCAGCCAACGTCACGATAAAAGGAGACACGAACGTGGTCAAGGTGAAAGGCACCCTGTACTATGACCTGATATTCTACGAGACTGAGGAGTTCTCGACGCTGGAGATATCGTACTCCGCCGATCTTAAGGATTCGAGCGGAAAGGTGCAATCCAGCGCCGTGACGCCGTCAAGCGGCGCCCTCTCGAACGGAGTCGGGCTCAAAATCGTAGTGACGGCTCCTTCCGAACCGGGAAGGTATACTCTGACGGCAAATTTCACGGAGACGATAGACGATGGATCTCCGACCTCCACGGTCAGATCCGTGACGGTCACTGTCGTGAATCCAATCACGCTTTCCACCACGATAAAGAACACGGGCAGCGTTAGCCTCACTGATTTCGTCGTCTACTTCAAGGTGGACGGGAAATTGATCGACGAGAGCAAGACGTTGGTGTCAGTGGAGGCAGGGGCAGAGTCCACAGTCACCTATGAATGGGTCACAGAAGGAGTTTCGAGCGGGAAGCACGACTATGCCATCGTAGCGGGCGACGAGAACATCGGGGAGTACAAGGACCTGATCATAGGAAGCAACTCGTCTTTCTGGGTCGGCCACTCCGATTACGGAGGGGTCACCATAGCTATGTTCCTGTTGCTGATTGTCCTGTTGCTGATTGCAGTATACGTCTACCGCAAGCCTGTGAAGAACTACGGCAAACCGAAAGCACGCCGCTGAAACGTCTTAGAGCCATTTCCAGCCGCGGGAACATGTCCCGCGGCATTTTTTTACACCTCGGTCGGGAGAATCTCATAAGCCGTCCTGTCGGTAAAGGTTAATCAGTCTGAGCGTATACGGAGAGCGATAACATGCAGATAGGTATCGTCGGGAAACCGAATGTAGGCAAGTCCACTCTGTTCGGGGCGGCAACGATGGCGCCCGTCGAGATAGCCAACTACCCCTTCACCACGATAGCTCCCAATAAAGGGATGGCATATGTCAGGACGCCGTGTCCATGCAAAGAATTGGGAGTCCAATGCACGCCGCATAACTCGGCCTGCGTGAACGGCACGCGCATGGCGCCCGTCGAGCTTCTCGACGTCGCGGGGTTGGTGCCAGGCGCTTGGGAGGGGAAGGGCTTGGGAAACAAGTTCTTGGACGACCTGAGGCAGGCGGACGCGTTCGTCAACGTAGTGGATGCAAGCGGGTCCACCGACCCTGAGGGGAACTCCGGCAACATAGGGCAGTTCGACCCCCTTGAGGATGTGACATTCCTAAGAAGGGAGATTGAGACATGGATGAGAGAGATTGTCAAGAACGGCTTGAGCAAGATAGCCCGGCAAGCCAAGATAGTCGGCGGCAAGCCGGAAACTATCCTCCATGAGAGGCTTGCGGGCCTGAACGTGACCGAGGGACAGATAAAAGAGGCGATCAGGCGCGTGGACCTCCCTGCAGATCCGACGCTCTGGGACGACGATATTCTCCTTGCCCTCTGTAAAGAGATACGTCTGCTCTCGAAGCCCATGATAATCGCGATGAACAAGGCGGACATAGCCTCGGAAGAGAACCTTGACAGGGTCCGTTCGTCCGGCGACCCAGCGGTCCCGACGCTGGCCGAGACGGAGCTGGCGCTGAAGAAAGCGGCAACGGCCGGGCTGGTCGAGTACACTGCCGGCGACGCATCGTTCAGGATAAAAGAAACAGCGGCTTTGAACGATGGTCAGAAAAAGGCGTTGGGATACATGGCAGAGAAGCTGTCGCACTTCGGAGGCACAGGCGTCCAGCAATGTCTTGAAGACGCAGTGTTTAGAATGCTGGACCGCATCGCCGTCTATCCTGTGGAGGACGAGACCAAATACACCGATCACTTCGGACGAGTGCTCCCGGACTGCATCCTCATGCCCCGCGGCTCCACCGCCAGGGACATGGCGTACAAAGTGCACACCGAGCTTGGAGAGAAATTCATCCGTGCCGTGAACGCGAAGACCAAACGCACCGTGGGCGCAGAATATGTTCTTCAGGAAGGCGACGTCATCCGTATCGTGGCAGACAGGTGACGCATGCCCGAACTCGACGTCCGCATCATAACCGCCTCGTACGGCAACTCGGAGGACGGGACGGTGTTCGTAGAGATATTCGGAAAGACCCGTGACAAAGAGTCCGTAACCATACTGCACTACGGTTACGACCCTTACTTTTTCATCGTGGACCCGGTCCCGGAGACGGAGAAGGCGCTCAAAGCCGACAGGGAAGTCGTCCGCACCGAGAGCGACCGCCTTCTCCTGAGAGGCAAGGACCATGACGTCCTAAGGGTGACCATAAAGTCGCCGTGGAAGGTCCCGGAGTACAGGAACGAATGGAAGAAGAGGGGATTCGAGATATTGGCGGCGGACATCCCGTTCCATCACAGATTCATCTACGACATGGACATGGGGGCCTGCATCCGCGTGTGGGGCGAAGAGATAAAGACGCAGTATTCAACGGACCTTTCGATAAGGATGGAGCGGTTCGAGAACATAGACTCGTTCGACCCCGGTCTGAAGATCTTGTCGTTCGACGTCGAGAACAGCATAGAGCACGGTTTCCTATACACCGTCTGCGCAGTCATGGAGGAAGACGGCGAATACAAAGAATACGAGCCTCTTGTCGGGAGCGAAAAAGAGATCATATCCGGGTTCGCAGAGCTTATACGCACAGAGGACCCCGACGTCATAACGGGATACAACATCGACAACTACGACATCCCGAAGATGCAGGAGAGGGCAGAGGCTAACGGCATGAAGGGCGCGCTCTCTTGGGGCAGGGACCTCGGTCAGCCAAGATCGGTCAACGACAGGTTCTGGAGGCTCAAAGGCAGGGTGATAGTAGATGCATGGTGGGCGGTCAAACGCGAGCTGCGTCCGAAGCAGGAGACGCTGAACGCGGTGTCCAAGCAGGTTTTGGGAGAGGCAAAGCTGGACGTGGACCCCAAGCACATGGACGAAGAATGGAAGAGGGACAGCGACAAGGTCAAAAGGTACTGTGTGAAAGACGCAGAGCTGGCCCTCCGAATCCTCTTGTCGATCGGCACCGTGCGGAGAGGAATGGACCTCGCCACGGTCTCGAAGCTTCCTCTGGACGACGCTGTGAACGCAGGCTCGTCCCAGCTTGCCGACTCGTTGCTCATACGGGTCGCCGACCGCAACAAGGTGGCGGTCCCTCTTACAGGAAGGAGGACGTCCGGGGACGACCAGATAGAGGGAGGCTACGTCCACACTATGAGTCCCGGGCTGTACCACTGGGTCTGCGTCTTGGACTTCAAGTCCATGTATCCTTCGCTGATAATAGCCAAGAACATATGCTTCACGACCTTGGCCTCCGACGGAGAGGTGGTCAGCCCATCGGGCGCGAGGTTCATGTCACCCTCGAGGCGCAAGGGCATACTGCCTGCGATACTGGAAAGTCTGATGCAGGAAAGGGACCGTATCAAGGCGAGGATGAAGAATGCCGCTGACGAGAAGGAGAGACAATACCTCGACGGCCTCCAGGCCGCCGTCAAGGTGCTTATGAACACTTTCTACGGGGTGTTTGCCTCCTCGTTCTACAGATTCACAGACAAGAGCATCGGGTCGGCGATCACGTCTTTCGCAAGAGACAACGTGAAGACCATAATCAAGGAGGTGGAGGCTGAAGGGGTTCATGCGATATATTCCGACACAGACTCCATTTTCATGCAATCCCCCGCCAACGATCTCGAGGGCTCGGTGAAGTTTGGCAAGGCAATGGCCGTGCGGTACTCGCGGGACGGCGGGACGCTGGAGTTCGAGAAGATCCTAGAGCCGCTGTTCTCCCACGGCAAGAAGAAAAGATACGTCGGGAAAGTGGTCTGGCCTGAGGCCAGCGAGGAGCTCTTGGTGAGGGGATACGAGATTCGAAGGTCGGACTCGTTCAACCTGCAGAGCCGTTTGCTTACAGAGCTGTTCGAGAAGATACTGGAAGAGAAGAACGACGAGGCGTTGGCCATGGTCAAGAAGACTATACAGGACACGGTCAACCGTCGCGTAGACCCTTCAGACCTGGTGATATCAAGATCGTGCCGCGGGCCTAACGCATACGAGAACCCCGAGCGCATGAGCAACGTCCAGGCCGCGAAGAAGCTTATAGCCATGGGATACGAGTTCACTCCTGGGATGAAAGTGTCATGGATCGTCACCGACGCAGACAAGACCCCTCAGCAGGTGGAACCGTATGTCAGCGGCGCAGAGTTCACAGCCCGCCCTGACTACAAATATTACGCCGAACGCCTGGCACAGACCGCTTCGAGGATAACCGAGGTGTTCGGGTGGAGCGAGAAGGACCTGATGCTCGGAAGCCAGCAGGCGACGCTGTTCGGCGGCGAGTTCGAGCCGGCGGGAAAGACGAAAGAAAGCGACGGGAAGCACGCACCTCAAAA
>JAITOF010000034.1 GCA_031290095.1 Candidatus Methanoplasma porotermitis
AGTTCTGTCCGTATCGTGCTATGCGGCGTTCGCAGACAACGGCATCAAAGAGGAGCCTTTTCACTTGAAGCGGTCGCTCGGCAGCACGTTGGAGCTAAGTTGCGGCAACGACGAAGACATCGTCGTGTACGGAAGCGGCTTCCTCGTGGAAGGCGACGGGCCCAACGTCGTTTCCAACGCCCACGTCGTGACATTTTCCGAGGACGGAATCTACCGGGCGTACGAAGTCATAGAAGCAAGATTCTACGACTCGGACAGGGCATATAACCTATATGTGGTGTCGTTCGACGTGCGCAAAGACATAGCAGTGATGGGATTCTACGATGACGTAATCGAGCGGGAGCCGTTCATGCTTGAAACCAGGATGGCGGATTACGGGGAAGAAGTTATGGGCATCGGCAACGCAAGAGGATACGGCCTGTCCCTGTCGGAGGGCATAGTGTCCATACCCCTGATCAACATCGTTCGCAATGGAACAGAAAGACCGTCCGTCGTCACCACTGCGCCAATCAACGAGGGAGACAGCGGGGGGCCGCTCATAAACACTGACGGAAAGGTGATCGGCATGATGTCGTTCAGGCTGAAAGACGAGTCCAACAACAGCATATACGGCATGAGCTACGCCATACCATCAGCGGAGATCTCAAAATACATCTCCTCCGTCGGCTCGTCTGACAAGCCTTTGGAAGATGCATGAGGTACGGGGACGCGCATGACAGGCCAAGATCATCGGATCGGTGTCGCTCGGAGAAGACGGGCCTTGATAATTGCGGCGTTCGCAGTCGTGTTCGCAGGGTTCTTTGTTTTTCAATCAGACTACGAAGGCGAGGGTGCCGTGGGGCTCATCCCCATAGATTCTCAAAGCATAGTCGTCTCCAGCGGTACTTCAGAGGTAGCTTTCAACTTCTTCATAGACGAAGCCTTGGGAGATGGTGTCCAGAGCAGCCATGTGCGCATAGCTCCGGGATCCGATGTCAGCGGCGTCATAAAAATAGGCCGATACCTGAACTCTCAGTTCGTGCCGATGGCCGAAATAAGGCTCAGCAACGTCAGCGCGATGGATCTGGGAATCGTCGGATATCTCAGCACAGGCCCCGAGATGCCTCCCGAGGGTGTTGCCGACGCGTTGTTCACCATTGACAACCTGTATGCCGGCGACAGGTATCCTCAGACTGTCGAACTGACAAGCGGCACCGTGTTGGCGGGGACATATGGCGCGGACGACAGAATTTTGCCGCCCGGCGAAAGAGGGTCCTTTTCAGGCAAGATCGTCAGCGGTGGCGCAGCCGTAGAATCTGTCAACACATCCGGGCTCTTCATATCCTCTGCGAACAGCGTTCCTTTGGCGTTCGGAACCGTGTTCGGAACACAGTATTACACCGATTCGCTCGACGGCCCCAGCCCTCGCATCATGATGTCCGGCACCGTCGCCATCGAATATCCTTCGTCATATGCATTGCAGACTGTCCTAAAATCTGACAACAGGGATTGCGGGTCCCTGCGTTTTGTGGATGTCGATGTAACGATATCCGACAGAGCGACGGTAACAGTCGGATTGCCCCGCCAATCATATGATTCGCCCCGGGCAGGCGCTCCCCCGGGGACGGATCTGAAAGAATATCACTTCGGCCTAGTCAGCTATAGGGTGGTCAAGTCTATTCTTCATATTGAGGGCGCCCTTCTGTTGCAAGATACCTACATGTCCGTTTCGTACATGCATGTTGACGGTTCTGTGATACTGTATGTCTTGGATGATGGCGATGGAATAGTCGAATATCAAACAGATGCCGCCTCCCTGGGGTTGGAGTACACGGGTGTGACCGTCAACTCGGCGTATTGTGCGACAGATCAGGCAAACACAGGCAAGCGCACGCATTTTTACTTGTCGCTGAAGAGCGCACTGGACATCTCAGACGAGATATTCATAATGGGGGAGTACACGATAACAAACGATATCGTGCTAGCCAGTGCTTCAGGCCCGTCGAACATCGTTGTAATGCCCGATTCCAGCCTGTTTATAGGGTCGGAGGCCTCGAACAGGGCGGTTACAGTGACGGTTCCGCATGGGGCGGTCGTCAACGCTCATGGCGGCTCATGGTATGAGGTAGTCTACGGGACGCTGATCAAACCCAACGACGGGTCGGGCGACGTGCCTGCATCAGATACGCATTTCGTGAAGGGCGATACAACGATATTCAGAGACATACACACCGCTCTCAAAAACGCGCAGAGCGGCGATACGGTACGTCTGACACGGCAACAACCAGACACCGTTCGAGTGACGAGAAGTTGTATGGTCGGAGAAGGCGTGACATTGTTTCTGGAGAACAACTTCCTCGTCGTCGGTAACAGGTCCGTCCTGTCTGTTTCCGGGTCCATCCTCACCGGCGAGCATGAGATCCTGACAAGCGTGCTGTTCGACACGGACACGGCCCTGAACGTGTCATCCGGCGGACGGGTGACGTTTCACGGAGCATACATCCTGATAAGCACGTTGCACATAGAAGAAGGAGGGAGCGTCGTCATCGGGTCGGCCGCAGGAGAGTTTGCGGACGGGGCGAAGTATCTGATCGATGGAGATTTGACACTTTTGAACGACGCAGTCGCCACGACTGTGTCGGTGACCGGCACTATAAACTCGGAATGCACAATGTTGATAAGGGAAAAGCTCGTCGTCGGCAGGCCGCCGGAACTCATCTACGACATAGTCAACGATGCCGTCGTTGGCAAAAGCACGTTCTTGCTGGAACAGGGTGCCTTGGCAATAGTTTTCGGATCGCCAATCTTTGACGGGAAGAATATCATGGGGAATGTGGTATTTACTGAGTTCATAATCGGGGATGTGATCTATGCCAGAGAATACGCGGACGCGGACGGAATAACGGAGACAAAAATAGAATACCTGTCGGCAGACCCGAAAGACAAAGACTTCCATGGGTGGTACGCCGACCCCGCGTTCGCCCATCGTTTCACGATCAACGATACAAACAACACTGTAGGCAACCCACATGTCCTGTTCGGTAAATTCACGCCCAAGCAGATCAGACTGACGCTGTATCACAATCTGTCGGTCGATTGGGCGGTCAACGGCGTCTCTTTCGGGTCTTCCGGGTTGGTCAGCGTGGACTACGGTAGCAACGTCTCTGTGTCAGTTAGCGTAAAACCAGGGCATGCGGGGCATCCGACGATAGTCCGGGATAACGTCCTGTATGTCTCCGGGACAGAATACAGTGCGAAGGAGGACTCGGTCTTCAAAGCCGTCGGAGCGATGCCGCAGAGCGGACACCCCCTGCAAGGCGAGCCTCTTCTGACGGAGGCGTTGCTGGCGGTTCTGATCGTGACGCTCGTCGCGATACTGTCAATCGCAATCAAAAAACGATGACCGGCGCGACCGCAAGCCATGCCGGTGATTGCGAAACACGGCCTCGCGCCGCCTATACAAGTCGCGAGTGTGTTCAACGTTTTGATTTTTGACGCTTGATATTTAAGCAGTTCCGGTCAAAAGCGTTTGGCTTGCGCAGTAAGTTCAGAGTTATTTCAAAACTTTGAACTCACTGACCGAAGCCGCCGGGCGCGGCAGATTAAAGTTAAGAGACACCGCACTCATACGAGGAGTCATGATCATATGCGCCAGCCGGAGGACCGACGTCCCCGCGTTCCATTCGGAGTGGATGATGAACAGGCTGCGTGCGGGATACGCGCTCGTCAGGAACCCTGTCCACAGGACGACTGTCCACAGGGTGGACCTTACGCCGGCGAACGTGGACTGCATGATATTCATGACGAAGGACCCGCGCCCGATGATGCCGTTCCTCGACGAGCTGGACGAGATGAGGCTAAGATATCTTTTCCATGTGACGGTCACCCCTTACGGGAAGGACATCGAGCCGGGCGTCCCGTCAAAAGCGGATGTCGCCGACGCCTTCAGGTCGCTGTCCGAGCGAATCGGCAGGAAGAACGTCGTGTGGAGGTACGACCCCGTGATGTTCAACGACAAGATCACGCCCGAATACCATGGAAGGAAGTTCGAGACGCTGTGTAGTGAACTGGCCGAACATACGGACAGGTGCGCGTTCAGCTTCTTGGACATGTACGGGAAGCTTTCAGGATTTTCGGACAGAGGCTTGCTCAGAGCGTCGTTGCGAAGCGAGAAGGAGGCTTTTGGAGAGGCCGTGGGAGAAACAGCGAGGCGACACGGGGTCGCTCTGACCCATTGCTGCCCCGACGTGGACCTCTCGAAATACGGCATACAGAAAAGAGGATGCATCGACCGCGAGACCATGCTCTCTCTGGGAATCCCTTTCGACGACCGCCCTGCCGCCATCAGGGACGGGTGCATGTGCATCAGGAACATAGACGTCGGATGCTACGACACCTGCATGCACGACTGCATATACTGCTATGCGAACAGCAAGACGAAAGACAGGAAAAGGGAGGTTTACGACCCTGCAGGCGAGCTGCTCTGCGGGACCGTCGGCGATAAGGACTCCGTCACATGCTTGAGGTCAAGAACCGTCATGAGGCTCAGCGACGTTTGATTCCGCGACCGCATGCGACGCCATCCTCTTCTTGGAGAAGAGAACAGAGTCCATGAACGCCACCCACAGCACCTCGACGACTATGGACGCGGTGATGGCGACCATCGCGTTCCCGACGACGGGGCCGACCAGCACGCCCGTGCAGAGGGCCAACGCTATGCCTTTGTTCTTGTAGGACGACATCAGTATGTCCGTGACCCTCTGAGACCATCCTACGCCCAGCTTCTTCTCCCCGCGGTCGACGACGAGGCCCAGCCCGAAAGACCTGAACGCCGCTACCGCCACGAACGCCGCAAGCACCCATATCCCGGCGCTTTTGAAGTTCGCGGAGCTGGCAGACAGCCATACAAGGAAGAATATGGTGCAGTTGAGGACTACAGACATAGTCGTCTTGTTCACCTTCACCCACGTGAACAGCCTGGAGACAACTATCGGTATGCCGATGACTTCAAACACGGTTATCACGAGGCTGCTCATCTCGACGTACTTTCCGAGAAAGACCCAAACGATAAACGGGATCCAGAGCAGCGCCGCGATGTACACATATATGGTGCACCGGGCCGCGTGGACCATGTCTCCTCTGAGAATGAGCGAAAGCGGCGCCACAGACGCCGCGAAAGGCGTGGCCGCGACGAACACCAGCCCCCATGCGTACGTCTCATATTCGGGCATCCATGCGGATATCAGCAGGAAGCCGGCTATGGGGATGAACGACGGGACGATCAGCCCGAGGAGCACCCCCCTGAGGAGCGCCTTCGGGTTCTCAGCAGGGCTGAGGTTCTTGCTGGGGATCCTAGACAGCGAGATGGTCATCATCACTGCTAGGAAGAATATCGTGAGGTTGCTGCGCATCCCGGGGCTCAGCATGCCTGAGGCCGAGAATGCGTCGGCAAGCGCCCCCGAGAAGTTCGTAGCCAAAGACGCTACGACGGCCAAGCACATCATGAAGGCGCTGCTGCACAGCAATGTAGATGCTTTCATGATTTTTGAAAGCTCAGAAATGTATATGTTTGTTTCTATGTTCGCCGACGTACCTGGAAAATCTTTGAAGCAGACTGCGGCGCGACACGCATGACCCGGCCCGTTTGCCCCAATCGTCATTAGGAAGGTTCTTAAATCCTGGATTTTTCTCTGTCTGCCATGGACGACGTCAAGCCGGTCAGGCCTGGATGGTACAACGCGTTCCGCCCGTGGACCCTGCACGGCGCGGTCGTTCCCGTGGCGATCGGCGGCATGGCGGCATACCATGACGGCTCGTTCTGCTGGTGGATCTTCCTCATGGTCCTTCTGTGCGGCTGCCTGTTGCAGTCGGCCGCGAACCTTCTCAACACCTACGGCGACTTCGTCAAAGGCACGGACACCGTCGAGAACGAGACCAGGTCCCCAGAGCTCGTGACCGGGGCGATCAAGCCTCGATCCGTGTTCCTCGCCGGCATGGCCTGCCTTGCGGTGACGGCATTGTGCGGAGCGGTGTTCGTCTGGTACGTCGGGTGGGGCATAATCCTCTTCGGCGTCGCAGGCATCGCGGGCGCCGGGCTTTACACCGTAGGCGTGTCGTACAAATACCATGGACTCGGCCAGATAGGGGTGTTCGCCCTGATGGGCGTCCTCATGCCTCTGGGAACGTACTACGTCATGACGGGCGGCCTCTCCTGGGAGGTGTTTCTGATATCTCTTCCGAACGCGTTTCTTATCACCGCCGTGCTGAGCGGCAACGAGACTCGCGACTATCACGAGGACCATAAATCGGGAGTGAGGACGCTGTCCTCGCATTTCTCGTATGAAGGGAGCATGCGCGTCTATCTCGCCCAGAACGTCATAGCATATCCGGTTCTCGCCGTGTTGCTGATCCTCGGCACGGTCCCGTGGACCGCCTCCCTTGCGCTCGTCGCGCTCGTCGACCTACGCACGGTCGTCAGGAACAGCCGCCTTGCGCCGACGAACGAAGGCAACAGCCGCCTGCTGGTGCCTCTGTGCTTCAGGCACAATTGGCATTTCGGCGTGCTTTTGGTGGCAGGATGCTTAATAGGGTATTATGCGATGGCGCCTGCGATATGACGCAGGACAGCAAGCCGAACGGGACGCAGTTCGAAGGGAAGGAAGAGTACGTGAAAGACGTGTTCACCGAGATAGCTTCGTATTATGACGAGATGAACGACTTGATGTCCATGGGCATGGTCAGGGGTTGGCACGAGTTCATGATGAAGAAGGCCGGGAGCATCGCGTCCAAAAAGTGCCTCGACGTAGGCACCGGGACCGGCGAGATCGCGTTCATGCTCGCGGAGCGTGCAGGCGCTGAGGGAGAGGTCGTCGGAGTCGACATCACCCCTAAGATGCTGGAGCTCGCGAGGAGCAAGATGGCAGGCCGCAAGCTTCCCAAGGACGTGGCGTTCGAGGAAGGCGACGCGTTGAGCCTGCGTTACGAAGACTCTTCTTTCGACGTCGTCACGTCGGGGTACATGTTAAGGAACGTCACCGACATCCAGAGGTCCATCGACGAGATGTACAGGGTCCTGAGGCCCGGCGGGCGGGTCGTGGTCGCCGAGCTATGCAAGCCCGGCAACCGCATCGTGAGGTTCTTCTACGATCAGCATATGAAGCACAGGGTCACGAGGCTGGGCCGCAAATATGACCGAGGAGAGAGCATCGACGGCAAGCAACCGGCCTACGACTGGCTCACGTCATCGGTGGAAGGGTTCCCCCATGGCAGGGAGATGGCCGCCAAGTTCACGCAGGCAGGGTTTGCTGACGCGAAGTTCTATGTGAAGACGTTCGGCGCCGTGAACATCTACTGCGGGCGCAAGAACTGACCTAAACTCAGAATCACGGCCCTAGGCAGTCGATCGGGACCACCGATATCCCGTCGTCACGCACGTATGCAAGCCCGCCAGTGGCCGTGACGACCGCGAGGAACGCCGGCTCCGGCACCTCCCCTTCCATCTTGCGCTTCAGGCGAGTCAGGCTGGACGCGGCCTTATCGACCTCGTTGTGCCCCAGTTTGACTTCTATCGCCCCCCACCGGCCTCCGGCCTCTATTATGTTATCGACCTCTAGGCCGCTGTTGTCTCGGTAGTGGCACACCCGCCCGTTTAAAGGCGCGACATATGCGCACAGGTCCCGGTAGCACAGCGATTCGAACAGAAAACCTGATGTGTTCGGGTCTGCAATCAGTGCATCCGGTCCTGCATTCATGACGGCCGCCGCCAGAGACGGGTCCACGAAGTGCCTTTTGGGAGTCACCCTCATGCGCGCCCTGGAGCGGAGCGAAGGGTACCATGGCGGCTGCTCCTCGATGACGAACATCCTTTCGAGCACGTTCAGATAGCTTCTGACCGTCTGTTCCGACACAGAACCCGTCGATTCGTACATGTCGTCCGCCAGAACCGGGACCTTGGCCGCAGTGGCGTTGTTCCTGGCGAGCGACCTCAGAAGATGCCTCATGACGTCTGGGCTTCTTTTTATCCCGTCCAAGTGGGAGATGTCCGATTCAATCAGCCGGTTCTCGTAATGCATCGGTATCTTCACGGCGTCTTCGTCACGCATCTCCATGCTGGACGGCCAGCCTCCCCTGCACATGAGCCTGATCGCGGCAGGGTAGTCCATGTCGGACTTGGCGGTTTTAATCTGCTTTCCTGCGATCATGTCCGACAGGGATGCCGATCCTGTGCTGTCCCCAGACTCGAAAAGGGACATCGGCCTCATCTTGACTGTCGCGAACCTGCCCGTCCCGGAATGCGACGTGGACCTCAGCGGAGGCGACGAAGAGCCTGTGAAAATGTACATGCCTTTTCTGTTTCTGACATCCATGTTGTATCTGGCCACGTCCCATAAGTCCGGCACGTCCTGCCACTCGTCGATCAGGCGGGGCTCGTCTCCGCTTAGGGCTGTTTCGGGGCTCATCTCTGCAACGCTGCGTCCAGCCTTGTCGCCGATATATGCCGACGACGCGGAATGAAAGACCCCCGTCCATGTTTTTCCGCACCACTTGCACCCTGTGATGTTGACTCCTCCGAACACGGAAAGGGCATCGGATATAGTCGTGTCTATTATCCGGGGCCGGTACTGACTGCGAATTGCGGCCCTGTCGAACGCTTTTAGCCCGGTCATTACTCTATGCATGCAACACAGGTTGATATAACTTTTGAAAGGATTTTGATATCATGTTTGAAACATTAAGCCTGTTTGAGACAAGACGCGAAAAGACGTGCCAAGGAAATATAAACGAAGACGCCCGCATTCCATGCGGGCTGTTTGAAGCTCACTTGGAGAGCTTGCTGTTGTAGAACGCCAGTATCGCCTTGTAGAGGAGGTACACGTCCGCCTTGGACACTATTTCCAAGGGAGAGTGCATGGACAGCACAGGGACTCCGACATCGACGGTGTCGAGATTGTGCACCGAGATCTCGGACGCTATCGTCCCTCCTCCTCCGATGTCCACCTTCCCAAGCTCTCCCACCTGCCATTGTATGCCCGCGTCGTCGAGTATCCTGCGAAGGAACCCCATGGTCTCGGCGGATGCGTCGTTTGTAGAGTTTTTGCCCCTGGACCCGGTGTATTTGGACACTACCGGCCCGCGGTTCAGATAAGAGCAGTTGTTCCTTTCGAAGACCTCGCCGAACGCAGGGTCCACCGCCGCGTTCACGTCGCATGAGAGGCAGACGGACTTCTGCAGGACGTGACGCGCCTGAAGGCCGTATGCGGACACGAAATCCTCAAGGAAGTCTCTGAAGAACAGCGACCTCATCCCCGTGTTGCCGTCGGACCCGGTCTCCTCTTTGTCGGCGAACACGGTGACGGTAGTGAACTCCGGCTCGGTCGAGTCGAGTTCCGCAATCAGGCTCGCATACGCGCAGACGCTGTCGTCCTGCCCGTACGCCCCTATCATGGACCTGTCCAGCCCGACGTCTGCAGGCTTGAATGCCGGCACGGCGTTTAGCTCCGCCGAGAGGAAATCCTTTTCGGTGATGCCGTACTTCTCGAACAGGAGGTTCATGACGTTGAGCTTTACTTTGGCCCCTACCTTCTCGTCGCTGTACGGCCAGCATCCAACGAGTATGTTCAGCTGCTCGCCTTCCACCACCTCGGACGCCGTCTTCTTCATCTGGTTCTGCGCCAGGTGGGGAAGAAGGTCGGTGACGCAGAAGACGGGGTCGCCGTCGCTCTCGCCTATGTTGACCTTCACGGTCTTGCCGTTGCTCAGAGCGACCACGCCATGCAGGGAGAGCGGGATGGCCGTCCATTGATATTTTTTGATGCCGCCGTAGTAATGCGTCTTCAGATACGCCATGTCGGAGTCCTCGAAAAGCGGGCTGGGCTTGAGGTCCAGACGGGGGCTGTCGATGTGACTCACGCCAATGCGCAGGCCGTCGGCAACCGGCCTCCTGCCCACGGTGGCCATGATCAGGGCCTTCCCACGGTTGTTATAGTAGATCTTGTCTCCCGCAGAGTACTTCTTCCCGGGCTGGAACTCTTTGTACTTGCGCTTCTTGAGAATCGGCACGGTGTATTCTACGACCTCTCTCTCCGTCTTGTTCGCGAGGAACAGCTTGTACTCCTCGCAGAACGCTTTGGACTGCTCCAGGAGGGCCGCGTCCTTGACGCCGAGGGTGTCGCTCTTTGAGAGGAGCTTCTCTTCGAGCCTCTGTCCTGCGCTCTTGTCTTTGCTCATATGCCGTAATCTTGGATTTATTACTTGATTCTATGCCCGGACGCCGAGGCGGAGATCGGGTTGCGGGCCAGCGTCGCGGTCGCGACGGTCTCCACCCACTTCTCGAACTGGAACCCGCCGTCGGCGGTCCCGAGCAGGGCCACGTGCTGGCCCGCCGCTCACTTGGGCTTGCGGCAGACGAGCACCGGGGCATATGAGAAGCGGACCACCTTCTCGGCGACGCTTCCCAGAAGGGCCCTGGAGAGCCCTGCGCGGCCCAAGGTCCCGCATACTACCAGGTCGTGGCTGGCCGACTCCTCGACGATCGCCTCGGCAGGATGGCCGGACACCATCTTGAGCGTGACCTTCACTCCTGCCTTCTCCCCCTGCTCCTTCGCATAGGCCAGCGCCTCCTCCGACGTGTTTATCACGTACTCCCTGTCGACCGGTATCCCTATGCCGGTCCCCACGTTGCTGTAGTTGCCTATGTCGAACACGAAGAGCGCGGTCACCTCCGCGCCCAGCGCCTTGGCCAAGCGGATCCCGTCATCGACTGCGTGCCTGTTGCTCTCGGTCCCGTCCGTGGATATCAGAATTTTCTTGTACATGGTACAGGGTAACGGCTTTGCTCGGTTAAATAGAGTTTTCCCTGCCAGGCCTCCCTTGCGGGAAGCCGTGCCGCCGCAACGAGCGCTGTCGTGCGGAGACGTAGGTAAATATATACGTTATCCTGAAGTTGACAGCTTGCTCTGAAGGCATAGGGGAGATTGCCTGCGGGGGGATGAAATGTACGGAAAAAGCATCAGACTTGAAAGAATTGTTGACAGGAAGACCGGGAACAGCGTCATAGTCCCAATGGACCATGGCGTGTCGATAGGCCCGGTCGAAGGCCTCATCGACATGAAGAAGACGGTCGACGACGTCGCGAACGGCGGCGCCACCGCCGTGCTCATGCACAAAGGTCTGATACGCTTCAGCCACCGCGAGAGCGGTCGCGACATAGGCCTCATACTCCATCTCTCCGCCTCCACCGACATAGGCGTGACGCCGAGAGGAAAAGTCCTTGTCGCCACCGTGAAGGAGGCGATATGCGCCGGGGCGGACGCCGTCTCCGTGCACATAAACGTCGGCGCGGAGACCGAGCAGGAGATGCTCCGCGACGTAGGGGCCGTCTCCCAGGAATGCGCCGAATGGGGGATGCCCCTTCTCGCGATGGCCTACCCCAGAGGCCCTAACATCAAAGATTCGTACGACCCCGCCGCCGTCGCCCACGCCGCCAGGGTGGCGACCGAGCTCGGCGCGGACGTCGTGAAATGCAGCTACACTGGCGACGTGAAGAGCTTCGAGAAGGTCGTCAAAGGCGCCTTGGCCCCTGTGGTCATCGCCGGAGGTCCCAAGATGACCTCCGACATGGACATCCTGAACATGGTGTACGACTCTCTGCAGGCAGGAGGAAGGGGCGTGTCCATCGGACGCAACGTCTTCCAGCACAAGAACGTGGAAGGGATGACCTCTGCTATTTCGGACATAGTGCTTCACGGCGCCACCGTCAGAGAGGCTTCTGAGCTGCTGTCTGCCGTGCCTTCCGGGTCCAAGAAGTGATTCAAATGACCAAAGAGACCATCGTCAGAGCGGACGTGCCTGACGACAAGAACAAAAGGAAGGAGCTTGTCGTCAGCGGGCTGGAGTCAGGAGTCACCGTCGCCATAGTGCGCCCGGGGGACGACGACTTCGCATCCCTTGGAAGCGTCACGCTCCTGTATAACGACAACGGAACCATATCCGGCGGGGAGATGAGGCTGTTTGAACTCAAAACTCCGAAGGACCAGGACGAGGCCATGTCCCTCGCCGGCAAGGTCAAGGCGGTCATACTCGGGTCTTCCAACTGGACCGTCATCCCGTTGGAGAACCTGATCGCCAAGTTCCGCAATTCAGGAACGAAAGTGTTCGCCTGCGCCTCCGACCCGGGGCAGGCCAAGCTGTACCTCCAGACCTTGGAGAAGGGCGTGGACGGCATAGTGATCGACGTCTAGAACGGCAACGAGGTCAGGAAGTTCTCGGACGTCCTTGCCGGCGCCGGGGACGTCGAGCTTGTCGCCCTGGAGGTCGTTGACGTGAAGAACATCGAGATGGGCGACCGCGTCTGCGTCGACACGGTGTCGATGATGAGGCCGGGCGAAGGGATGCTCATAGGGTCGTCCGCGTCCTGCCTCTTTCTTATACAGTCGGAGAGCGAGGACAACGGATACGTGGCGGCCAGGCCGTTCAGGGTGAACGCCGGGGCCGTCCACGCTTATGCGATGGCCCCCGACGGAAAGACAAGGTACCTGTCCGAGCTCCGTTCCGGAGAGCCTGTGGTCCTTGTGGACTCCGAAGGGCATACAAGGACGTCGTCCGTGGGAAGGTGCAAGATCGAACGCCGCCCTCTGGTGATATTGGAGGCCACCGACGGCAAGGACAAGTACTCCACCATCCTTCAGAACGCCGAGACCGTGAAGCTGTCGGGGCCGGACGGGTCGACGTCGGTGTCGAAACTTAAAAAAGGCGACAAGGTATACGCAAAGCTGGAGTCCGGCGGGCGCCACTTCGGCATGAAGATAGACGAAACCATCCGTGAGATATGACCAGAATCTGCGCATCCTTAAGCTCCCCTGCCGACGCAGAGCTTGTCGGCGGGGCCGATGCGATAGAGATCCGCACGGATCTCATCGACTCTCCATCGGAGATTCTCAGCCTTCCTGCCCTCAAAGGCATGGCCGCCGT
>JAITOF010000038.1 GCA_031290095.1 Candidatus Methanoplasma porotermitis
GGCGAGCTTGACGTTCCAGGTCTCCACGGCGGACTTCAGGTCCGCCATTATCTCCTCTTTTGACATTCTTCCTCCTCCTTGGTCGTCCCAGCGGACGTGCCTGCAATAAAACTCCTGCACCAATAATTACATATTAGACAAATATGTAATAAATTGTGTATTTTTGTTTTATTTGTATATGGTCCATTACTAATTCTATATATAATTCTTATCAATGCTATTTTTTTATGTTCATATTTTTAATGATACCATATTTAGACGCTTCGTGAGCCAATCCAAGCATCTTTTTATTTTAGTTAGGCAATCCCCGCCTTATGGCAGACATAAGACACAGGACAACGGGCCATAAGGCAGTGGACGCGTTCCCGGCGATCGCGTTCGTAGTCGTCGTCGCGATGATCGTTGTCGTTTTGCTGTGGAATTGAACAGTCGGACAGTCCCAAAAGGGGATGGTCCGCACGACCGACGTCGTGCGGACCGAAATAGTTTCTAAGATGTTTGGAGGCCCATGGCGTCTCAGTCGTCGTGCACCTTATAGGATTCCTCGACAGGAAGGACGAACATCCTTCCGTCTCCGATGTTCCCGGTAGACGCGGCTTCCTTGACTGTGTCCAAGACAAGCTGCTTCTGGTCATCTTCCACGACGATTTCCAGCTTGATCTTCTCCAGCTCGTCTATGCAGACCTTTTCCACCCTGGTCGTGAAGCAGAGCCCACCCTGGGACCCTCTTCCGCGCACAGGGGTGATAGTGAGGCCGCGTATGCCTGCCTCCTTCAACGAATCCTTCACGATCTGCAGCTTCTCGGGGCGTATTATGGCGATTATCATCTTCATCCTTCATCACCTCAGCTGTATGCGGACTCTCCGTGTTCTATGATGTCCGCTCCGACCTGTTGCTCTTCCTCGGAGAGCACAGCGCTCTTTCCAAGGAGCTTGTACGCCTTCGAGATCACGAACATCAGCACATAGGAGACGACGAAGCAGTAGAGGAACGTTCCTCCGACGGCAACCAGCTGCCCTCCGAGAAGGCCCCAGTTTCCATAAATCGCTCCGACGACCCCGTCTCCGGGCCCGCCCCATCCGTTGACTGCGATAAGCCCGGTAAGGATCGCTCCGGTTATGCCTCCGATGCCGTGGAGCCCGAAGACGTCCAACGCATCGTCGATGCCGGACTTCTTCCTCATGAATATGATGGCGAAGTAGCATATCAGGGAAGTGACGATTCCTATGACCAGCGCTCCGAGCGGGTCTACGAAGCCGCACGCCGGGGTGATGCCCACCAGCCCCGCAAGCATGCCTGCGCAGAGGCCGGAGACGCTGACGCGGCCGACGTGGAGCATCTGCACCACGGTCCACGTGATCATTCCGACGAACGAGCTTAGGATTGTTACGAGCACCACGTTGATCAGCGTGAAGTTGAACGCAAGGCCCGACCCGCCGTTGAACCCGAGCCATCCGAGAAGAAGTATGACCGCTCCGATGTACATGAAGGGCACGTTATGCGCCCTGTCCTTTATGATCCGCCTGCTGCGCTTCCCGAGGACGATTGCTATTGCGAGGCCCGAGACTCCGGAGCATATGTGGACGACGGTGCCGCCTGCATAATCCAGCACCGGCCAGCCGAAGACGTCTTCAATCCCCGTAGACAGCGCGCCGCCTCCCCAGACCATGTGCGTCATCGGAGCGTATATGAAGACGCACCAGAGCGCCAGGTATGCCATGAGGGGTATGAACTTCACCCTCTCTGCGACCGCGCCGAGGACTATGATCGCAGTCACCAGCGCGAACATCCCCTGGAACACGAGGAACAGTATCCCCGGGATCGCAAGTCCGTCCCAAGGGACGTCGGCGCCTACGTCGTTCATAAAGAAGTACGCGCCCTTTCCGATTATCCCTAAGACGTCCCCGTCTCCCCATGTGCCGCTGAAAGCGAACGAGAAGCCGAAAAGGGCCCAGAATATGAACACGATCGCCATCGCGAAGGTGCACTGCGCGATAGTGGACGTCATGCTCTGCTTCCGCAACATCCCGCCATAGAACAGGGCGAGCGCCGGAGCCATTATCAGGACCAGCAAGGTGGCTATCAGGATCCACATGGTGTCGGCGATATCGATTCCTGTGTCGACGAATGCGCCGGCGTCTGCGGATGCCGAAGGCACCAACAGGATCGCAATTGCAAAGACAGCAAGCATAATCATAGCTGCCTTTATACTCAATCTCATTTTTTTCCTCCTTTCATCTCACATGTGTGAGGTTATGTGGACAAATGTCTAAATGTATATTAATATTATGACGAATTGATTTCGAAATGATGCAATAACTATACTAAAACACTTAAAAAAATTCTATTTTTGCAACAATAGTTGAATATTGTTACGAATAATGTACAAATGTCTAATAAATAAAAAGAAAAAAGATATGGCGAAAATCGCCAAAAAGTTCAATGTTTGACGGCTCTCAGGCGCAAAAGGGCCTTCTTAGACTCGGTGTGCCCCATTCCAGCGGCCTTGTTGTACCAATGTTTCGCCTCGTTGGGATTCTGCTCGACACCGATCCCCTCCTCGTGGTACCTCGCAATGATGTACATCGCCTCTAAGTCGCCGTTCTCCGCTTTGAACATGTAGGAGTCGAAGGGAGACTTGGACTTCGTGTCTATGGAAGTCCCTGTGAATGATTCGACGATCTCCCGGGATGCGACATGCCCCTGCTCGGCGGCCTTCGTGTACCATATGAGCGCTTTCTTCTCGTCCGACTTGGTGCCTATGCCGTTGCCGTAGCAGTAGCCCAGCCAATATTGCGCTATGATGTTGCCAACTTCTGCGCCTTTCGTGAACCATTCGAACGCCTTCTTCTCGTTACGGTCCACGCCCTCGCCGTTAAGATAGCACGTACCCACGAAAAGCTGAGATTTGCCGTAGCCTTTCTCTCCTAGCTTGGAATGGAGCTCCAGTGCTTTTCGGACGTCTCTTTTGACGCCTCTCCCTTTGGCATAGCATTCTGCCACGATGTATTGGGACTTCATGTATCCGTCCTCGGCGGACCTAGAACACCACTCGAATCCTTTTCTCTCGTCCTTCGCGACGCCGTCCCCGGAGAGGTATGCCGCGCCGACTGCATGGCATGCAAGGGCGTGCCCGTGGTTGGCCGCCCTTTCATAGTTGTACATGGCCCTCTTGGAGTTCTTTCTGAAGCCGTTGCCGTTGGCGTAGTTGTCGCCGGTGACGAACTCGGCGTAAGGGTCGCCCATGTCGGCCGCCCGCTTGTACCATTCGGCGGACAGCGGAGGGTCCTTGCGAACCTGCACCCCCTTTGCGTACAGCTGCGCAAGCATGACCATGGCGTCCGTCTGTCCCTTCTCAGCCGCAGCCTCGAGGAGTTTGACGCCTGCGGCCTTGTCGCGGTCGACGCCGACGCCTCCGAGGAGGCATCTTGCAAGGCCGAACTCGCCGTCGCGGTTCCCGGAGGATGCGACGACGGTGAACCAGCTGTTCGCCCTCACAGGGTCCTTGGACACCCCGATGCCGTCCATGTAGCACCTTCCAAGGTTGTATTTGCCCAATTTGGAGCCTGAATCGGCGGCCTTGCTGTAGAGCCTGAACGTCTCATGCGTGTCCTTGGGCACTCCAACTCCCTTCTCATAGCAGAGGGCTAATTCGCACATGGCGATGTCCGAGCCTTTTTCTGCGGATTCGCGAAGGATCGCTATTCCTCCTTCTCTGTCCCTGCGGGTGCCCGTCCCTCTGATCATGCATACGGCCTTGGCGCATATGGCGTCGGTGTTGCCAAGGTCGGCAGACTTGCTGTACATCTCATACGCCTTGACAGGGTCGAAGTTCGTCCCGATCCCGAGATTGTATAGCAGCCCGAGCATGTACATGTCTGCCGCGGACCCTCCTTCTGCGCCCTTGAGGTTGTGAGTGAACAGCTTCTGGTCGTCAGGAACGTCGCTCCTTTCAAATATGTCTCCTAGGGCCGACGCGGCATCCTGATATCCTTTCAGAGCCGCTCTCGTGTACCAGTTGACCGCATCATCGATGCTTCTTTCAACAGCGATTCCATTGGCGTAGTATTTGCCTGCAATGTATTGGGAGGCCGTGTGGCCGAGCGAGGCGGCCTTCATGTACCATGAGAACGCCTTCTCGCTGTCCGCCCCGACGCCCTCCCCGATTGCATAGGCCTGTCCGAGAGCGAAACACGCATTTGCGTCCCCTGTGTCCGCCCGGGCAATCAATTCGTCAGAATATTCCATTGACATCCTAATCCAACCTTTCTTTTATCTACTTTTCTTATAACCCGCCTGTGCAAAACAGGAATCGAAGCGACCGACAGAGGCGCAACGGGCCTGTTTATGCGCATCAGGCCCGTCGGCGCCCCATTGCTTGGGGGTTATTCGGCCACGTCAGCCGATAGACTTCTTCGAACTGCGTCCATGCAACCACCGTCGAGAGGGCGCGCCGTCTGTCGGACCGTCTGTTTTATCACTCATCCGTACAATGAGGGGGGCATGTCCGAAACGTCCGATGCCGTCGGCGCCCTCGTCGAGGATGCCGTCAGACGCGGAGTCCGGGGAAAAGATGTGGCGGTCGCCTTTTCAGGCGGCCTCGACTCCGGCCTCGTCGCGGCTCTTGCCGGCAGGCATGCTGCGAAAGCCACGCTTTACACTGTGGGTTCCGACGTCGCGTACGACGTCAGGATGGCAAAAAACATGTTGCCCGACCTCGGCCTTGAATGGAACCACGTCCCTCTGACCGAGGATGCCGTGGAGCTCGCCATAAGGGAGATGGTTCGCGTGACAGGCACTGTCAACCCGCTCACGGTCTCTTTCGAGCTACCACTCTTCTGCGTGTGCCGCGCATGCATGGAGGACATGGTCATAGGCGGCCAGGGATCGGACGAGATATTCGCAGGATATTCCAAATATGTCGGACTCGACGACGGCTCCCTCAGGAAGGCGATGGCAGAGGACCTTGCAAAGCTGAGGGGGCCAGTGATGACGCACGAGGCCAAGACGGCGGGCCATTTCAAAAAGACCGTTTTGTATCCGTTCCTGGACGACGGCCTTCTGTCTTACCTGCAGTCGTTGGACGTCAGGATGCTGCGCCCTGTCAGCGAGGAGTCGCGCAAGAACCTGCTCAGAGAAGCGGCGACATCCCTGGGGTTCGGTTTCGTCGCCGACCGCAAGAAGAAGGCGGCACAATACGGCTCTGGAACGATGGACCTCGTACGCAAGATATGCAGGGGCCGCGGCGTGACCTTCACGGAGCTTGTGGAGGCCATATCTCACGAGGAGGCGGTCTGAACGGATAAAACAGACCTGAACGCATGGCTGAACAGCCTGGAGTCTAGAGGGATACGGTTCGGCTTGGAAAACATATCCGAGCTCCTGTCCCGCATAGGGGACCCGCAGAAGTCGTTCTCCGGCGTGCATGTCGCCGGCAGCGACGGAAAGGGGTCCGTCTGCGCCTGCATTCACGCCATATTGCGTTCTTCAGGCATAAGGACGGGGCTGTATACCTCTCCTCACATAGCAGACTTGAACGAAAGGATGCTCGCCGACGGCGAACATGTCACCGACTCGGAGCTTTCCGACCTTGCGGCCTTGGTGTATCCTATAGTCGAAGAGATGGGCTCTCAAGGGAGGAACTGCACTTATTTCGATGTCACGACGGCGATGGCGTTCCTGTTCTTCAAGACTAAGAACGTCGAATATGCCGTCATAGAGGTCGGGATGGGCGGCAGGCTCGACTCGACGAACGTCGTGATTCCGAAGTTATGCGTCATAGGCAACGTGAGCATGGAGCACACTGAGTTCCTTGGAAACACGATCGAGAGGATAGCATTTGAGAAGGCAGGCATAATGAAGCCGAACGTTCCGTGCGTCACCGTGAACGACGACGACGTGTACGACGTCCTGAAACGCGTTGCGGAAGAGAGGGGGACCCCCCTCATGCGCGTGCTGACCTCCGATATCCACGTCGAGGAGAGCAGATCAGACGGCGTGAGGTTCGCTTACAAAGGGGCGGATTACAACCTGCCAATTCCAGGGAGGCATCAGGCGCTCAACGCCGTCATGGCGATCGAAGCGTCCCGTCTCCTGTCCCTTTACGGGGAGGAGCGGCCGCTGGCAGTGAAGGAGGGGTTGAATTTTGCGGAATGGCCCTGCAGGATGCAGCTCGTCGGAGACTTCGTCATCGACGTGACGCACACCGCCGCCGGAGCCGACAGGCTGGCGGCGGACGTTGCGGAACTTTACGGAGAAGTCGTCACCGTGTTCGGGGTCCTGAGAGACAAGGACATAGACAGGCTGTCCCGCGACCTTGCGCTCGTATCGAGAAAGGTCTTCGTCGCGCCGCTGCCCACCGAGAGGAGCGCGGACCCTGCCTGCGTCGCAGAGGCGATGAGACGCTACACCGCAGACGTCGAGACGTCGGGGAGCGTCTCCGAGGCCATGGACGCCGCCGTCAGAGAAAGCGGGGGCCTCAAGGTCCTGGTGACCGGGTCGTTCTACACCGCGGCCGAGGCCGTGAGGCATCTGGGCGGGATGCAGAAAGTCCGGAGGAAGGAGGGAGCATGAAAAAGGACGTCGTGAGGATGTTGGACGTCCTGTCTGCGGAGTATGACAGGGGAGCGTATCCGGGGAGGTCTTCGGAGGGGCTCAATCCTGAGTGGGAGTGCGACCCCTTCCATGTCCTGATAGCGACGATACTCTCCCAAAGGACGCGCGACGACAACACGAGGAAGGCGTCAGACAATCTTTTCAGGAAGTACAGCACGATGGATGCCATCGCCGTTGCGGACGCGGACGACGTGGCGGCTCTGATACGCCCTGCAGGATTCCCCCAGCAAAAGGCGCGTGCGATCGTCGACTGCTGCCGTATTCTTATTGAAGAGCACGACAAGATCGTGCCTTCGGAGACCGAGGAGCTTTTGCTCCTCCCTATGGTCGGAAGGAAGACCGCCGCCTGCGTGCGGTCGTACGCCATGGGGATCCCGTCCGTCTGCGTCGACACTCACGTGCATAGAATCGCCAACCTTATGGGGCTCGTGCATACGAAGGGGCCAGAGGCTACTGAGCTCGAGCTTATGGCGATCACGCCCGAGGAGCGGTGGTCCGACATAAACAGGTACGTGGTGCGGCACGGGCAGGAGGTCTGCCTGCCGGGCCGCCCGCGCTGCTGGAAGTGCCCTGTGCGCGACATGTGCGACGGCCGCGGCCCGACGGACGGGCAGCCGTGACGGTGGGGAGCGACAGCTCTCGTTGGTCGAAGGAGGCTTGGCGGCCGCC
>JAITOF010000058.1 GCA_031290095.1 Candidatus Methanoplasma porotermitis
CGTTAGGAAAACGATAAATCTTATGAAAACGGCCGAGCGCCATGCACCCGCAGAGACAGTCAGCGTTCAAATCGACCTCGTACTCTTTGAATTCTTCATGGCCTCCAGTCATGTAACAACCTGGTCCCGAATTTTTGTATGCATATATAAGCAGTGTTGCTACTGGCCATCGGGGTCTGAGAGCCTTCGGATGCCGGAGGCGGCCACAAGCTCCGAACACTGCCGATGCACAATGACGCGGGCATTGCCGTGTTCAGAACATGCCCTGTGCATCGCTCGGTCAATCGTCGCGATGCCGCAGGCATGTTAGGGGACGTTCATGGTCAGTGTATAGGTTCTTTGAGCTTTCGGTAGAAGCGTCCAATCGTCCACATTCATATACGGAGAATACATCTCCGTTCACATGGACTTGGGCTGGATATACCTTATAGCGGCAAGCATGCTCGAGCCGTGCTGGGTGTTCACTCTCGAGAGGTCCAACGGATTCAAGAGGGCGTCGTGGGGAATACTGACGATCGCGCTCATCTTAATGTGCCTCTATCTGCTCGCATTGGCCGTTGCGGCGATAGGCCCGGGCATCGCCTATGCGATTCTTGCGGGCATAGGCGCAGTGATAGTGGTCATGCTAGGGTGCACGATATACAGAGAGGCCGTCACCCTCAGAAGGATTGCCTTTGTGGCGATGATCGTCGTCGGGATAATCGGTGTGAGGCTTGCTTCTGGAGGGATAATATGAAGCAAACGGGCAATCTTAACGGGTGGACCGCCATACTTCTCGGGGGGTTGTTTCAGATAATATGGGCCATCGGCCTTGATTATACGAACGGGTTCACAGACATCCTGTGGGATGCGACGGTCGTCGCGTTCGTGTTTCTCAGCATATGGTGCCTGTCATACTCCATGGGCTCGGACATCCCTGTGAGCACGGCGTACACCGTATGGATAGGCCTGGGAGTCGTCGGTACCGTGATTGTCTCTTTTCTCATAGGTCTTGAACCTATCGATTGGAAGATCGCGGCGTTTCTTACCGTGATCGTCGGCGGAGTGGCAGGACTCAAGATGACGCCTGCCGAGAAGAGGCCTGATTCCTCGGAAAACGGCGATGGATGACCGTGTCCTGCCGCCGATCATCGAACGAGGCCTTGCAATCCTGACTGCGAACGCCGCAACCACGGAACGTCGTCTGGCTGTCGCATCGGCTTTAGAGGCCGGCCTTATGTCCTGGCCTAGACGGTTGAGCGAGCAAGGGCCTTGGTTTTACAGGGGAGGCGAGACGTTGCCAAAAGGACGAAAAGTAGCCCGAAGCCATGCGGATTGTTATTAAAAATCGGCGGCCTTGCGACCGCCTTTGAAGTTTCAGATGTCGGAGACCATCTTGCGGGCTCTCCAGAGGCCGACGATACAAAGGCCGACGATGACTATCATGTAGACATACTCGGACTTCGGTATCAAACCATCCTGGAAGAACGCCGCCACAGTGTCCCAGCTTGCGGACATGTTCACTCACCGCTCCTGCGTCTGACCTTGGCCTTCAGCTCGTCGAGCAGGTCCACCCCGATGGGGGTGATCCTGTACAGGGTCAGCAGGCTGTCCTTTTTGAACTCTCCATCGACGTCGATCTTAGCGTCGGCCTCGGATATCATGCCAGAAGCCGCTACCTCGATGAGGTCGAAGTTCAGGCAGTCGCGATGGTAGTCGGACGGCATTCCATACTCGGCCTGGAGCTGTCTCACAAGATCGCTGTTCCACGTGGATTCTGTCGAGAGTATCTCAAGGATGCGGAACTTGAACGGGCGGCCTTCCATCATGGCGACCCCTCCCTATCCTCGCCGGTGTCCCTCAGGCTGACCACGTTGTCAGAGTTCTCGGTGAACATTACCAACGTACCCACTGTGCAAAGGACGGCGCCGACTAAAAGCGACACCTGGCCCTTCAGCTCGGAGCCTATCGCGGCGTCCACTCCGATGAACAGGATGAGGAATATGACTGCGAATATGCCGTACAGGCTTCCTATCCCCTGTCCCCTCCCCACCCCTATGAGCGGGAAGGACTTGTACCAAGTGACATAGCAGAACCCGAACGTGAGCCCGAGCATGACCAATGACAGCAGTATCACGGGGTCGGAAATCATCTTCCATGCGTATTCGTAGACGGGTATGGACATCAGCGCGAGCGCAGGGATGGCTATGACCCACCAAATCACCGTTTCGAGGCCGAACCTCATCGTGATGGCTACGTCGGGCTCGGACACATCCAGCCCCTTTGCCGCCACTGCGCCTTCGATGCCCCAGCCGCAGAGGGCCATCAGCCCTCCGATGTACCCTATCAGCGATCCGCCGTTGCCAAGCTCTTCGATGAGCCCCGTGGCGTAGATCGTCACGCTTCCGATGACGATTATGAGGATTCCCGCGAGGGCCCTCCTGGAAACTTTCTGTCCGAGCCAAGTCGATGAAAGCACGGTCCCTATGACGGGGTAGGCCAGCGCGGCCACTGCGGCGAACGCCCCTCCTATATATCCCATCGCGATGAACGACCCGAGAATCGCTATGGGGCCTCCGCATATCGCGCCCAGCAGATAGTACTTGGTGCACGCTTTCAATTGGACGATGCTTCTCTTCATCTCAGAGAACTTCGCTTTCCCAAGGTACAGGTTCCATATCAGATACGACAGCATCACGAACGCCGCGTTGAGCCCGGTTATCAATATGGCGGCTGCAAGGAACGCCTTGTTGCTCAGGGTGTCATACGTCCCGTCGATGGCCGCCTGGAAGTCGACGACTACGTCGAAATTCCAGATGAACGTGCCAGGGACGTACCATATCCCCCAGAAGAGGGCGCAGAACAAAGCCATCATGAAGCCATATTTCACCCTCCGTCTGTTAATTTCATTACGTTTTTGGTTTACATCCATTTATTCTCCTCCTTTGGACAGGATGATAAAACATCCGCCTGGCGAATGCCCAATTCCCCTGCTGTAAAAGGTTTTTCGGGGTGCTGCCGCACCCCTTGGTGTTTATTTGGCCTTCACTGCTTTGGTGAGCTTCGCCACTGCGTCGGACGCGTTCTCGGTGTACACGCTGGCGCCGATCTCGTCCGCCCATTGCTGGGTTACGGGGGCCCCTCCGACGTTGGTTATGAGCTTCTCGCGGATGCCTTCCTTGCGGAGCATCTCCTCGAGGGTCTTCTGGTTGACCATCGTTGAGGTCATGAGCGCGGACGTGCCTACGCCTACGGGGTTCTTCGTCTTGCACGCGGCTACGATGTCTTTCAGCGGGACGTCCCTTCCGAGGTTGACGACGTTGAAACCTGCCACTTTGAGCATGATCGCGACGATGTCCTTCCCAATGGAGTGGATGTCGCCTTCGATGGTGCATATGGCGAACGTTCCAAGCCCGTCTCCAACCTTCTCTCCGGACTTCTCCAGCTCCGGCGCGAGGACGTTTGTCCCTGCCGTCATCGCCTGTGCGGCGGCCATTATGTGGGGGAGGTAGAGCTTCTTCTTTTCGAAGAGGTCCCCGACCTCGGTCATCCCTTTCGTGTATCCGTCCTGTATGAGGTCAACCAGGTTGACCTTCTCTGCGATGGCTTCGTTGGCCACCTGCACGGAAGCTTTCGCGTCATATTTCATGACGGCTTCCCTTGCTCTTGCTGCAAGATCTGCTATTGGCATTTTATCACTCCTTGTCCTTGAGGAAGGCCGCGTCCGCTTTATTGACGATGGCCTCCATGTTCTTCAGCTTGTCCGCGGGTATCGGCTCCACAACGTGGTTCTTCATGACGTCGACGACTATGTCGTGGGCGACGTCCACCGCGCTCTTGGACCCGGCGGCCTTCCAGTCGCCGATCATGAAGCGGTCGAATATCAACGGGTCCGACGCGAGGTCTATGTTGTCCATCGTGCTCGGGTGCCCGATGAAGTCGTTCCCGACTCCTATCTCTTTTATCGCGTCGATGGCGAGGGTCTCTTCGCTTATCGGGACGCCTTCCATGGCCTTCTTCTCCATCGCGATTATGTCGTTGTCTATGACCAGCTGTTCCATCGAGAACGTGACGCCCAGCTCAAGCATGCCTGATCCGTAGATCGTGTTGGCTCCGGCGAGCGCGGGAAGGAGCGACGTTATCGTCTTCTCGTGCGCGGCCTGGGAGTCGGGCACCTTGGCGTCGGTCTACATGCCGGCCACGTAAACGGGCAGCCCGTAGTACTGTCCGAGTTTTGCCACTGCGGCGCTTATCACTCCGAGCTCAGGGGATCCGACGGGCGCGGTACCGCGCTTCAGGTCGAACGTGGTGGTGGAGCTTCCGTACCATACCTTCGCGCCGGGCTTGGCTATCTGTGCGAGCACGATGCCGGAGAGGACCTCGGCGTTGTGCGTGACGAGCGTCCCTGCGAGGTACACGGGGGACGAGCCTCCGGACATGGCCATGCTGAGGACGTTGACGGGTATGCCGTACCTCGCTCCCTTGATTATGACCTGGGCCGCGTTGTGGCTGAGCTCCAACGGGCTGGTGGGGCACACGAGCATCGACATGATGGGTTTCTCGCGTGCTTCCTTCTCGCTTCCGCCGTAGTATGCCTTCAGCATCTCCCAGTAGAAGTCCACGTTGTCTCCCACGGGATCTATGTGGTGGAAGTGCTTGGTGGTGTTCTTCAAGGACGTGAGCATCTCGTGGACGTCCTCCGCCCCTTTCCCTGCCCAGTCTCTTGCAGAGACCGGGAGCGAGAAGAATGATATGTTCTCTGCCCAGTCGACGAGCTTGGCGCATTTTGCAAGGTCGTCGTCGTTGGAGTCGCGGGTCTCGTACTTTCCGTTGCCGAGGTAGGTGCACACTTGGATGCCTGTCCCGAAACAGGTGTAATGCACGCGGCCGTTGTGCTCTTGCTCGAAGGTGCGGCGTTCTTCTCTGCCGTACAGGTAGAACTTGGACGGGGCGCTCGCAAGCGCCTTGCGCACGAGTGCGTCGGGTATCTTCACCATGTGTGTGGATTCGTCGACTTCGCATCCGGCCTCTTTGAAGAGCTTGCGCCCCTCCTCGTCAGACACCTGGATTCCGTAGTTGGACAAAACATCTCTGGTGGCACGGTCTATCTTCTGGATGCCGTCATCGCTGAAGACCTCCAGTTTGAGACCGTACAGAATATTCTTTCCTGGATACTGGTTTGGTTTCATTTAATTCCTCCATTTTTCTCGATCTGCGAAGGATGCATTGTGCAACCGCCGGATTGCCCTCCCCCGTGATCAAACGGAACGCCTGCACACAGGATCCTGCCCTAGGGGACGGCATCCGTGGCATCTACATCTCAAATCGATCGTGGCCTTCGTGGCCATGATTTATAATTCTACTTATTATATTTAAAAATTATGTATAATGGACATAAGATTATGTTATTCTATTTAAATCATGCAGTTAAACGATACATTACTAGTTTTGTTTTTAAAAATACTCGAATATTAAACCCAATCTGTGGGTACTGATATTTTTGTTTATTATACAAATTGTTAACAATATGATAATATTTAATACATTGCAATGTTCAATAAGAGTTAACATGTTCATTTGTTCATGTTAATATTATATTAATGTTCTATTGTCTATTTAATGCCTAGATATGGGCCGACTACATCGCGAAATCGGTCGAAGCAATTTAAAAAAAAAAAGAGGGGACAGGCGGCCACGAGCCGCCTGTCGTTTACTGCTCTCCAGAGCCTCCGTCCATGACAGCCTCCTTGGCCTGGGTGATAAACCATACCGGTATGAACACCAACAGGATGACCGCGCCTATGATGACGGACTGCAAGCCGTACACGTCGACGCTCCAATACAGCAGACAGGGGAGGAGCACAACCAGCTCGTATATGCAGATGCAGGCGGCCACGTACTTCCATCCCCGCGGGGCGGAGAACGGCCTCGGAAGGTCTTTGAAGCGCGGGCTGGACTTGGACTTGACATATGCGGCAAGAGCTATTATCTGTGCAAAACAGTAGGCTATTCCTGATGCCGCAAGTATGGCGACAGGGTTCCCGATCGAGATTAGGGCAAGGTTCACCAAGCTCACAACGATCATTCCGACGACAGGCATGCCGTGCCTGTTCACTTTGGCAAGGAATTTGGGAAGGTTTCCCTCGCGGGCCATGCTGTACAGGGTCCTCGACGACCCAAGGAACCCGGTCTGTATAATCAGGAGCATCGCGGCCATCAGCAGGACGAGCGCCACCGACCCTCCGATGTCGCCGAACACCGTCTTGGCTATCGGGACTAGAGTCGCATATCCTGCATCTTCGACACCATCTATGCCAAGTGACCCGAAGACCGCTGTGGACACGAACAGATACAATACAAGGCAGATGAGCCCGCAGGAGAACAGAGCCTTTGGCACGTCCCTTCCGGGGTCCTTGTATTCCGGGCCGTATATGGCCGCCGTCTCCCATGCGCAGGCGCTCCATTGCGCCAGGCCGAAGCATCCGAACAGCATCACTATGTCTATCGGGCCCCAGTCCCATCCGATGGGGAGGAACTCCCCTGATATGTTGCCCATGTCAAACGTCCCGGTGATGAACGCCGCCACAAGTATCGCCACCAGCGGGATGATCGCCACCAGTGCAAGCACGAGGCCCACGACCGCCCCTCCGGACAATCCGCGGGACCCTATGAGGGTCATGGCGACGACGATTATGACGCCCAGGACCACATACACGTACAACGGGTCGAAAGTTATGTCAACCAGCTGCACCAGATAGTCGCCCATGAGAATGGTGAATATCGCCACCACAGGCGTCCAGGCGAACCAGTACGACCAAGCGCAGAACGCGCCTATGAATTTTCCTATATCGTATCTCGACGTCCTTTTTTCAGGGGAGAACACGATTTGCGCGCACCCCGGAAGACCCGCCGCCCTTGGGAACACCGTCACCATCTCCCCGTAGGCGGTGTTTTGCAGGAACCCCTGCAGAACCGATACCGTCCACATCAAGATGGAGAATGCCCAAAGGATGCCTGCCACGTCATAAAGCGACGGAAGGATGAGTATGGGAACCCCTAAGGCTATGAGCATACCCTGCTTCCAGCTTATTGACCTGGCCAACTCCGTTTCATTATCTGACATTAATCTACCTCCTCTATAAAAAAATGAATTGAGCGGGCGATACTCCCCTGCCCGCTCAAAATATGGTTTGATTATCTTATCTGCGCCCTGAACTTCTCGCAGCTGTTGATCTTGATGCCCAGCAGCTTTTCGATGTTCATTTTCGCGGCTATGCCGCGCGGGGCTCCGGGGACGCCGGTGATGACTCCGATCTTGAGCTCCTCTCTGAGGTCCCTCATTATGTGCTCGTCGGCTATGTCCATGGTGGATATGCCGAGCTTCTTCGCAACATACTCCTTGGCCTTGTCGACTTTCATGTTCTTGTCGTACTCCATCCTGGCAACGAGGTCTCCGGCAGAGCGTATGCCTCCCATTCCAGACGCTACGAAGTGAGCGATAGCCATTCCGGCCGTGTCGCCCACCCCGATCTAAATGCCGTCGGCGCCAGCGACTTCCACCATTGCCTTGTTGCATCTAGTAACTGCGTCTATCGGAGCCGTTTCCCACATCGGAATCCCGCCGACGCCCATTCCCATGTTGACATGGCAGGGGAGCTCGGATGTCTTTATGGTCTCCTTGATGAAGGCCACAGCCCTTCCGAGGTTCCATGCGAGGCTTCTGCTGGTGTTGGTGTTGACCACAGGCCCGAACACGTCGGCGCCTGCCTGTTGGGCAAGCTTCACCTGCTGGTGAGGGTAGAGCCCTGCTGCGATCTGACCCCTGTACTCTATGGAGCCGTGGATGCCCATCACGGATTCGCCGGCCATTCCGACGTTGATGTACGTGTCGGGGCACTCTCTCCTGAGAGCCTCCACTCCTTTCAGGGTGCCGACAAAGTCGGCATCCCCTGCGGACGCGGTGGTGTCGAAGTTGAATCCGTCGGCGCCTGCGGCCACCAACCTGGTGGAGACGAACTCGATGTCTCTTGCGAGATGCTCTGCCGAGGCCTCTGCCGCAACCATCGCCTCCTCGATCTTGAACTCCCTCATCAGGTCAGCGGGATTTCCGTATGGCCCGTCGGGGGCGTAGTAGAGCCCCATGTTGGGCATGGCGCCATAGAAGTATGGAATTATAATCTCGTTCTGGATCTCTTCCATGGTCTGCATCTCGTTGGATATGACCGGCTTGACCGGCTTTATGCTGTAGTCCGCATGAGCCAACTCGAAAGTGTCTGCGGCGAGCGCCCTCTCGTGGAGAAGCGCCGACTCCAGCCTTCCGACGTCGACGCCGTTGCCGCTGTTGCCGTTGTCTCCTGTGAAGTCCAGCTGTCCGATGTCGTATGTGACGACGACCTCTTTTCCTGCCTCGACGCCGACGACCCTGTTCTTGTCTATCAGAATCTCTATGAGCTTGTCTATGTCGTTTACGTTGAGCTCTGACACCCCGCCCATATCGACGGCGTCCGCGACACCTGCGCGAAGGTCGTCACCAATGGCCGCCTTGGTCATGGTGATTCTCTTGCCGTCTCCTCTTCTTGTGTAGTATTCTGTCATGAACGTTCCTCCTTTCAGCGTGCCTTCGCTTTTCTCGTGGTCTCGCTCGCGGACTCCCCGTAGATGTCCGCGCCGATCTTGTCCGCCCACGCCTGCGTGACGGGCGCCCCGCCGACGAGGACCGTTATCCTGTCGCGGACG
>JAITOF010000065.1 GCA_031290095.1 Candidatus Methanoplasma porotermitis
GCCCCCATGCCTTCGACGACCGCCTCCGGGCCGTTCTTGCATGGAGACGTGATGAATTGTCCAGAGAGGCGGATACGGCGTAGCTCGTTCAGGTCCATGGGTTCGGAAGGGGCGGCGGCCATATTATCGTTATGAAGGTCTGCGGGGCATGCCCGACCGTATCAGACGATGTCCTTGCAGGGATATCTGAGGTGAGTCAGTATCGATCCATGCCATTGCTCCATCTTGCCCGGGTTGAGTATGTTCTCCGGGTCCATGGCCTTCTTTATCGCGATTATGCTGGATAGCTCCGTGGCACGCTCCTTCATGTAGTTGGGCGCTTTGGATATGCCTACTCCGTGCTCCCCCGTGACCGTCCCGCCGAGCTCTATGCAGACATCGAATATCTCGTTGACTGCTTTCACGCCTCTTTCCCACTCGTCCTTGTCGGTCGGGTCTATCAGCATCTTGGTGTGCAGGTTTCCGTCTGACGCGTGGCCGTAGGTTGCTATCGTGACCTTGTACTTGTCAGCTATGCCTTGGAACGCCTTCACAGCTTCCGGAACCCTTGACACGGGCACGCCCATGTCGTCAGCAAGAGAAACGGACGAGTATCCGGGCTTGAGCGCGGACAGCGACGTCATAACTGATTTTCTCGCGTCCGTCCACTTTGAAATCACCTTGCTGTCGAAGGACGGCGTGACGGATATCGCTCCTTTCGCTTTGGCGACCTCCTCCACGATCTTAAGGTCCCTCTGGATGACTTCGTCGGTCTCCCCGTCCACCTCGACGATGCATATGGCCTCACAGTCCGGAAGCGGGTTCCCGCGGGCTTTGTTGACGGCCTTGATGCTCACGCTGTCCATGAGCTCACACGAGGCAGGGATCATCGGTTTGGCGATCAGCCCGGCTATGCATCTGCCGGCGTCCTCCACGTCGTTGAACCCGCAGAGGCACGATGCCGACTTCTTGGGCTTGGTGGTAATCTTGAATGTCACTTCCGTTATGACGCCGAGCGTTCCCTCGGAACCGCACATCAGACGCGCCAGCTGATATCCGGACGAGTCTTTGATGGTCCTTGTTCCGGCACGCACGATCTCGCCGTCCGCCTTGACGAACGTGAGTCCCAGGACGAAGTCCCTGGTAGCTCCGTACTTGACCGCCCTCATGCCGGATGCGTTCGTCGCCACCATGCCGCCGACCTGGCACGCCTCTGCAGATCCGGGGGACGGGGGGAAGAAGAACCCGTGCTTCAAAAGCTCGCGGTTGAGGTCGTCGTAGACGCAACCCGCCTCGACATCGACCCAAAGGTCCTCCACGCTGACGTTTTTTATCTTGTCCATCCTCTGCATGGCAAGGACTATGCCGCCCCTCATGGGCACCGCAGATCCGCAGAGCCCCGTGCCCGCCCCTCTCGGCACGACAGGGATTCGTTCCGAATTCGCGATTTTCATAATCTCCGAGACCTGCTCGGTGGTTCTGGGCTGGACCACCATGTCCGGGGAGTTGTGGAAGATGGATGCGTCGAAGCCGTATGTGTACAGGTCGGCGGTCTTCGTCGAGTAGCCTTCCTTTCCAACGACCTTCTCGATCATGTCGATGATTCTTTGATCCATTTTGGCACCGGGTCCCTCATCCCGCTATTGGATTATAAAACATTCATTCGAGCGGTCGTCGGATTCTTTGCCCGCGCAACGCGTTTGGACATCGAAACGCAGAGGGCGTGAATATCCTTTTAAATATTGAACGTTTGGCGTTTTCATATGAAGCAGACCATAATCCTGCTGGGGCCTCCGGGATCGGGCAAAGGCACCCAAGGCGAGAAACTCAGTGAACAGTTCGGGTATGTGCGCCTCTCGACAGGAGACATGCTCCGCGAGGCGGTAAGGAACGAGACAGCGCTGGGGCTCAGAGCGAAGAGCTACATGGACAGCGGCGCCCTAGTGCCCAACGACCTCATAATCAACTTGATGAAGGAGAAAGTCTCCTCCCTCTCGCCTGGCACCGGCGTCATATTCGACGGGTTCCCCCGGACCGTCGAACAGGCAGATGCGCTCGGCGAGCAGATAGACGTGGACCTCGCGCTCAATCTTGACGTGAACGACGAGGAGCTTGTCAAGAGGCTCACCCTCCGCCGCAGCTGCCCTCAGTGCAACTCGGTTTACCATCTCCTGTACAACCCTCCTAAAAAGAACAACTTCTGCGACAAATGCGGATCCACGCTCTATCACAGGGACGACGACAAGGAGGAGACGGTCAGAAACAGGCTGAAAGTGTATCGTGACAAGACCTTGCCCCTGATAGACTACTATCGCAAGGCGGGCAGGCTCTGCACGATAGAGGGCATTGGAAGCATAGACGACATCTTCAACAATGTGAAGAACGCAGTAGGCTGACTGCGATGCGGGCCGTCGGCCCGCATCCTGTCTCGCATAAAAAAACATCGGGACAGATTCGCGAAGAGTAAGTTCAAAGTTTTGATTTTTGGCGCTTGACATTTAAGTAGCTGCGGCCAAAAGCGCTCGAGTCGCGGGCGTTCGCGTACGTGGCGACGGGCGCGCTCGGGCGTGGGCGCGGAGGGGACAGCCGAGGCGCAAAACGGGATGTGGAAGGAGGACGGTTACGGCCCGCGCAGGAAGGGCGACATCGGCTTCATGCCGCGGCTCCTCTACAGGCGCGGGAAGGGGGAGCTCGTCGGGCGGCGCCTGCGGGGCCTGAGCCTGAGGTGGGACCAGGCGGCGGGGGGGGGGGCTGCATTCGTTCCTGCTTCGTCTTTGTTACTTGTGCATTACTTGTGCATTATCTGTGAAAATGCACAAGTAGGCGCGTGGTTGTTAATTGCGCTCAACACGTAGTTTTATTACTGGATTTATGACTGGAATCCAAACCATTTCTGTAATATGCCTGTGCATTACATATGCATACATATGCATACATATGCAGATGCACAAGCTACATTAACGATGACGCATATGGGGCATACAAAGTCTGCGGGCGCATCGCCTTCGGCAGGATGGACTAAAACAGGACGGAAGAGCATGACAGAGGACCAGGACATGGAATATAAGCGGCTATGGAAGGACGAGTATCTCAAGACTGTCTGCGGATATGCGAACTCCGAGGGAGGAGTCCTCAGGATCGGTGTCGAGGACGACGGCACGCCGGCCGGGGTCGGCGACCCTGAGAAAACGGCCAAGACGATATCTGACACGATTGTGAACATTCTCAACATATATCCCACCGTGAGGATCGAACAAGACTCCACCGTGACAATAACCGTCAAACAGTCCGAAGAGCCGGTCCTCCTGCGCGGAAAGGCATATAGGCGCGTGGGGAACACGAATGTCGAAGTAAAGGGAAGGGAGCTCCTCGGCCTGCTCATGAGGAGGCTGAATACGTCATGGACCGACGAGGTCATGACGGAGGAGCCGATAGAGTCCTTAGACCGCCACGTGATTCAGACGTTCAGAGACATGGGCAGGAGAAAAGGGAGGCTTACCGAAGAAGAGATGGGGCTCAGCGACCGGGACCTCCTCGATAAGCTCGGCCTGGTGCGGGGAGGCACGCCGACCCGCGCAGCCGTGCTCTTGTTCCACCCGTTTCCTCAGAAGTACTTCCAAGGCGCCAGAGTGAAGATAGGGCTGTTCGAAGGTTCGGAGATGCTGTTCGACGACCTTGTGGAAGGGCCGGTCCTCCTGATGCCCGAGAAAATCGTGGACCTCATAATGACGAAATACACCATAGCCTCGATAACGTACGACGGGATATACCGCAGAGAAGCGGAGCCGTATCCAAGACCAGCAGTGAGGGAGGCCGTTCTGAACGCCATAGTGCACAACGAGTACGCCATCCCGACGGCAATCCAGATAAAGATGTCCAAAAACGAGATGACCATATACAACTCCGGCCATCTGATGGACGGGTGGACTGTGGAGAAGCTCTTGTCCGCACATACTTCCGAGCCTCGTAACCCGGCTGTCGCGAATGTGTTCTTCCGCGCAGGCGCGATTGAAGCGTTTGGACGAGGGATATCCACTATAATGAGCCAATACAGAGACGCTGGGAATAGAATGCCGGTGTTCAAAGACGACCCGACGGGCTTCAGCGTGACGTTGACGAGCATGGCGGGGACAGCGAAAGCGAGCAATGAGGATAAAACAGGCATCTGGGAAGATTACACAGGGGACGTGTTGGCTGTCCTGTCCGAAGGCCCGATGGCCGCATCGGAGATAATGGCCGCCGTGTCATACAGCAAGACGAGGTCGACGTTCTACAGAGCGGTACTGAATCCGATGAAGGACAAAGGGCTCATTGTTCCTACGGACTCTGACAGCCCCAGATCTCCAAGCCAGAGATACCGTCTGAGCAACGAACGCTGACTGGGTGGGAAGATATCGCCCTGTCGCTCATAGATTGTGAAAATTATGCCTCGAGCATGTGCATTGCATCTGACGTCACAGGCCCTCGATTTTAGTTTTGACCGTTCGATCGACACGAGCATATAGGCAGGGATGGCAATCGCATGCGGGAGTTTGCGGGGGCGGCACACAGATGCACGATTGCCTGCAGATCCGTTTGATGGCAGGCTTCAGTCGTCAAGGCCGACATTCTCCCCCGATAAGGTTGCATTCAAGCACAATCTGGCCTCGGAACAAAAACATGGCAAAAGCGTTCTGTGGAGTGTGCAGGCATTTGCACACCATGCGCCCTCGCCGGGCCGACGCGAGGTGCCGGATCAGAACGGCGTCACGGCGTCCTGGTCAGCGTGTAGTGTAAGTTCAAAGTTTTGATTTTTGGCGCTTGACATTTAAGTGGCTGCGGCCGAACGCGCTCGACCTGCGGGCGGGCATGCACGC
>JAITOF010000077.1 GCA_031290095.1 Candidatus Methanoplasma porotermitis
CGGCGTCAAATCCCAAACCATTCGTTCCTGACGATCCTCTTGAGCGCGGATATCGCCGAGAGGGTGGCAAGGTGGGACGTCTTCGGGTTGTCCGGCTCCGGATGGTTGTACGTGTGGCACACCATCTCGCCAAACTTGCCTTTCAGGCGCAGCTCGTGCGAGTTGTCCTTGATCTCAGGGTCTAGGACGATAGTCACCTTCGTCCTGTCGAACCCTATCCCCAGCAGGCTCACGGTGGCCGCGACGTTTATGTTCTTGGGGAATATGCTGACTGCTTCCCTCGCCGTCCCGGAATACACCACGGTCCTTTCTCTTATGTCGGCGACGTCTATCCCTTTGTCTACGAGATACTGAACATCGGCAAGGCTCTTCGGGCCCTTGGTCGTTATCAGCTCGACCTCGTCCAGCCCTTCCCCGGACGCGGACCTCAGCCCGTCCGTGCCGCACAGCGCGCCGGTAGGGATGAACACCTTCGCCTCGCTGACCCTGGCCTTCTCGAAGACCGCCTCTCTGAAGGCGTCGTCCACCAGCGACCCGACGGACATTATCATCACATCGACGCCCCTGGACACGACGGCAGGGAGGACCTCCCTGGCGGCCGCCTGCGTGGCGGCCTCTATGACGAGGTCGCAGTGGTAGAGCTCCTCCTCCACCGACTGGACTACGATGGCCTTCTTGAGCTTGGACGCCACGCCCTCGGCAACGTCCTTCCTGATGTCCATGAGGTAAATCCTCTTGACCTCGTTCATTTCATCCGCGGCCTTGGCCAGCTTGGAGCCTATCGAGCCGCAGCCGATGATGGTGATGCGCATGCCATCCGCACTTTGATATGCGTATTAAGAATTTGCGCATCCGGCGAAACACCTTACAGAGGAAACATGGAAATCCTTTTTCAATCCCACACCGTTGTGGACTCGTGAAGTATGAGGTCTTAGAACACACGGCGGACCTGATGGTCCGTGCTTACGGCAAGACTCTTGAAGAATGTTTTGCTAACGCGGCGTACGCCCTGTTCGACCGGACTGTGGACCTCTCGGGCGTCAGCCCTTTGGAGGGCATAGAGGTTCGCACGTCTGGAGACTGCCCCGAAGGTCGCCTGTACTCGTTCTTGGCTGAGATGCTCTTCATCGAAGACTGCGAGAACCTGATTCTATGCGACTTCGACGTCCGCTTCGACGGAAACGACGTCGTATGCAAAGCAAAAGGAGAGAAGCTGGACCGCGCCAAGCATCGCACGAGGTCCGAGATAAAAGCCGTGACGTACCACATGATGGAAATCGATCCATCCGTCCCGTCGGTCACGGTGATATTCGACACCTGACCACGCCCCGACGGGGCCGTTATGATTCGGAGGCCATGTGGAACTTCGATTGTGCGACATTCGATAACGCAGTTCTTGACGCCTTTACCCAACTGCGTGGAACGTTGAGGGATCCCCGTGAAACGCAGTCAACTTCTCGAAAACCATGTTCGGGCTGAGGGTGCCGAATGACAGAAATGAATCACACGCTGGAACGTTCACGCTTGTCGATCGCCGTGTGGACGTTGCCCTGTCTGCGCGAGTTTGTCAAAGAGGCATTTGTGGTTTCAGATGCTATCTGCGAGCAAGAGCCCATAAACATCATCATGCCTCTTTCAAGCACCTGTGTGAAAGTTTTATTCACAAAAGAAAAGTTTATATCTACATACAAGGTCGATTGCAATATACAGTTTAATGGATGTTAGCAGAGATGACACGATGACTGCCAGCTACAACAAGCCGTGGAAGCCACTTGTTGATTAAGGCATGAAAAAGACTGATTTGCGACACGTTGCTGAAATCAGCATGTCCGTCATTGCTAAAATGAGCAAATGCGAAGCAGTCAGAGTGGACATGCTGGTGCATATGCCTGCTCCGCTCTAAACTGCAATATAGGCGATATTGTGGACTTCGTCCCCACACGAACAGGACGGTGCCTGAAAATGACCAATCCTCAAACTGAATCTAAACAACATGCAGCCGAACGCGAGGTCGATGCCATGCTCAACCTGTCAAATCAGGAAACAGAGCGCATTGACTGCCGTTTCTTTAAACCGGCTTGCGAAGGCGGAAGCTTCCTCGCGGAGATGTTGTGGCGCAAACTGGCGGTCATGAGGTCGCTTTGCCGTTCCAACATCGCCGATCCTCCAGTTTGCGCCGATATATTGTAGGAAGGTGTGGGAGAATGAGCAACTTCTACACGGAATCTCCCTTGTGGCATGAGAAGATCGGCGACATCCACGCGCTGTTGGAGCGTGTGAAAATCAACGAGGAGCGATTCCGGGAGCAAAACGGCGACGTGCTGCGTCTGCGGAAGCTGAGCCGCATCATGTCGATACACGCTTCAACAGCGATCGAGGGGAACAGGCTCAGCCTCAGCCAGGTGTCGGACGTAATCAACGGCGTTCCCGTGTGGGGGCCGCCAAAAGACGTCAAAGAGGTGCAAAACGCATGGCAGGCGTACAACGGTCTTGACAGCTACGACCCGTGGAGCGCAGACGATTTGCTTGGCGCCCACTCGCTTATGACAAGCGAGCTGATCGGCGAGTCCGGCACGTTCCGCTCGGTTGACGTCGCCGTGATGCGGAGCGACGGCATCGTCATACACCGCGGCGCGAATCCAGCAAGCGTGCCGTGTTTGGTTGCAGAGCTTTTTGATTGGGGGCGCGAGAGCCCTGCGCATCCGCTGATTAAAAGCTCTGCGGTGCATTTCATGTTGGAACATATTCACCCTTTTCGCGACGGCAACGGGAGAATCGGACGCTTGTGGCAAACTTTGATACTGTCCAAATGGAATCCGCTTTTTGCTTGGATGCCGATAGAAACGCTCGTACATTACAACCAGGCGTTGTATTACAAGGCATTGCAGGACAGTCACAGCAACGGAGTCGACTGCCGCCCGTTTATCGACTGCATGCTCGACATGATTGAAAATTCGATGTATAAATACATCGATGTCGCAACGGAGACAGCCTATGACAGCGACGGCTACGTAAATGAACCTGTAAATGAACCTGTAAAAATGATTTTGGTTCTGATGAGACGCTATCCGCAGATCACGTACGACGAACTTGCAGAGCGGGCAGGCAAATCGCGGTCAACTGTCTTGAGGATTGTTCGACAGTTGAAAGAACAGCAGAGAATCGTTCGCGTAGGATCTGACAAAAACGGCCATTGGGAGGTCTTTGACGAAAAACAGGAAATCAGTCAAGCTCGCCAATAAAAATCTAACGAGACGCGGTGGACAATGTGTCTATAGATCTGTTTCCAGCACTAACGTCGGCGTTCCTCGCAACTTGCGCCCATCATCCGCATTTCACTGCATAAAAGCGTGCATGTTTCCATGTGTTTCCTCAAATCCACGCAAAGTGCGATAGAACCACGGCCTGCTCCAAACTGCTTGACCTACAATAAATATACCGCCATGACATTAGCCTCTCCAGATGTTCAGATTGGGATGGTTCTCTACAGGTAGGGGCCCCGGCTCCCGAGATCTCCTGCGTGCGGTGATGGAGGAGAAGGAGCATGGCTCCTTGGATGTAGACGTAGCTTTCGTGTTCTGCAACTGGGACAATCTGGAGGACCCCAACCCCCGCAGGGAGCAGAGAGAGATGTTCTTCGACATGGTGAGGGGGTACGGCATCCCGCTTATCACATCCTCGTGGAAAGGATTCCACCCCGATTTGTGGAAGAGCGACCAAGCCGCATGGAGAGACGAGTACGGAAAGCTTCTCAGGGATCTGACGAGAGGATACGAGTTCGACCTCGGAGTCCTAGCAGGGTACATGCTGTGGATGGACGACGCAACGTGCGACGAATATGACATGATCAACCTCCATCCCGCGCTTCCCGACGGCCCCAAGGGCACCTGGGAGGAAGTCATCTGGGAGCTCATACGCACCGATGCGAAGGAGCATGGGGTCATGTTGCACATATGCACCCGCGACTGGGACCGGGGCGGCGCGCTCGCCTACTGCAGGTTCCCGATACGCGGCGGCGAGTTCGACGCGCTCTGGTCCGACATGAAGGAGAAGCTGTCGTCGTCCACGTTGGAGGGCATAAAAGAAAAGGAAGGCGCCGACGAGCCTTTGTTCCGAGAGATAAGACGAGAGGGAGTCAGGCGCGAACTTCCGCTGACCGTCTCCACGATCAGATTGTTTGCGGAAGGAACCATTCATATAGAAGGGAAATCTCTGACTGTGAACGGAAGGACGTTGGAGCGTCCCTACGACATGACGGATAAAGTGGACGATACACTGCGGTGCGGCATATGAACGGCGAATACAACCACATGGAGGAACTCGGGTTCACACTGGACAAACAGTTCGTTTGCAGTTGTAAAGGCTTCATAGACCCCGGTAACAGCACCAGGGGCCTCTGCGAAAGGTACGTGCCTAACGGCGGCAAGTTCTATGACCTCATTTCGCGCTACGACAACATCTCCGCACACCTGCTGAACAGGGACGACGGACGCTACGGGAACACTGCGCGGTACATCGCACCGTTCCTCAAAGCGTTCGGGGCAACCGATTACGGCCTTTACTCCCAGGCGAAAATCGGCATGACGCTCATGCCGGAGTCTGGAAGGGTCATGCGATATCTGAACGACCTGTTGCCGACCTTTGTGAACACGACTGCGTACGAGCATTACGTCATGGCGATGTGCGAGGCCCTGAAAATACCCCGGACTTCCGTGGACTGCACAGAGGTGAGCATGGACGGGCATGACCTTGGACGGCAGGAGGCGCGTGCCATCAGAGAGTTCGCGTCCGAAATCAACTCGTTGAGGCTCTCGTCCGCAGAATATAAGCTGGACGTCCATGTGAGGCTGCCGAGGGAAGACGTGGAGATGGTGGAGAGGCTTGACACCATATTCCGAGAGAGGCTCCCTTCCATGGATGCCGCTCGCCTCATGAAAGACGTCAGGACTGTGAGCACCGAAGAGAAGGCATATTGCCTGCTGGAGACGAGAAAGAGGACCCAGGTCGACCTTGAAGGCACCGCATACGTCGGCGGGGACATGACGGACTATCAGGCCATGGACCTCGTAAGGGACAGCAGCGGCTTGTCTCTGTCGTTCAACGGCAGCGACTTCGCCGTGAGAGGCTGCAACGTAGCGGTCATGTCGAGGGACTGCACCGTCGCGGCAGTGCTGGTGCATGCGTTCTACAACGAGGGGATAGAAGCCGTGTTCGACCTTGCCGAGAACTGGGGCCGCGAGCATCTCGAAACAGCCAGGTTCCCCGACAGGCATTTGATGGACGCGATGCTTGCCTCGAATCCCAAAAAGCTTCCGGAAGTGCACATGGTGAGCCGCCGGAACGTGGAGGAGATAGCCCAGAAGAGCGCGAAATATCGTAAGAGCCTCATGCAGAGCGCCCTGCATTCAAATTTCGGGGTCAGGACGCCCGCATACTCCTGAACGGAAGCAATTCCCGCCATACGGCGGAACTGCGATTTTGAACGAGGAGGCCGTTCATAGCCTGGAATGCTGGGGGGGCGCACGCCCTGACGGCCCCTTTTACACTCTAGCGACAACAGGCACGGAACGCATGGAGTTCACACTGAACGCGCATGGGCCTCGCGAGAGGCCCTATGCACCGTTTGTGTTGTCCTCAGGTCTCGGCTTCGAGGGGCGAGGTCACAGTCCCATCTCGTAGAACCCGTATCTGTCGCCTGTCAGGGACTTTGCCCCTATGTAGTACGAGTACGGGTGTCCGCCGATGTCCACCAACGGGGCTATGCCTACGTCGATGTGCTCGACTGTGGTTTCACAGGCAAAAAACCCTTCCTCGCCCGCGCTGGCGATGGCCTCATAGAGCGAAGGGTCCGTGTTGACCGGCGTATAGCCGTCCAGATACACTCCGGACATGACGTGATTCGGCAGGAACACCAGCGCCGACCTCATGTCGAGCGCGGCGTATATGGACGTCAAAAGGATGGAGGTGTCCTCGCAGTCGCCGCCGTTGAACAAAGTCTCCAGCGGGTATGCAAAGTACTCCTTCGACCCGTGCATGTACTCGTCCGAGCTCATCTGATCAGTGTGCGGAGGGTAGTCGAAGCACGTCTGGACGAAGGACAGAACGAACCTTGCGATCCCGTTGTGCTCGTTGGGGCCGTATGCGGTCCGAAGCTTGGAGGCGATGTCGAGGATCACCGGATCGTTCGGAGTGATGAATTTTTTATACTCGGCGAACGGCAGGACCCCTCTCTCGGAAACTCCCATTTCTTTGTAATACACATAGCTGCTGTAACTGAGCTCGATGTCCAAACTGTACTGCGTCCCATCGTACTCCCACTCGTAAAGGGCCTCTACAGGTTTGGAATAGATCACTTTCCCGCTGTATTCCGCCGTTTGAGTGCGCTTCGTGTCGTCGTCGAAGCAACGCACGCTCAAGCTGTACGCCCCATGGTGGCTTCCCAGCGACAGCGACGGTAGCTCGCCCTCTACGACATATCCTTCATAAGCGACCGCCAGCTGGTCGTCCGCCATGAACGGATGGTCCCTGTCGAAGACAGTCCATTGGAAAAAGCTGCCGGATCCTGCCCCTGGGCCAGATACGGCCACGTTAAGAACTTCGTCGGAGCCGACGGATGCCGTCAGGTCGCCGTCGTTCTTGCCGAAGTCCCCTGTCAAATTGATAGAGGCACGCTCGCCAGTCTGCATAACATACACTTCTGTCGTTTCGTCTTCAAGGTAAGTCGGGGAGAGTACTGCCGACATTGCGCACGCGACGACTAGCACCACCACTAAAACCGCAATCGCCGGCAACATTTTGCCGCCGCCCATTATAGATTTGAAAGCACCCATGTTTCTTCAACTCGTAATATCTCTGCCGATGTATTAAGTGATGCCTCATAGATTGCCAAGAGGCGTTTTGATGTTTATTGGCCTGCGAACCCGTCTGTTCTCATTTGTATATGATCACGGTCAAGTCTATGTCGCACGTCTGAAGCTGGTCAGGCAGCACGGTCCTGTCCTTGTAGAACCGAACCCCGTAGTGGTCGACTTCATTGTACATTATGCTCCCTGACGACACTTCCGCAGTCTTCGATATCTTCCCGGGCCTTACCTCTTGAGTATCCAGCTTGCTAACTCCCATTTCATTGAAGTCATGCCAAATGTCGAATTTTTTCTGGGAGTAGTTCGACTGGTTGTGTATGACGACGTCCGGGACGGTGTATGACCAGCTGCCGCCGACGGTTCCGTCGATCCCCGACGTTCCTCCTGTGATGGACAGGTTGATGCCGACAGTCGTGTTCCCGCCTGTTGAAAGAGGGCCGTACGTAAGCAGCGTGGGACTCCCGTAGTTCAACGTGGTGGCGTTGTACGTGTCGGCTACGGCGATCCAGTTGTCCCACCCCGACTCGGCCGGGAACGGGTCACCCTGCAGCTGATACATCGCCATGATGTAGTTTCCGGAAGGGTCGTTTTACTGCAACGCATAGTAGTATGTGTTGACATTAGCCTGTCCAAAGTTTCCTGTGGTCGCGCTTGCGGCGCTCTGTGTTTTCAGCACCCATGTCTCACTGCTAGAGTTGGTAATCGTGGGGGTCACGCCCATGGCGAGGTATCCGTCCGACTTCTCTTTCGCCCAAGCGTACTGCTTAGAAAGAGAGTCGTTCAGGTCCTTGCCGATGACGCTGTTGCAGTAGGACACGCCAGTGTTGTTGTCGTAGAAGAATCCGTATACGTCCGCCTCTGTGCTGAACGAGTGAGACACCGTCAGGTTTTCCGTCAGAACGCCGGGGTTGTTGTCAAGAAGCAACACAGGGTGCGAAGATTCTACGAGGGCGCTGACGTTGTCAGCGACATATTCGCTGTCTGCCGACTTGGCCCAGCTTCCGTCGATAAGCACTATGTCCAGGCCAGATATGGAATCGAACGAGGGCTGGATTTTCACATTGCTTTTTTCGCCAGACGCCCTCGTGTCAGCCGCGTTCGTTATTATCACGACGTTGCTGGATGTGAAGACGTCTGTATTTTCTAGCGCATATCCGCTGTCTAAGGATGCGCTTTGGTTTTCCAAAGCGTTTCCTATGTCGGATGCCTCCATGGCGCCTATGAGCGTTACCGCCACGAGTGCCAAGGCCAACACAAATGTGCACTTTCTCATTTTACTCCTCCTCTGCGCAACATAGTTCGTTGTTACGCACAAATAATCAATAAATACTTATTTATATCATTGGTTGCACTACTTAATAATTGGTAATATTTGCCCCAAAGACTCGTCTTCAAAATCTCCTTAAATTGTTAATTATAACTCACATTGCAGACCCTTGATTTCTGATTTTTATTTTGATTTTGTGGTTTTCTATCGTGTTTTGACCATATTCCCGCCAGCATGCCCCGGCCTCGGCGGCCGAGTCGGCGTTTTTCGCATGCCATGCCCTGCTCGAGGGCCGCCCCGCCGCCCTCGATCGCAAGTCCCTGCGAGGTGACGGACATCGATAGCGAACGCAGGATCACGGGGCGCATAGTGATGCCGGCATATCGTCCGGGTCGCTGTTCGGCCGATCCCGAAAACGCGTTTTCTGGAATTGTTGAATCCATTTCAAGGGTCTGCAATGTGAGTTATAATTGGTTTTTAGCTGATTTTCGATATTTTTGAGATATTGTGGTACATATTGCAACTGATATAACCCATTTCATGGTATCATGAGGCTATTTCCACCATTGTTTCCACAGGCGCTCGTCTCGGCACCAAAAAATCACCCAAATGGGGGGGGGGGAGGCCGGCGTTCGACCGCAGCCGCTTAAATACCAAGCGCCAAAAATCAAAACTTTGAACATACGCTTATAGGATTTGCGGGGTTCGTTCAAACAAACTCGGAGACGCGCCCCAATCCGCCTCATCGCGGGTTGGCGGCTTGCAACCCGTTTTGGAACTCCTATGCCAAGGCGAACATCGTGAGAATTCAGACGGAGGCCGCCTCCGGCCCCCGCTTGTGGAATGTATGGTGCTCTGATCGGGATTCGAACCCGAGTGTCGGCCTCGAAAGGGCCGAATGATTGGCCACTACACTATCAGAGCGGTGCGCTCCCA
>JAITOF010000011.1 GCA_031290095.1 Candidatus Methanoplasma porotermitis
TCCGCGCCGTCCGCCTCCTCGCCGGCAGGCTCCGGCAACAGCGACGGCAGCGGCTCCGGCTCTGGAAGCGGGAGCGACGGCGCGAACGACGGCGCAGGCGACTCTCGCGACGCGGGCGGCGACGACGACGGCGTGTCCGTCGCCGTCATCCTGGCCGTGGTCGTGATAGCCATAGCCGTCGGCTCCGCCGTCCTGTGGGTCGTGCTCGGGCGCCGCTGACCAGGCGGCCGAGCCGGAAACTCTTTTCAAACCTCTTCCGAACCCTCTTCCCCAAACGTATTCGAAGCATGGACCAAACATTGCCGGCCGCAAGTCGCGGCGCCTTGCCCCCACAAGTGCGCGCTCGCCCGTTGCGTGCCGGCAGTGACCTCTTCTCCGACGGCGCGTCGTCATGCAAGCTTCGTTCTACGTGCGACATCGGGGCCGTCGCATGCCGATCGGACGACGGCGTTCGACGAGGGTTACGCGTCACCTTCACCTCGCCCCGCTCACACCCCTCCCACGAAACACGCAAAGTGCGATAGAACCTTCGGGAAAGCGCAGTTCGTACAGACGCGTTAAATATGGATGACCGCCCTAGCCAAGGTGCCTGCATGCACGCATGAGCGTCGGCGCGGCGCAGGAATGCGCCTGTGCAAGGACGTCCTGTGTGCAACGGGAGGAAACACGATCATGACATCATCACGAGGGGGGGGGGGGGGAGGCAGCGAGGCCCCGGCGCCCTGTCGCACCTCGCGCCCGCGCTGGGCGCGGCAGAGGGAGCATCGTTCGAACTTTTGAATTGCGCCTTCCGCCCGTGCGGGAGTGTTCATATGGGCGTGGGCGCATGAGGGCGAGTGCGTGCGCGACCGTCCTGGCCGTCTTGGCTTTGGCCGTCGCGGGCGCGTTCCTCGCGTCCGACGGGAGCTCGCCCTACGTCGACGCGACAGACATCGACGACCGCGTCGAAGGAGGCATCGTCTGGAGCCTGCACGGAGGTGTCCTCACGCTGAGCCCGATCGCCGACAGCGCGACCATGAACCACTACGCGTACGGCGCTGCGCCGTGGTACGAATACAGATCAGAGATTACCTCCGCCACCATAGGACCCGGCATAAAGAACATAGGAGACTGGGCGTTCTACAACTGCAACTACCTCTCCTCCGTCTCCATCCCCGGCAGCGTGACGGCCATAGGCATCGGGGCGTTCTCTCAGACATCCCTCTCCTCCGTCTCCATCCCCGGAAGCGTGATGTCCATAAGCGGATGGGCGTTCTACAACTGCCACTACCTCTCCTCCGTCTCCATCCCCGGCAGCGTGACGGCCATAGGCACCGGGGCGTTCGGCTACTGCGTCGCCCTCTCCTCCGTCGTCATCTCCCAAGGCGTGACTGCCATAGGCGAAGGGGCGTTCTCCTACTGCCGCTCCCTCTCCTCCGTCTCCATCCCCGGCAGTGTGACGGCCATAGGCATCGGGGCGTTCGCGTACTGTTCCGGCCTGACCTCGGCGACAGTGATGGGTTCCAACGTCTCCTGGAACGACAGCAACGTGTTCCAAGGCTCCTCCTCGCTCGCCGCCATATCGATACACAACCCCCACGCCTTGGACAACGTGCCGTCAGGCACCCTGTACCACATCTCGTACTCCCCGTCTCCCGGCATGATAGTCGTGTACTACAACACGGCCCAGCCCCTCTATGCGACGCAGACGGCGGGTGCCGTGACCCTATCCGGGTTCGACTATGCGGTGAAGATAGGCACGTCGGCGTGGGACGACGGAGTCGCGACGGTCCTAAGCGGCGAGTCGTTCGCCGCCGCGGACCTCGGGGCCGGCAGAACCGCGTACGCCTCGCTGGTGTCGCATACTGTGGCCGCGTCGGCGGACTTCAACGGGGCCATAACCCCGTCCGGCGACGTCCTCGTGGCGGAAGGCGGGGACCTGACGTTCGCGTTCTCCGCGAACGCGGGCTACGCCATTAAGAGCGTGAGCATAAACGGCTCCAAGACCTCGGACGAGGCCTTGGCCGCCCTCGCGGCGGGGGCGCACACGTTCGAGGACGTGCAGGAGGACGGCTACACCATAGCCGTGGAGACGACCCGCCTGCAGTTCTCCGTGACGGCGTCGGCGGACTCGAACTCGGCGATAACCCCGGCAGGATCCGTGGGCGTCGCTAGAGGGGCGAGCGCCTCGTTCACGTTCTCGGCGAGCGCGGGCTACGCCATATCAGACGTGGTCGTGGACGGGGCGAGCGTCCCGTCCGCCGCCGCGGCGGGCAAGTACACGTTCTCCGGCGTGGACTCTAACCACACGATAAGCGTGAAGTCCGCGCCGTCCGCCTCCTCGCCGGCAGGCTCCGGCAGCGGGTCCGGGTCCGGCGACGGCGCGAGCGACTCTCGCGACGCGGGCGGCGGCGGCGACGACGACGGCGTGTCCGTCGCCGTCATCCTGGCCGTGGTCGTGATAGCCATAGCCGTCGGCTCCGCCGTCCTGTGGGTCGTGCTCGGGCGCCGCTGACCCGGCGGCCGAGCTGGAAACTCATTCCAAACCTCTTCCCCAAACCTCTTCGAAGCATGGACCAAACATTGCCGGCCGCGGGACGCGGCGCCTTGCCCCCACACGGCGCACGCTCTTCCGCCTGCGACGCCGGCAGTGACCTCTTCTCCGACGGCGCGTCGTCATGCAAGCTTCGTTCTACGCGCGACTGTCTGGGCCGTCGCTTGCCGATCGGGCGACGGCGTTCGACGAGGGTTACGCGTCGCCTTCACCTCGTCCCGCTCACACCCCTCCCACGAAACACGCAGAATTCCGAAAAGAACGGGGAAACACGGCTCCGAAGGACGGCATGATTAATATCTATCGGAACCAGTACGCCTGACGCAGAGGTGGCCGAGTCGGTCAAAGGCGCAGGACTTAAGACTCCGAAGGGAAGAAATTCTGTCCCGCAGGGGTTCAGGGGTTCGAATCCCCTCCTCTGCACCAGTCACCTTGGCCGCACATCAATGGCAAGCCTTTGAACACGAGCTGATAACAAATGACGCCTGAACACCTGAGACAACTGCTCGCCAAAGGCGAAGGATTGACGATCGAATACAAAGAATGCATGAACGAGCTCAACAACAGCGTATGGGAAACAGTCTGCTCGTTCTCCAACCGCTATGGCGGGCACATCGTCATCGGCGCAGATGACGACGGCACGGTATTGGGTGTGAACCGCAAAGCGGCGCCGTCGATGAAGAAGAACTTTGTCAACATGCTGAACAATCCGCAGAAGATATCCCCGTCGCTGTTCCTCAGCCTTGAAGAGGTCGAGGTGGACGACAGGTTGCTTCTGTATGTCTACGTCCCCGTCAGCGCGCAGGTCGAGCTATGTTCCGGTAAGATATACGATCGCATCGAAGATGCCGACATCGACGTCACCAAATCGACGGATTTGTCGGCGCAACTGTTCGGACGCAAAGCAACGGCATATACCGAGCGCGAGATATTCCCATACGTCACCGAGAACGAGTTGCGTCTTGACCTTGTGGAGCGGGCGCAGAAGATGGCCGTCGCGTTGAACGCCGACCACCCTTGGAAAGGCATGGCGCCAATGGAGCTGCTCCGCAGCTCGGGGCTTTATGAGGATGACTGGAGAACAGGCAAGAAAGGGTTCAATCTCGCCGCTGTGCTGCTCTTCGGGCGAGACGACGTGATACGATCATGCGCGCCAGGCTACCTGACAGATGCCCTGCTTCGCGTCAAGGATGTTGACCGCTACGATGACCGCTTGCTCGTGGGCACGAACCTGATAGAGGCTTACGACCAACTGATCGATTTCATCTCAAAGCATACGCTAGACAAGTTTTTCCTCGTAGAAAACCATCGTGTGAGCGTCCGCTCGTGGATTGCACGCGAGGTGGTGAGCAACATATTGGTCCATCGCGAGTTCTCAAAGGGATTCATGGCGAAGCTCGTCATAGAAAAGGACAGGCTCTACGCCGAGAACTGGAACCGTTCGAACCGCCATGGGCGCATTGACCCTGACAACTTCACGCCCGACGCGAAGAACCCGCTCTTGGCATGGTTCTTCGTCAACATTGGCCGGGCGGACTGGATGGGATCCGGCATTCGCAACCTTTACAAGTACACAAAGATCTACTCGGGCGGCGAGCCTGAGCTGATAGAGGGCGACATTTTCAAGACGATAATCCCGCTCGCAAAAACATCTACGCCAAGTGGCGATGATGTTGGCGTAGATAATGGCGTAGATAATGGCGTAGATAATTTGGATGATGGCTATGTACAAAATGGCGATGATGTTGGCGTAGATAATGGCTATGATGTTGGCATCGAAATCAACATCGCTAAAATCATAAACGCCATTTTGACAGAGCCGAAAGCCACACAAATCAGAATTGCAGAAGTCACCGGCTTATCAATACGCACCGTGTCGAGAGAGATCAAGAGTCTGCGCGATTCGGGCGCATTGCATCGCATAGGCTCCGACAGAAAAGGCCGTTGGGAGATAGTCAAAAGGCGACGCGATGACGAAGATTGATTACATAGAACCTGCATGTAGGCAGACAGAGAACACTGGCGCAGGACTCAGGGCCCAAGGGGACAAATCCTTCCCGCATGGGTTCGAATCCCCTCCCTATGCATCACAAGACATGGCTGTTAACTGGAAGACGAGGACATGATATTCGGGCAAGAATCTGAAACGCTGGCATTCAAAAAAACCACAGGCGAGGCAAAGGAGGCGGTCGTCGATGTCGTAGCCATCCTGAACAAGCACAATCGCGGCGAGGCATACTTCGGCATAAGAAACGACGGCCAAGTGCTTGGACAGGCAGTATCTGAATCCACGCTTCGAGACGTGAGCCGAGCGATGACCGACAACATAAAGCCGCAGATCTACCCAACTATCGGGACAGTGAGCATCGACAACAAAAAGTGCGTTCGCGTTCAATTCGAGGGCGAGAACGTTCCATACTTCGCATACGGCAAAGCCTACATCCGCGTTGCCGACGAGTGCAAGCAATTGTCCCCGGCAGAGCTTGAGTGCTACTTCAAGAAGAAGCAGGGGCAAGTCTCGACATGGGACTCTGACGATTCTGGCAAGGCCGTCGAAGATGTCAACACCAACTTTCTCCGCTCATACATGAAAAAGGCCAAGGAAAGCGGGAGGCTCGACTACACGTTCACGAACCGGGAAGACGTCCTCAGCCGCTTGGAGCTGCTCGAAGACGACAAGGTCGCCAATGCCGCCATAGCCATGTTCGGCAAGAGGCCGCAGACGGAGATACAGATGGCAATCTTCGCAACAAACGTGAAACACACCTTCATCGACATAGACAGGCAGAAGGGGACCATCTCTGACCTGGTGGATATCGGCGAGAAGTACATCAGGCGCAACATGAGGTGGCGCGTGGTAGTGGACGGCTCGCCGGAGCGCATGGAGATACCGGAAGTGCCTATCGTCGCCATGAGGGAGGCGCTTTTGAACTCCTACGTCCACAGGGACTTCCGCGTGTCTCTGACGAACGAGATCGCCATCTACAGCGACCGCATCGAGATATACAACCCTGGCACATTTCCTGAAGGGTTCACGCCGGGGGACTTTATCGGAGGCTCGGGGAAATCAGTCAGGCGCAACCCGTTGCTTGCACAGATCATGTATTACTCCAAGGACATCGAGAGCTTTGGCACAGGGTTGCAGAAAATCGCCAGGGAATGCGATGCGGCAGGCGTGCGTTACGGATTCGACCTTGGAAAACTCGGCTTCTCAGTCATATTCTACCGTTCAGACATTGCGCCTGCGGACATCAGCGCCGCAGAGAATGGCACCGATAATGGCACCGATAATGGCACCGACGGCATCGCCGTCAATGTTGCGGCACGCCTCGTGCTTGACGCCATCAAAGCGGACAGTCAGATATCGGTAGATGAGATCATAGCGAAAGTTTCCAAGAGCAGAAGAACGGTGCTGAGGGCGATCGCCACGCTTAAAGATGTGGGGTTGCTGAGAAGGATCGGCTCCGAGAGGAGCGGAAGCTGGGAGACGGTCAAAGACGGCCGCGACGGCGACCGATCGCATTGAACTTGTGCGGACCGTAAGAGATAACGCGAGCTTCCTGTCGGTCTTGGCGCTGGGCGCGTTCTCGCCTCATGAATTGGGCCGCCGGGACTGTTTCCTCACCCATAACTTCTTGAAATGGTCGTGGGAATAGTTCAACAGCTCCTTGTCCGTGAGGCAGACGGACGACGGGCCGACCCTGGCATAAAACTTCTCTTCCCTGCCTTCCCTGAGGAACACCGGCCGGTTGCTTTTCAGACACATCACGCGGAGAACCAGCTTGCCGTCGATGTCTGCCATCCTGATGGAGATAAAATGGATGAACTCCTTGCCGATGCACTTGGTCACCAGGCTGGTGAGGTGCAGCTCCATGTCGTCGGGGCTGGAGAACTGTTCCGTGTCTGCGCCATCCACAGTGCCGTCGTTGCTCACCCCTATCAGCAAGTTTCCTCCTTCGCTGTTCATGAACGCGACTATCGTCTTCAACACCACCATCTCCATGCGCGAGTCCTGTTCGCCGGTCTTGATGTTCGTGGAGAGCGTGGATTTGAACTCGACTGTCTCACACTCGCCTAGGCTTACAATCTTCCAGATCTCCCTGTAGGCGATGTCCTTCGGGCTGTCGATCCACAGATTGTTGCTGTCGTATTCCATGATGATGAATTTGAACACGAGGGCGTCTGGGCCTATGTAGAACAGAAAACATAAGATTGCCGACGTGACGAACGTGATTATCAGCTCGCGCATAACCTTTGCGTACTCGGGCATCAAGGGATTCTGATATCCGTTTATGGTGTCGCCGAAGGAGAACAGCACATACTGGATGATCATTAACATGGAGAACAGCGACAGAGAACACACGAACGACAGGAACAGCGAGAATATCGGCCTGTCGTTATCCGTGCCGGGTTTAGCGTTAAGGCTCACATACGCTAGAATCAGCCCGGATATTCCGATGACCAATCCTGCCAGCATCTCGATTATAATCTGGGCATAGGGGCTGTCCTTGAGGTCGATTATAGCGACGAAATATGCAATGATCCCCAGTGTCAGATATATCGACAGAGGGGGGATGCGTGCGGTGTCGCGATTGAATATGATTGCGGCGGTGGCGGAGAACAAGGCGGGAATGGTGGAGGCCGCCTCCACAAAATGACCGTATGCAAGAGTTATGAGGAAGACCGTGGCCGCAATCGCATCCGCGACGATGAACATCCCGTAAAGGACTTTGCTGATACGTCTTCCCGTGAACACGTTATGTCTCTGTCTAATTAGAACTCCCCCCCCCCCTCCTCGATACGTTTGCCGGGAGTGTCTTTAATTTCGCCAGCCATTAGAACTGGTCTTTGTATGTGTTTTACATATATATTACGAGAGGTTTAAATAATATAATAAGGTCACAGTGGTGGAGTTATAGTTTTGACGATAAGGGTAAGCCAGCCTTCGAAAGCACAGCCGCCGGGCAGTAAGTCGTCTTCGGGCAGACCTGCGCCCAAAAGGCCGCGCCCGAGGCCCAAGGAGACCGCCAAGAGACAGTCGATGCTCAACACGCACAGGTTGCAGCCCTTCAAATATGACATGAACGAGATACTTTCTGCCTCTTCAATGGACCCCGCGAAGGCATCGTCGTTTCTGGCCTCGGTGATTGCAAAGGCCTCCCGTTTGTCCACCAGGGACGCAAGAGAATTCGTCAAGACGTTTTTGGACAGCGGGGACCTCACCAAGGACGAGTACGATCGCATAGCTAGACTAATGGATAAATACAGCAAATACCGTTGATATCCAATGAGATTCGCGGAGATGGCCGTTGGCCGCATATTCGTTCTGAAGTTGGAGACTGGGGAGTCGCTTCACGAGACCGTGGAAGAGTTCGCACGAGACAACGGCATCAGGAACGCGACGCTCGCCGCCGTAGGCGGAGTAGACAAAGGGTCTGTGATGACCGTCGGGCCGGAGTATCCCAACGACGGGAGGATAGTGCCGATGTTGCATGTTTTGGACGCGCCTTGCGAGCTCACGGCGACCGGCACTCTGTTCTCAGACGAGGACGGGAACCCGATAATGCATATGCACGGGTCGGCAGGCCGCGAAGGCAAATCAGTCACGGGTTGCCTCCGCAGCGGGATGGTCGCATGGCTGGTGCTCGAGGTGACCGTGACCGAGTTCATAGGCGATGGAGCGACGCGGAAAAAAGACCCGAGATCAGGGATGAAAATCCTGCAGATCGGATGATCATCTTCTGTTGTACGTGTCGTCGAAGTTGTTGAAGACGTTGTCCGTGTAGTTGTTTATGCGGACCGAGTCCTGCTTGTCCGGGACGATGAACCCTTTTATAGGGAACTCCGAGTCGCAATGAGGGCATCGCACGTTAGGGCAGTTCTGGTTGGCCTGCGGGCAGAACTTGCAGGCTACGGCCCTGGACTGGAAGAGGCTGAACTCCCTGCCGCAGGCGGGACATAGGAACCTCCGGGCCGCGACCTTCAAATCTTTAGTGATGTTGGCAGACCGCTCTTCCGGAGTGATCCACATGGGCTCTTTCAACGATATCGGGCGGCTGTATGCGGGGTCGACCATGAGCTCAAGACCCCTTGGATGCGTCGACGACGGCTTTCAACATGTTGTTGTCGGCGCAGCTCTCGATGAACGTCCCGGTGACGATCGCGTCTGCGCCAGCCAGCCTGGCCGCGGCCGCGGCCGCAGGGGTCTTAATCCCCCCGCCGATTATCAACGGCACGGTTATTGCTTTTTTCACGGCAGAGATCATGTCGGGAGGCACGGGGGCGTCGGCGCCGCTTCCTGCTTCCAGATATATGAAGTCCATTCCCAGGAGCTCGCATGCCAACGCATATCCTGCCGCCTTGTCGTTCTGGCCGTGCTTTATCGGCTCGGCCTTGCCGACCTCGCCCACCTTCATCCCCGGCTCCACGATTATGTATCCCAGGGAGATCGTCTCGATCTTGAGTTTTTTGACATATAGGGAAGCCGTCGCCTGGGCGCCTATTATCCAGAACGGGTCTCTGCTGTTGGCCATGCTCATGAAGAACATGGAGTCCACCTCGCCAGACAGCTCCGCCGGGCCGCCTGGGAAGTGTATGGTCGGAAGCCCTGACATCTCTTTGATGGCGCGTGCGGTGGCGCCGAGGTTCGCGCTGTTCACGCCGGTGGACCCGCCGATCATTATGGCGTCGGTCCCGGCCTCTTTGACTTTTCTTGCTATGATCCCGGCCTCGGCGCTGTCCTGCTTGTCAGGATCCAGAAGGGCCAGATGTATCGTCCCCTGTCTTATCCTCTCCGTAAGATACTCCTTCACACTCATAAGACGACACCCAATACGAACGCGGCCAGCGCTACCAGCATGGCAATCTTCGCCAGCTTCTGGGCCTTGTGCGCGTTGCGGAAAATGATGAAGGCCGTATAAATAAAGATTGCGTCTGCGACGAACACCAGGCAATAAAGGGGCCCGAAGGTATGGTCGACAAGGGGCCAGACGCTCAGGGCGGGCCCCGCTATGAAGAACACCGCTCCGACAGCGGCGGCATTCCTCGCCCCCAGCGCCATAGGCAGGGTCTGCCTTCCTTCGTCGGAGCCCATGTCCTCTATATCCTTGGCTATCTCCCGTCCGACGTTGACGAGAGCAGACATCGCGCCCATCACGGCAACGCTCCAGACGTCGCCGACTATCGACCCTCCGAAAAGAAAGACCATGCCTGTGAGCGCCGCGACAACAATGTTGCCTACAAAACCCCTTTGTTTCAGGAGAGCCTCGTAGGCTACCATGAGGGCGACGGCGGCGATCACCATGCCGGTCACCTGCACAGACTGCAGGAGCGACGAGACGGCGATCGCAACGGCGAGGCATACGATGCCAAGGCATAGCGCCGTGGCCGGCTCGATCTCCCCCTTGGGCAAAGGCCGGTCCGGATGTCCGGCCTTGTCTATCTCCCTGTCCACGTAGTCGTTCAAGGAGTTGCCTCCTGCGATAGACGCTACGACGACGGCGCATCCGACCAGGACCTCGAACAGGTAGTCAACGATGTCGGCGTCTACGGCTATGACCGCGCCTATGACCACGCCAACTATCCCGATCGCCCCGTTGCCGAGCCTGAAAAGTCGGAGATACTCCTTCATAGGGCCTCATTATGCGACACGTTAAAATAGTTAATCGCGGCGCCTGAACACATGATAGTACCTGTTGAGGGAGCCATGAACCTTCTGACAATAGACGCCCTCCAACTTCATGGTCTCTGAATCATTCTCATGCGGGAAGATTATGCCCGCCCTGGAGCCGGGCGCCAGGACTTCCGGGATGGCGTCCATCGCCCTCTGGTAGATTGCGGCGACGTCCTCGCCGCCGGTTTTTGTGGACCTTCCGTACGGCGGGTCGGTGGCGACGGCGTCGATATCCGAAAACCTGCTGGGTATGTCCCTTATGTCGAGGACGTCATGGTCGTGCAGAGTCAGGCCGTAGAAGTCCATGTTCTCCCTGCATCCGATCACCATGTCCTCGTCGAAATCAGACACGATCGCCTTCATGCCCATCTCCGCGGCTTCGATGGCCACGCCTCCTGTGCCGCAAAACGGGTCTAGGACAGTCCCTCCCTGCCTGACGCCCGTGAGGTTTATGAGGGTCCTTGCATATTTCGGATGAAGCGATATGGGAGAGAAGAACGGCCTCTCGCCGACCTTCCTTTTTTCCAACAGATCCTTCTCCGTCACCCTCTCCTCGACGAACAGGTGCACCTTGTCGCACATCTGCATCCTGATGACGACGTCAGGGTCGCGGAGATCGACGTCGTTGTTCTTCGAGAGCAGCGCCCCTGCCTCTCTGATGAGCTTCTGGGAGTCCACGTCCTTCATCATCCCCTCGAACCTCTTCGCCTTGATGGAGAACGTGCTGCCCTCGGGCAAGACCGCGCCGGAAAGCGACGGGCGGTCGTCTGGGTCGTAACATCCGACATAGCGGCCGATCCTGTGCGTCAGCGCGATGCGCGAGGCTATGCCGTCCAGAGCCTCGCATGGAAAAGAGGCTGTGAGGTATCCCGGGCCGCTTGAATTCACGCGACATCCTGGAGCCTCGGCCTCGATGCATCTGACAGCCTCTGCGTACGGGAGGTCCTTCGACTCGCCCGAGAGCTCGAAAAAGAAAACAGGGTCCAACGGACCCGTTAGGCGTCAGTCCTTAATACCGTCTTCGGTGACCATGAACACCGCCTCTCCTTCTGGAAGGTTGGGGGAATCGATAAGCCTGGCGATCCTCTTTCCCGCCTTGCCCTTCCTCAGGTACAGGCGGAACGTGGCCGTGTGCCCGACGATGTGGCCGCCGATCGGGCGCGTCGGGTCCCCGAAGAACGCGTCAGGCTTCGCGGCGACCTGGTTGGTAACGGCTATGACCGCGTTGTTGAGGGTGGCGAAGTTCAGGAGGTCGTGCATGTGGCGGTTCAGGATCTGCTGCCTCTCTGCCAAAGCGCCTCTTCCGAGGTATTCTGCTCTGAAATGCGACGTGAGGGAGTCGACAATCATCAGCCGGACCTTCTTGTCCTTTGCAAGCTCGATGGCTTTGTCCACCAGAAGCACCTGGTGTTGTGAATTGAACGCCCTGGCGACATGGATGCGCTTCAGGGTCTCGTCAGGGTCCACCCCGAGGTAAGTCGCCATCTGGATTATCCTCTCGGGCCTGAACGTGTTCTCGGTGTCCAAGATTATAACGTCAGAGTCCAGGCCGCCCTTCTCCTCCGGAAGGGTGGCGTTCACTGCGAGCTGGAAGCAGACCTGGGTCTTGCAGCTTCCGAACTCCCCGAAGAACTCCACTATCGCTTGGCTCTCCAATCCCCCGTTCAGAAGTTCGTCGAAAGCCTTCGACCCGGTGGTGAGCTTCGTCACCGCTTTGCGGCGCTCCAGTATGGCGTCTCCGGTCTCGAACCCGCCTATGTCGGCGCAGAGCTTCGCCCCTTCTATGATGTCCATCGCTTTCTTCTCGCCGATCTCGCAAGTCTCCGCGAGGTCCTTGGGGGAAGCGACCGCGATGGTCATCAGTTCCGTGTACCCTGCTTCGCGGAGCTTCTCTGCTATGGCCGGCCCCACTCCGGGTATATCTTCTAGGGTCTTTGTGGACATCGTTTTTCCTCCAACGCCTTCACATTGGTTTCAGTATTTAAGGGCGTAAGGGGGGGTCCCCGAATACCCCGAAAGTGACGACGCGACCTTGACGGGCGCCCGTCCGACCTCTCTGCCATGGTAAACGTTTATATGGCTGTTCAAGAATCCGATGCTGATGGCCAAGAAGAAAAGACTTATCACGGAGGAGCCCCCAGAGGAGTATGAGTTCGTTCCCGCCGAGTTCAACGAGCGCGAGTTCATACTCAAGGATCTGTATGGCACCAAGATTCTCCTGTTGGTGACAGTTTTGGCTATCGTAGTGGGAATCGTCGCGTCGCTGATATACAGGGCCGACGACGGCCTCTGGTATGTCGGCATGGTTATTTCGTTTGCCACAGTGGCGCTCATGGACAAGATGTTCGTCAAAGCAGGGCTCAGGGTCGATATGCTCGACGTGAAGACCCGCCTTGGAAACTATCTTCTCTTCCTGATGCTGGCGCTCGGAGTGTGCATCGTGTTCGTCAACGCGCCGTTCCTCAGCCCGCCGCTGTGATTACACGTCCCAGCTCTGACGGGGGTCCATGAGCTCGGTGAGCAACAAGGGGTCCGTGTCCTCCAGGGACGTTTTGTGGTCCCTGATCTTCATCGAGTTGGGGTCCATCTCCCTTCCTATGCCGGCAATGGCCGCCTCGTCCTCCAGCATCTCCTTCGCTGTGAAATACATGCGTTCCGCCACCACGTTCCAGCACCCGTCCTCAATGAACGGCGCGCCGTATTCGTTGCCCCTCCACTTGTAGAGGAAGGAGTCTGTCGCCTTTACCCATACTGGGGGGCCTATGTGCCTGTACGTCTTCGACAGGACGTCCCGCTCCAATTCGAAGGCGATCTCCATAGTCCTGTCGTACATGTTATGCACCGCTCTGAGCACGTTGTAGTCGTACTCGTTGAGCTTGCGCATGAGCGCATAACGCGTTTTCCATAGTTGAGAGTACAGATTGTCTTCGATAACGTCCGGACGTTTGAACACCACGGTGATTATCCGGGAGCCGTTCCTCTCCGCCAGGCGTTCCAGGTCGTCCCTCGAGATGGGATCTCTTTCAGCGGGGAAGAAGAACTTCATCGACGGGGACGCAAGGTACGAGCGTGCGGCGACCATGAACAGGGCCAGCGTGTCCATGTGGACGGCGGAGGCGACGTTCCTCTTGTTGTCTACGGGGTCGTAGACGACCAGAGGGCCGATTATGGGGGGTCCCTTCCCTTCGATGACGATAGTGGAGCCCTCCTTCCATTCTTTGGCGGCTTCCAGCACTTTCAGGAACCCTCCGTAATGGGCCACCAGGATCTCGCACAGGTAGCCGGAGAACCCTCGGGTGTTGGGCTCGGCGCCGTACGTTCCGATGCCCTTCATGAAGCTCTTCAGAAGGCGAACGTCGTCCACAAGGGCGGAGTCCATGCGCCTCAGCACGTACTCGGTGTGGAACGGGGTGCGGTCCACGGCAGACCTTAGCCGGTCTGTGGAAGCTATGCCGTAGCTGGGAACCAGGTCCACATCCAAGCCGTTGAACCTCCCTCTGGTGTACGGATGCTCCGAGAACAGCCTGTCTCCATGGAGTATGTCGTCCCCCATCCTCAGACCGACCTCCTCCATCTCGGCTCTGGGGACGCCTTCGGGGAAAAGGATGAAGAGGTCCAGGTCTGGGTCGGACAGATACGTGTTCTTCGCGAACGACCCCACGTATCTTGCGACAGCCTCGATGTTGTTGTCTGCGATGTATCTGTTGACGACGCCCAAAAGCTCCTCGGCGGTCCTCTCGATAGACTCGACCTCCGCCTTCGAAGGCCGTATGACGTCCAAGACTTCGGACTCGATGCTCACGTCGCCAAATGGGGTTCGAGATTTAAGCGTTGTTGCATGGCCGAACTGCGTCCAATAGGTTCTGCGCACTTTGTGTGGATTCGGGGGAATACTCGGGAATACACGTTTTTTGTCGCAGTGAAACAGCTGTGGGAAGCGGGGGGCTGGGACGGCGGACCGGAGGTACAGGACGGCAATCAGGCTCTCCGCCCTCGGCGGCGAAGAGCGTGTGCCAGGTGCCCATGTCCACGAAAATCGTGATGCAGTCGTGTCCCCGCTTGGACGAGGCCTCGCCTGCGCCGACCCTCGTCACGCTGGACATGTCCACGCCCACCATGGCCGCGTCGACGTAGCACCCCGAGTGCCCCGCGCCCAGTCGGGGACGACCTGCCTCACGCCGCACTCGGGGCAGTCCATGCGAGGGAGCCCGGCGTGGACGACGCGCCTGTACGCCCTGGATTCCTCCGCCCCCTCTTGATGAAGTCGTGGGCGGAGCGGTCCTTCCCGCAGCCCGGGCAGGGGAACCTCTGCCCCCTGTCCGAGCCGACGCGCACGACGACCGTCTCGGCGGCATGGTCCGTGTCCGCTGACAGGACCTTCCACACCTCGCCGAGCCTCAGGACCGCCCTGAAGTCATCCTCTTTGAACGACATGGCGCGGTATCCGCGGGGATGCATATAATGTCGGTGGGAGGCCGTTTTTCGATTATTCCGATAAGAATCCACACAAAGTGGGAAGGGGTCCGTTGAAACGCTTTGATGGAAAGAACATAGCATATAGGGGCAAGTTCATTCAAGACACGCGCCCGAGGCCTGCAAAAGGCCCGCTTGAAGAAGCGGAAGCGGCGAGGACAAGAAGATGCCATACCAACCGATCACAATCGATCGCGACGCGCTTACCCTCATGGGCGTCCAGTTCCCCGACCTGCGGACGCTTGAAGACACGGCGGACGCGATAGGCTCCAACATGTTCGAGGGATATCGGCCGACCAGACGGGGCATCGAGATCATTCGCGACTACTGCCAGGGGAAGCTGACGTTCGCGGATCTGGCCCGCCTGGCGCAGGAGAAGTCGTATGAGTGACGACTATCGATACATCGATCCGGATTACACCTACACGGATCCGAGAACCGGCGTATTGCGCAATATTGCGGGCGCGACCGATCATGACGCGTTGACGTTCATAGAAGTCGTTTCGACGACGAAGCGGACGAACGAACTGAAGGCGAACCCGATCAAGGCCGAGGGCTCCAGCACCTTGTTCGCAATCCACAGACACCTGTTTCAGGACGTTTACGAATGGGCGGGCGAACGAAGGACGGTCGAAATCAGCAAAGGCGGCAAGCAGTTCTTCCCGATCAGTCACTTCGACACCGCTCTGGCATACGTTGACGGGCTGATTGCCGAATACAGGCGCATCGACGACGCTGACAAACGCAGATTGTCCCGCAGGCTTGCCGAAATACTGGACTCTGTAAACTTCTTGCACCCTTTCAGGGAAGGCAACGGGCGCACGCAACGCGAGTTCCTGCGCCTGTTGGCATTAGAAAAAGGCTGGAAACTCAACCTGAACCCGATAGACGATGCCGAGGCGTACAAACGGTATATGGACGGGACCATCGACGGCGACATAGATTTGTTGGCGGCGACTATATGTGAGTTCATGGACAAGGTGTAAGGCGGGACAACGCGGTCACGAACCCGCCAGTCAAAAGAATGCAAAGTTCAGCCATATTTAGATTATTGAAGCGAGCTCAGAGGATTCTTGAGTGGATTCATGGACATCGAGTAAAAATATTGAGTAAATCTGAGCAATGATTGCGATCCACTCAATCAGATCAGTCAATGGACATAGGAAAAATCATGGACATGCTACGCATGTCGCCATCGTCGGGCACCCTCCAAACCACTATTATGTTAACGGCAACTTTGACCGAAACGAGCCGATGCTCGGACTTCACGAACCCTCGTCTGCCGAGTAAAACGGCGCATTAACATCAGCCGTTGTTCAAGAAAGGAACAAAATCACATGAAACCGTGGTAAATGAATTATTGTAAAATTTTACATTGTATTTTTTTACAATAATTGAAAACATTAAAATATACGCTATGCGATGGCTTTTCATGGTCTTCATAGGGCGGAACAAGGAGTTGAAGGTCCTGAACGACCTGTACGCCGAAGACGGGTTCAAGACGTTCGCCATGTACGGCAGGAGGCGCGTGGGCAAAAGCTCCATACTGAGGAAGTTCTGCACCGGGAAGAAAAGCCTGTTCTTCGTTCCGGGGCCGTACAGCGAATCGATAAACCTGGAGCTGTTCAGGGACTGCATCCTTTCCTTGACGGGGACTCTTCCCCGCCCTTACGGCAACTTCATAGAGGCCTTCAAGGACATGGCCGAAGCTTGTGGGAACGAGAGGATAGTCGTCGTGATAGACGAGTACCCCTTCCTCGTGAAGTCGGCCCCGTATGTGTCGTCGCTGCTGCAGGCCTACATCGACCACGATCTGAAGGAAACCAACATGCTCCTGATACTGTGCGGGTCGTCCATGCATGCGATGGCGAACGAGCTCTTGTCAGGAGACGCCCCCCTGTTCGGGCGCTTCGCCAACCGCCTCGAGGTCAAGCCGTTGTCCTATGGGGAGTGCGCGGAGTTCCATCCCGGGCTCTCCTTCGACGACAACCTGAGGATATACGGCGCGGTTGGAGGCATGCCCCTGTATCACACGATGCTCGGCGGCGACAACCACAGAGAAAACATAATGAAGAACTTCGTCGCCGCCGGCGCGGAGATGAGCGAGGAGGCGAGGAACGTCGTCCTGACGGAGCTCATGCCTGCAAAGACGTACGGATCCATCGTCTCCGCGATGAGCGGCGGCTCCACCCGAGTCAGCGTCATCGCCGACAAGGCGGGCGTGGACCCCCCGCTCTGCTCCAAGTGTCTGAACGACATGATCTTCCTGGGGCTTGTGAAGAAGAAGGTCCTGCTTGGCAACTCTAAGAAGACGCCCGCGTACGTGCTCAGCGACAACCTCCTCAGATTCTACGGCAGGATCGTGGAGAGGTGCATGCCTCTAATCTCGTCAGGACGGAGCGAGGAGGCATGCGACCTGATTCTAGACATGTTCTCTACCCACATGGGGCTTGTTTTCGAGGACGCATGCGCAGAGTTCGTGGGAAGGCGGTTCCCCTGCGTCTCCGTGGGCACGTGGATAGGCTCCGACCCCAAGACGAAGACTGCGACGGACATCGACATCGCCGCAGAGGTCTTTGACGGAAGGGGGAACTATTGCCTGCTGGCAGAATGCAAGTACTCTGCGAGCAAGGTCGGGTTCGACGTTTTGAAGTCCCTCGAGTCGAGGGCGGAGTCGGTAGGCGGGTTCGACGACAAGAGGCTGGCCCTGTTCTCCCGGTCCGGGTTCGAGGAGAGGCTCGTCGAGCATGCGAAGAACAACGGCATACTTCTTTTCACATTGGACGACCTGTACGGCTGACACAAGCATATTGTTTTCAGATTTGGCAGAATGTCTGCCGAATCGACGGTCGTTGCACCCTCTTGGTCGACTCGGCTGTCGACATAGTGTATGACGTCGTGAAGGCCCTAGTGGATGCCGTCTGCGACGGATGTAAGATCAGGAACAGGCTGACGGAGTGCGGGATAGAGCTGGTGATCAACATGAGGTAGAGCGCATCCACGCCAACGGCCGCCTGCGCAAAGGCGAGAGGAACAGGATAGGAGCCGCCGAATGGAAGCGAAATCACGGGTACAGAGCCAGGTGGAGGGCGAACGTGCCCTCACCCTCCAAGCGGCCTCTATAAGTCCGCGAGGCACGTTCGTCTTCCACCCGATTCCATAACCATGCTGAAACAGGATGGTTTCAAATCGACGACGGAGGCACCCAGTCGTCGTTGTAAGTCATGGCATCGCCGAACACGACTTCATTTCCTAGGTCCAATGTCATCAGGTCGCGGGCCGCCACTGCACGCAGGCCCGTGCGCTCCTCCGCCAAGGCGGCCTCGGTCTCCGGGCCACGCTTGATCATCACGATGCCGAAATGGATCATGACTGTAAGCTCAGGCTTCACGACGGACATGAACTTCGCCGCGTCCTCCGTGCACAAGTGGTAGTGGATGCGGAGGTCCCACGGCGTCGTCACGGGGAGGATCAGAACCCTGGAGCCCCTGTACTGCACCGCGATCTCCGGGCTGAACGAGGTGTCGCTCACGTATGACACGACTCCTGCGTCGGTGTGGAACCTGAACCCGACGTTCGTGGGGTCGCTGTGCTCCGCACGGCAGACCTCCGTGCGCAGGCCGTCGATGTCCAGCACGTCGCCCGGCCTGAACACGCGCGTTCCCGAGACGATGCTCTGATGGTACCTGGAAACACATGGGCCGAGGCCACCCTCCCCGTCTATGACAGTGGGGCTTCCGTAAAGGCACCCTCTTTTCTTCCATCCGCCGCATGTCATCCCTTCGAGGACGCATTCGGCGTCAGAATAGTGGTCTGGATGGGCGTGGGACACGATGACCGACGAGGTCCTTGCAGGGTCGTAATGTATCTTTCTCATCTGCACGAGGGCGCTCGGCCCCGGGTCCACATGTATGGTCCCGCCGGGGTGCTCCATCAGCATCCCTCCGGTGGAGCGGGCCTGGTACATTGTGGTGTGCCTCCCGCCGCCGGTCCCGAGGAACGTGATCTTGAATCCCATGCACGCCTCATGCCGTTCAGGATATATCCATTTTTTGAATCAATTCGAAGAGCCGGCGCCAAGCTTCTTCGCCCTGGCTACGGCCTCCTCTATCCTTTCCAGGCCGCATATGCAGCGCTCATGCCTGAGCTTCAGGGTCTTGGCGAAGTCTTCGGACTTGGCGTGGAACTCTTTCTCGCTCCCGATGCCGGGGTCTATGAAGAGGCACCTTTCGTAGGACCCGAACAACATGTCGAGGAAATAGGACGGGTCGTACCCCTCAACCGAGTCCAGATGGAACTCCCTGATAAGGCCGTTGACGCCTTCTTTCGCCCATCCAGGGGAGGAGAACCACGTCCCGGTGCAGCTGCGCTTCTCCTCTTCGTACCTTTCCGTCCCGAGGAGCGCCTCTATGCAGTCGGACCCCTCGAGCATCGCGGCAGGGACGTCGAGCTTGTCGGTTATCCCGCCCAGCGACATGCACGTGGCATATCCGAGGAGAACGGCGTCCACCTTGCCTTCGAGCGCGTTCACCTTCTCGATTATGACGGCCCTCATGTTCTCGGGAATTATGTGCAACGCGAACTCCAGGTATTCCCTGTGAACGAAGTCCGGGTCTTTCCCGGTGACGAACTCGATCTCGTTCTTCAGTATGTCGCATGCAACGATTCCAAGTCTCATAATGCCCCCTCATGCCGCGGTGTGGAACTGCCGGGGCTTCCCGACGGCGGTCAGGACGACCTCTATCTCAAGGAGGGCGTTCCCGGCGCCCAGGCCTCCGCCCACGTCATATCTCTTTTCTTTTATATCCGTCTTGACGTCCACGTAGTCGGCCCCGGCTTTCCCCGCCTGTTCGACCACGAACGCACGGCCTTCCGTGTCCGCATACTCGAGAGCGGCGCTTATCGTGTCGAAATCCAGCTTGCCCAGAGCGGAGAACACGGTGCATGGCGGATTGTCGGACCCGGAGCCTCTGGGCCTTATCAAGAGTTCCAGCGTCTCGGCCACGCTCCCGGTTACAGCGCCTATCGCGTTGCCCACTTCCGAATGTTCTGGGAGCAGGAGCTCTGCACCGAATATCTCTGCCACTTGCGGGAAGTATGCCGCGACAGGGGCGCCGATGCCGATTATCGGCTTGTTGAGGCCGATCCGCACTCTGAAGTCCAGGCCGTCCTTCCTCGATATGGCTTTGTTCATGAGGTCCAAGCCCACGCTGTCGATCTCCAGTTTTCTTGTTTCTTCGAAGAACAGCTTTCTGAGAAGCTCCTGCGACAGCTTCTCGACGACCTTTTGCTTGGCCAAGGCTATGAACTCGACGGGAGGAACTCCCAGCCTCTTTGCGGCATACGCCACTCCGAAGGACGAGGCTTCTGGGTCGTATTGGACGTACGAGCGCTCCGCATGGAGGAGGTCGGTGGGCGTGAGGCCGATGCGTTGGATCAGCCCGTTCTCTTCCATCTTCGCGACCGTAAAATCGAACGCATGTATGCCAAGGGCCGCGCTAGCCTCCCGTAGAGAAAAAGGCTCTTCGGACACAAGGTCCAGGAACCGCCTGTTGTCATCGGACAGGTTCTCCCCCCCGACGGTTTTTACTTTAACGAAGAATTCGGAATCCAGCACGACGTTGTCGATGCCCAGGCTTTCCGGGGTCTGTCGCGGGACGGTTTCGGAAACGGCTTTCAGCCGGTCTTTGAGGCGCGGCCATCTGCTTGCCGCGATGCACAACGGGACGACGCGCGACGCGCTCAGCGTGAGCCTGCCGTTGTTGGCGACGATCCTGCTGTCCCCGCCTATCCCGGAGGTGGATATCTCGGCGGCAAGGACGCGCGTCCTCCTTCCGCCGATGACGGCGCCTTCCTTCTCGAGCCTAGGCTGTCCGTTGCGGAGGATCCCGATGTCAGTCGTGGTGCCTCCCATGTCCATCACGATGGCATCCTCCTTTCCCGTGAGGCTCTTGGCGCCTATCATGCTCGCCGCAGGGCCCGAAAGGATGGTCTCGATGGGCCTGGACGAGGCAACCTCCTCCCCCATTATCGTCCCGTTCCCTTTGACTATGAGGAGCGGGGCCTTTATGTCGACGTCCCTCATCACCGCCTTCACGGATGTGATGAGCTCTTTTATTATGGGGATCAGACGGGCGTTCATTATCGAAGTGACGGCGCGCTCGTTGAATCCCAGGCTCGACGACAGCTCGTGCCCGCACACGACTGGCACGTCGAGGCGGTTTTCGACGATCTTCTTCACGCGCACCTCGTGGTCGGGATTTCTGACGCTGAGGTACGATGTGACGGCAACTCCGTCCACCCTGCCCACGAACGATTCGACGGCGGCTTCGACTGCATCCTCGTCTAGAGGGGATGCCTCCTTTCCCTTGAGGTCATGGCCTCCGTCGACGAAGGCGTACGCATCGACGGGGATGGACCCGTCGAACTCGCGCCCCACGGAGACGAGGCCTACGCGGCAACCCTTCCCCTCGACCACGGAGTTGGTGGCGAGAGTGGACGAGAGGGACACCATCACCACATCCTTGAACAGGCTTTTGTCGAAGTTCTTCACGGCGTTGCCTATCCCTATCGAGAGGTCGTCCCTCGTCGTGAGGGCCTTCGCTTTTCTGACGACCTTCCCGTTGGACAGGTCCATCAGCACGGCGTCAGTGTACGTTCCTCCGGTGTCGAATCCCAGCCCGATGCCCATTCGTATCACCTGTTGTGCTCGAGCCCCATGTCATGGTTGTATTCGTTGACGACGTTGCAGATGTGGTCCGCAATCGTCCTCTCCTGCACATTCCCATGGACATGGCCAAGATCTTGGATCGGGAACTCGGCGTCGCATTTGTCGCACCTGACTTTGGGACAGCCGCGGCTTGCCTCGGAACATCCCCTGCAGGCGAACGCCCTGGCATACACCAGAGAGAACATGAACCCGCAATGAGGGCAGGCGTACTTCTTGACTGAAGCCGTGGTCTCGTAAGAGAAGCCGCTGTTCTTCATAGCATCATAGAACGCGTTGCTCATTCCCCTTCCTCAGTACTGTATCGACCCTTCTTTCTTCACGACATCGACCACGGCTCCGATGTTCTCCAGCCTCGTGGCCACGTCAGGAGGTATCTCGCATCCGCTCGCGATGCAGTATCTGGATTTGAGCCCGCGCTTGCAAAGGGCGGTCTTGACTTCCTGGGTCACTTCGGACGTCGCCTTCCTTATCTGCGCCTCGGTGCCGCTGAGGAACAGCTGTGGATCTATGTTCCCGCCGATCAGAGCGTCGTCAGCGTATCCGTCCGCGATGACTTTGGACGCAGACGGGGAGTCAGGGTTGAACGGATAGTACGCCATGGAGTAGATCGCAGGCTTGTACTCCTTGATCTGAGTGTCCAGATGGGGCATGTCTGCGCAGTTGTGGATGCAGACTGCGAGGCCTTTGTCGCGCGTCAGCTTGTTCAGCTTATGGGCGTATTGCGCCTCGAACTCGTGGTATTCCGCGTCCCCCAGGCAAGAATAGTTGCCCCAGAGGTAGTCCCAGCAAAGCCCTGCGGCCCCCGTTTCGGCAAAGCCTTCGACGAGACGGGAGTCGTACTCGGTCAGGGTCTCGAGGGCGCCGTGCACGGCGCTCGGGTTGAGGGCGAGGTCTAGGAACAGCCTCTCTGCGCCCGCGCTCTGAGAAAGAGCGAGCAGAGGCCCCTCTACGAACCCGGCGGTTATCACGTCGTTCTTCAGAGCCTGCGCGAACAGCTTCGTCCCTTCCAGAAGGACGGCGGACCTCCCTTTGGTTATGTCCGGGACTTCAAGCTTCTCGTAGTCCTCGGGGTCATGGATTATGTGCTTGTCGACGAAGGGCGTGTTCTCCTGGTCGAACCTCACGTGCGCGCCAAGGTCCCCGGCCATGACCGAGAGGTCCATCAGGCCGATCGCGAAGTCGAAGTCGTATTTCTTCTGGCCTTCTATGAAGGACTGGGCGTACAGCTTGGGGTCGTGCGCCCACTCCCTGTAGGTGACGCCTCCGTTGACAAGCCTTCTGTTGACGCCCATCGCGAGAGGATACGTCGTCAGCCTGTCGACAGGCTCGTTCTGAAGGGCCGCAAGGCCTCTCTCGATGTGCGTGAGCGGCTTCGTCATCACAGCACCTCCTTGAGCCACGCGACGTGGTGTATCGCGTCGTTGTCCTTGTGGTCCGCGCCGATCTCGTCGGAGAACGTTTGGGATACTGGCGCGCCGCCTACCGCGACGAGGACCTTCGAGCGGTATCCGCTCTCTTTGAGGCCGTCCACGGCGTCTCTTATCGAAAGCATCGTGGGCGTCATCAGGGTGCTGAGGGCCAGCACGTCCGGCTTCTTGGACTCGGTCGCCGCCAGCACTTCCTCCGTCGGGACGTCCCTGCCGAGGTCGATGACCTGATACCCTCCCGCGATGATCAGGGTTTTTAGGATGTTCTTCCCGATGTCGTGGACGTCGCCTTCTACGACCGCCACCGCCACCGTCTTCTTGGCGACGGACTCGCCCTTGGGTATCGCGGGGAGGAGGACGTCGAGCCCCGCGTACAGCGCCTGCGACGATATCAGCACCTGAGGCAGGTATGCCTGGTGTTGCGCGAACCTGTCGCCCACGATCGCCATCCCTCTCACGAGGCCGTCGTTGATGGCCTCAATAGGCCTGACGCCGTTCTTCAGCGCCTCTTCGGAGCCCTCTTTGGCGACGGCGGGCTTCCCGTTAACCACCGCGTCGCTTATTTTTTTTAAAATCTCTTCCTTGCTCATATTGTTTCACCGCCGTTTATGGTCATATTGATTGATACCGAGACAGGTAATATTCCAATGATATTTAATTATCTTTATTGTTGTGCGAATAATACCATTATATAAATATAATATGAATATATTATTCCTATAAACTATAATTAAGTCATATAATATCTTAAATTGACATATTTAAAACAATAATTGAAATTTATTCAATATAATCATGTAATATGTTGATGTTATTGACCATATTAGGAATAATAATCCATAAAATATGTTCAGAAATGAAGACTAGCCTCATTCCCAATTCTTATAAACGCGGCACCCCATCCGCAAAGAGGTAGGAAATTGTCAAAGACAACCGTCATCAGGGACGCATGGATCGTGACTCAGGACCCTCTGAGGAGAGTGCTCAGGGGCGACGTCGTGATCGACGGAGAGAAGATCGCATCGGTTGGAACGAGATATGAAGGCTCTGTCGACACGGAGATCGACGCGTCCGGGGACATTGTGATCCCCGGGCTTGTCAACACGCACACTCACATCGCCATGTCCGTGATGAAAGGCGTCGTCGACGACCTCCTGTTCCCCGACTTTCTCGACAAGGTGTTCAAAATAGACTCCGACAGGACCGACGAAGACATCTCGACAGGAACAAAACTGGGTTGCATGGAGATGATGCGCAGCGGGACCACGACTTTCGTGGACATGTACTATTCCGAGGACGTAATCGCAAAAGCGGTGAAAGAGGCGGGGCTCAGAGGAGTGCTGTGCTGGTGCGTCCTGGACCAGCAGTTCACCACCCAGAAGGGAAGCCCCCTGAAAAACTGCAAGAGCTTCTGCGACCGGTTCAAAAACGAACGGAAGATAATCCCGGGCGTCGCGCTCCAGGGCGTCTACGTTTGCAACGAGGAGACCTGTGTCAGCGCGAAAGAGCTCTCCGACGAGGCGAAGGCGCCGATCACATACCACCTTTCAGAGACGAGGGGGGAGGTCAACGAGCATAAGAGGAAGACCGGGAGGAGGCCGGCGGAATGGCTGTCAGACATAGGCGTCCTCGGCGAAAGGGGAATAGCCGCGCACTCCGCATGGCTGACGATGAACGAGGTCAGGCTGATGGCTAATGCCAGGATGTCTGTCGCGACGTGCCCCGTATCCAACATGAAGCTGGCCACCGGCGGGGTCGCGCCCGTGCCAGAGTTTCAAAAATACGGCGTGAACGTCTCCATCGGAACAGACGGAAGCACCACCAACAACAGCCTGGACATGATATCGGAGATGAAGATTCTGGGCCTTCTCCAGAAGTCGAGCAGATGGGACCCCACGGTCACTCCGGCGCAGGACCTCTTGGACTTCGCGACGATCAACGGCGCCAAGGCGATAGGGATGCAGGACGCCCTCGGCTCAATAGAGCCAGGGAAGTATGCGGACATAGTGATCCTCGACGGGAAGGCGCCTAACCTGAGACCGCTCCTGTACGAGAACGTCATAGCCAACCTGGCGTACTCGTCGTCGTCGGCCAACGTCAAGACGGTCATATGCCAGGGGGACACGGTCCTTCTGGACGGGAAATATACTACGTTGGATGCCGGGGGCGTCCTCGCCGATTCTGAAGACATGTGGAGGTCGCTGTGCTTAAGGTGACTGCGATGTTCGTCGGCAACGCGATGCGGCGATATGCCAGCCCCGCCTCCAGATAAACAACCTGACTGCCAAACAAGGGGAGAGACTCGTTGAGAGCGATTCGCAGAGAGGGACGCCATGGAATCCGGCGATAGAAGTGCAGACACGTACCACAAGCCCGAAATTGACTCTTCAGACATCAAAGTCGATGGCTCGTTGAACATACAGCATAGCTTGGGGGACGCGCTCGGCCACCACTCCAAGTGGAAGCCGTCAAGGGTTCGCACTGCAGATGCTGGATGTGGCTTTTTCAGGAAGAACACGCATCTTACGGAAAGAACCGTATATGACATTATCGTCAACGGAGACGGTCTGACTACAAAGGAGATATCCCACCTGTCGTCTATTCCGATAAGAACCACATACTGTGCGACAGACATACTGGTAGAGCGGGGTCTAATCAGAGAGGTCAACAAGTGGGGTGGAAAATGGGTTGCAAATAAAAATCATAATGACTAAGTTTACCACTTTTGCCACTAAGTGAGGCTGTTCAGCATGGACCTCAACGAGTGGAAGCACCGGCTGTATATTCAACCACAAAGAACGACGTCGTCTTGGTGCACGTCTGTAAGAAGGGCGTCAACGACAACGAAGACAAGGAGTACATAAAAAAGGCGTTGAAAGGAATCTGGCCGGAAACACCGTATCTGGACGAACCGTTCTACGAGGTCCGTTGCTCATATTGTCGCAACCGTTATGTGAACGACAGAGATTGACGGCAACGTCCCCGTCGGCGCAGGACATTGCGGCTTTGCGCCAGACTGCGTCGACGCACATCTGAGTCGGATCGAGGATATGAGATTGAAAAGTCTGGAATACACATCAGAAAAGGCCCCGTTGCCGTTTCCCTTGCAACGTCAGCATGTTCAAGGTTCAATTCAAGGACCAATAATGTAATTCATGATAAATTTAATGATAATCATTAAATATTACTCGATTAATGTATGTCTGGAGATGAGAAGGCCGTGGAAGGCAGGACTATAAGAAGGATACAGCGCATCTGCAAAGTGATATCTGCCACGTCTGTCGTCGCGATGATACTGGCAGTCGCGCTCGCCGCAATAATGGTCGTGATGGCAGTCGTCCTCACGGTCTCGCCCGACCTTTTCAGCAAGGCGGACTGGTGGGAAGACCCTGGCCTGTCGCCGTCCTTGCTGGCATCCGCCTGCGCGTTCGGGGCTATCTCATGTTCGATGCTCTTTCCTATAGCGTACCTGATACACCGGATATCGTCGGACATGAAGACGTCGCACACTCCGTTCAGGCCAGAGTATGCGCGAGACATAAGGTACATATCGATCCTGCTGGCGGCGTACGCGGCGCTCTCCATAGCGACGAACATAGCGTTCTCGCTCGTGTGGTCGGCCGACGAGATAGCGGTGTTGGGCTTGGGGGAGCACTTGCCCATCCTTGTTAGCGCGGCCATAGTGTACTTCATGTCGCTGGTGTTCGCGCACGGCACGGAGCTGCAGAGGACGTCGGACGAGCTGTTGTGATACCATGGCCATAATACTCAGGCTGGACAGGGTGATGGCGGACCGTAAGGTCTCTCTCAACGAGGTGGCCGAGAAAGTGGGGATATCCAACGTGAACCTGTCCAACATCAAGACGGGGAAGGTCAGCGCGATAAGGTTCTCCACGTTGAACTCCATATGCAAGACGTTGAAGTGCCAGCCAGGAGACATCCTCGAATACGAGGAGGATTAAGTTCGAGCGAAGCACGCTCAAAAGGTGAAATAGATGAATGCAAGAAACAAGAACAGCGGCAACGGGGACGGCGTCCCCCGCGACAAATCCGCAGAGACGCCTGAAGAGGGGGCGGGACGCTGAGCGACCCGATAGAGCTCGCCTGCCTCAGGCGGGAGTATGGCCAGTTCGTGGCTGTGAACAACCTGGACCTGAGCATAAAGAAGAACAGCTTCACTGGATTCCTAGGACCTAACGGGGCGGGAAAAAGCACCACGTTGAAGATACTGACCCATCTGATATCCGCGACGTCCGGGAAGGCGTACTTGAACGGCATAGACGTGACGGAGGACCCGAAGAGGGCCCTGGAAGGAGTGGGCGCCGTGGTCGAGACTCCTGAGTTCTACACCTACCTCACGCCGAGGGAGACGATGAAGTACATCGGCGAGATCATGGGGATGAGCCGCGAGTCCATCGCCGCCGACACGGACGCCATCCTCGAGAAGGTCAAGATGGTCGAATGGACAGACAAGCGCCTGGGGACGTTCTCGAAAGGAATGAGGCAGAGGATAGCCATCGGCCAGGCGTTGATGAACGACCCGAACGTCATCATCTTGGACGAGCCGACGTCCGGCCTCGACCCGAGGGGGATGGCCGAGACGAGGGAGATCCTCAAGAACCTTAGGAGGGACAGCAACAACCTCACGATAGTTATGAGCTCCCACCTTCTGCATGAGGTCAGCGATTTGTGCGACAGGGTCGCCCTGATCAACCACGGGACCCTGCTGGTGCACGACGAGATAGGCAAGCTTGCGAAAGCGGGCGGGGAGAGGAGGCTGACCGCGAAACTGACGGGCATACCGACTCCGGAGGTCATAAAACGAATCTCGGACCTCGGCAACGTCAAGTCTGCCGAGCGCTTCGGCAACGACATCGAGATATACATCGAGGGGGAGGGCGCCGCCGTGGCAGGCCTGTTCAGCGACCTGGCGTCTCTGAACGCGGGCATATGCGGCCTCACAGAGGAGGACGCTCTTGAAGCGACATATCTGAGCCTGATAAAGGAGTCGAGATGATGTACATAGAGAAAGACGATTTCAGACAGATGCTCATAATAGCGAAGAACGAGGTGCGCAAGTTCGTCCGCGGGAAGAAGTTCCTGATATACGTCCTTCTGACGACGGCGGTGTTCGCGCTCATCACGCTCCTGCCGTACGTGCTGGGAGGGGACATAGGCGACACGCCGGGCCAGGTCATAGCGGTCTACATAAGCTTCGCCAGCTTCCTCGCCGTGCTGGCGGCGGCGCTGTTCGCGTCCGTGGTGTACGTATCGGAGTTCGAGGAGAGGACTGCGCTGATACTGTTCACCAGGCCGGTGAAGAAGACGACGATCTTCCTTGGGAAGTTCATAGGATGCCTGGCTCTGGAGCTGGTGGTCATAATAGGGTACTATGCGGCGTCCGGGGCGGCAACGTTCGCGGCGACCGGCGGGTTCCCGAGCATATTCGGGACGTCCCTAGGATACATGGCCCTGTACACCTTCGCGGCCACGGGCGTGGCCGCAGTGTTCAGCACCATGATGAGGAAGTCCGGGACCTCCACGGTCATGACCTTCCTGACCCTGTTGCTGTTCATGTCGATAATAACGCAGATCATCAGCATGGCGACCGACATCGACCCGTGGTTCATGCTGGACAAGGCGGGGGACGCCATCCTGACCTGCATCCCGGAATATGCCGACATGTTCGGCGGCCTCATGTCCAGCGTCCAGGTCCCGAACGTGGCCAAGACGGTCGGCACGATGGTGGGATGGGGCGTGGCGTCCACGGTGCTGTCCTGGTTCCTGTTCACCAGGAAGGAGCTGTGATCAAAGCTTCCTGATGACATTCGCAGGGCTCCCGGCCGCCACGGCGTCCGGGCAAACGTCTTTAACGACCACGGAGCCCGCGCCTATGACGGCGCGGTCTCCGACGGTCACTCCGGATTTTATCACCGCTCCGGCGCCGATCCACACGTCGTCGCCGATCGTCACTGGAAGGCTGCTGGTGACCCAGTCCCGCCTCTTCACATGATCCAAGGGGTGATCAGCCGTCACGATGTTGACGTTCGGCCCTATGAGAACGTGGTCTCCTATGCGGATCTCCGCGCAGTCGAGCAGGACGCAGTTGTAGTTGACGAGCACGCCCCTTCCAAGAATGATGTTGGTCCCGAGGTCGCAGAAGAACGGCGGCACGACCTTGGTCGACGGGTCCACAGGCTTTTTCGTTATCTGTGCCAGCAGGTCTCGCCTGTCCTCGGGGGGCATCGGGACCGTGTTGTAGCGCATCAGAAGTTCGGAGCATTCTCGATTGACACGCTCGAACTCGTCCATGCCGGGCGTGCCCGGCCCCCATTCCTCTCCTGTGCCCATGAGTTCGAAGACGGTCTTCCTGCGCATAGGCGTCGATGGCGTCTCGGATAAATATACCATCGCAGGCGACAGGCAGGAGGCCGAGCAGGATCAAATCGCGGTCACGGGCAACGCGTAAACGTTCTTGCTTATCGGATACGGCTTCTCGGTCAGGCAGATTATGCAGGACGGGCCTATCGTATAGTCTGACTTGTCCATCCTGCCGAAAGCCTTCACGTCCGAGGCGCCGAAGGTCATCCCGGACCTGCACTCGACGAGAGACAGCGTGCCGTTTCGAAGCATCACCAGGTCGATCTCGTTCATGGACGAGTCCCTGTAGTAGTAGAATCCCGCTTGCTCCCTGTTGTTACTGTACGACTTCAGTATCTCGTTCACTATGAACGTCTCGACCATCGGGCCTTTCAAATACCCTGCTCTCAGCGTCTCGGCGTCCGTCGCCTTGGCAAGATGGCATGCAAGCCCCGTGTCGCAGAAATACACCTTCGGGCGCTTCACGATCCTCTTGACCGTGGACCTCGCCGAATAAGGCTGCAGGAGATGTATTATGTCGCCGGCCGCAAGCACGCTGATCCAGGACTGGACCGTTTTTATGTCCACGCCCAACGTGTTGGCGATCCTGCCGTACACCAGCTCCTGCCCGGTGAGCGACGCGACAAGCTGCATGAACTCGTGGAACCGGTTCTGGTCCTTCAGGTTGATTATCTGCGACGCGTCCTTATTGATGTACGAGTCGACGTAGTCGGAATAGAACTCGCTCGTCCTCACATCTGGATTGTCGTACAGCTCGGGATACGCCCCGCGCACTATCATGCGGAACAGAGAATCCGCATCAACCACATATTCTGAAGATCTGGCTATGTTCTTTTCGAAGTCGACGGTGAACGGTGGCGCGGGGCGCGACAAGATCTCGCTCTGGCTCAGAGGCGACATGCGTATTATGGAGATCCGCCCGGCCATGGATTGGGTCACGTTCTCCATCAAATTGTATGCTTGGCTTCCAGTCAGAACATACATGCCTTCGTTCCTACCGGTGTCGAACTTCGCTTTATCGACGACGGATTCCAGGCTGTCGAACAGCCCCGGGGCGTACTGCGCCTCGTCGATTATAAGCGGCGTCCTGTGAGAGCGAAGGAACATGTCCGGGTCGTCAGCGGCTAGCGCCCTCTCCGACCTGTCTGCCAACGTGACGTACCCGAACCCATGGTCCTTGGAGAGCTTGCGGCACAGCGTGGTCTTTCCAACCTGCCTTGCGCCGGTTATCAGCGTCACAGGTCGTTGGGATATGCTACGCTCTATGGCCTCATAGACGGTCCTGGCAATCATGTCATATGGAACGCGGATCATGTTAATATAGTTTATGGATTTGAACTCCATATTTTACAAACATACAAACGTCGGCTGGAAGACGACGCGGCCCGAATCGTTCGGCATCTCGGATTGCGCAAGACCTGGCACGGGCGGCGTCGAACTATGCCAGCGTACCTATGCACCTGTGCAAGACCGTCCGTAAGCCCCCTCCAAGGCCTTTGCATTGTCGGCGTGTCATAGATTTAGGCTGTCCTCGTTCAGGAGGAACTCTCTGACCCCGATCGTGACCACTCCGTTCTCGTCCCTTTTCAGACGGATGTCATCGCCCACGATCATGATCTTCTTGAACGAATCCCCAACCTTGAGGAACGGCCTCAGCTCCTGTTCCTCTTTTTCCCCTTCAGGCAACCTGTAGGCGGATTGGACGTAGTACCTCTGGCTTCCGTTGTTGGCCACAAAGTCTATTTCCAGTTGCATGTATTCGGAGACGCCGTTCTGCGTCCTCCTGCTCTCCACGACCCCCACGTCTACCGAGAAGCCTCTGGACCGGAGCTCGTTGTAGATGATGTTCTCCATTATGTGTGTCTCCTCCTGTTGCCTGAAATTGAGCCAGGCGTTCCGGAGGCCCACGTCCACTGCATAATACTTAGACGGAGTATCCAAGTACTTTCTCCCTTTTATGTCGTATCTCTTGGCCCTCTGGAACAGGAACGACTCCTCCAGAAAGCCCAGATATCGGCACACGGTCTCATCGTCTATGTTGAAATGTTTAGATGCTTTCAACGTGTTGGAAATCTTCAGAGGGTTTGTCAGCGACCCTACGGAGGAGCAGAGGAGGTCCACTATGCCGTCGAGCCCGCTTGCCGATCGGACGTCGTTCCTCTCCACGATGTCCTTCAGATACACATTCTTCATCAGGTTCTGCAGGTATGCGGTCTTCTGCTCCTCATCGACCCGGGCAAGCAGCTCGGGCAGGCCTCCAAAAGTGCGGTACAGCCTCCATGCCTCGTCCTCCCTTCCGGGATATGCGGTCGCAAACTCCGAGAAGGAGAGAGGGAACACCCTGACCTCGTCGCCTCTGCCTCTGAACTCCGTAAGCACGTCCTTGGACAGCATCCTCGAATTGCTTCCGGTCACATAGACATCGAGGCCCGGGATGCGACAGAGTCCGTTCACGACATCCTCAAAACCGTCCACGAACTGGATCTCGTCCAACAGCACGTAGTACTCGCCTTCGCCGACGGATTCAACAATCTTCTCGTACAATGCGGCCGGGTCTCGAAGCGGCTTGTTGCGGATGTCGTCCAAAGCAACAGGTATGATGTGTTCGGGATCTACGCCGTCAGATATCAGGCGGCCCCTGAACAGGTTGAACAGCAGATACGACTTGCCGCATCTTCTCACCCCGGTGACGACCTTCACAGAGCCGTTCCACTTTCTCTTCAGGAGCCTGTCCAGATACCTGTCTCTTTTAATCTCCATGTTCAGCCACATCCATATAATCGAATTTTACTGCAAATTGCATTTTTTTTCGATTATATAACTTTAGCTGCATAAAATGGGGAGGCGGCGAGCGATGCGTCATCCTTTTTCAATCACATATTAACCTCGACAGTCGGCGAGCAAAAACCATGATCTTGAAGAGGCCGGGGCGGGTGGGTCGCAGTCCTGCAAAACAGGCAACGCGCATATCGACGTTGTTTTCAAGGCGACAGAAGTCGTAAGGACGCCCGGCTCGCTTGATCGCCATTCCGTTCACATCATGCAATCGAAATTTATTGCAAATTGCATTTTTCCCGTCATATGGGATTCGACAGCCGAGTCGGCAGATTTGATATGCC
>JAITOF010000028.1 GCA_031290095.1 Candidatus Methanoplasma porotermitis
TACGCCATATCGAGCGTGAAGATAGACGGCGTGGACAACCCGGCCGCCGCGGCGGCGGGGACGTACACGTTCTCTGGCGTGACTGGGAACCATACCATATCGGTCGCGACGGCCAGCCCGGCGTTCACAGTGACCGCGTCGGCGGACGCCAACTCGACGATAACCCCGTCTGGGTCCGTGGGGCTGGCGGCGGGAGGGAGCGCTACGTTCACGTTCTCCGCCAAGGCGGGGTACGCCATATCCGACGTGTTCGTCGACGGGGCTAGCGTCCCGTCCGCCGTCTCGGCAGGGAAGTACGCGTTCTCCGGCGTGACCTCCAACCACACGATAAGCGTGACGTCCGCCCCCTCGTCTGGAGGCACAGGAAGCGGCTCTGGCTCTGGAAGCGGGAGCAACGGCTCAGGTGACGGCGCAGGCGACTCGCGCACGAACGACGGCGAGGACGGCGGCGTGTCCGTCGCCCTCGTACTCGCAGTGGTCGTCATAGCCATAGCCGTCGGCTCTGCCGCCCTGTGGCTCGTACTCGGGCGCAGGCACGGCTGATCCTGACGCCTTCCAAACATCTTCCAAACATCTTCCAAACCCTCTTTTCCAACCCTTTTCGAGGCACTTTTGGAACGTCGACGGCGGACATGACGCGCTCCATTGTGAAACTCGCAAATTCTAAAGATGCTGGAAACGCGGTTTAGACAAGAGAAGATATAAAAGCGGACGGCGGCTACTAACTTCGATGGACGAAGGGTTGGGCTCCGCCTCGAAGATGCAGTCGCCGATGATCTTGGCGTCTGCCGTCATCGGAGTGGCGCTCGGCCAGATCCAGTTCTTCAGGGACAGCCTCGGCAGCCTGATGGAGCCGTTCCTGATGGTGCTCCTGTTCCTGATATTCCTGAAGGTCGACGTCAGGCAGATCGGCAGGTCGTTCAGGAACGTGAAGTTCACGTCCACGGAGCTTGCAATCAACTTCATATGGACTCCTTTCTTCGCCGTGGGCCTCGGCCTCATATTCCTAGGCGATTCTCTGCCCATGCGCATAGGGTTCCTGATGCTCCTTGCAACCCCGTGCACCGACTGGTATCTTGTGTTCACCGCGATGACCAAAGGGAACGTTCCGCTGAGCACCGCCATACTGCCCTTGAACCTCGTGCTCCAGCTGGTCCTCCTCCCTGTGTATCTATTTTTGATGGTCGGCTCGGACTCGCAGTTCGAGATGCTCCCCCTTCTAGAGGGCATAGTGTACGTTCTAGTGATACCGTTCGCGCTTGCCAACATAATAAGAATCGTGCTTGTCCGCGCCTCCGCGAAAGACAGGCTGGACAGGTTTTTGGACGCACGCGGCGACGAGCTGCAGCTGCGGTTCCTGTGTCTTGCGGTGGTCGCTATGTTCGCGTCGCAAGGGCAGATGATCGTGGAGAACCTCATGCTCCCGGTGAGGATGCTCCTGCCGCTGGCGGCGTTCTTCGTGTTCAACTTCGTTCTTGCCCAGGCTATAGGGAGGTTCCTCAGGCTGCCGTTCGACGATGCCGTGTCGCTGTCGTTCACGACCTTGGCACGGAACTCCCCTCTTGCTTTGGCGATAGCCGTCGCCGCGTTTCCTGACGAGCCGCTCATCGCGCTCGTGCTGGTGGTCGGCCCGTTGATAGAGCTGCCTGTCCTTTCTGTGGTCTCCCGCGTGTTGCACCATATGCGCACGTCGCAAGAAAGCCGCAACGACATCGCGGTTTGAGCGTCGCGTCTCTGTACGTCAGCAAGTTATAAATCGGCTGACGTCCCTTGCATGCGTCAGGGATAGCCATGGGCAAGCCAAAGTTTTCAATAAAGAAGTCTGGCAACGGGATTATGTTCAATCTGATCGCCAGCAACGGCCAGGTCATCGGAACGTCTCAGGAATACAAGTCGGAGTCGGCCTTGAAGAACGGCATTGAAAGCGTCAAAAGGAACAGCCGGTCCAAGGTCGAAGACCAGACCGTCGAGGGGTTCAAGACGCTCACATATCCGAAATATGAGATTTTTATAGACAACGGGGGCAAGCACCGCTTCAGGCTCGTGGCCATGAACGGGGAGATCATTCTGAAATCCCAAGGCTACGCCAGCAAGGCGACTTGCAAGAAAGGGCTTGACAGCATAAATACTAACGCCCTTGGGGCCGAGCCCGTGCACGAGGAACCAGTTTCCAAGTGACGGAAGCCATTTGGCCGGGGTTCGCCCGGCCATTTCATTTTTTTGACAGCGTTGTTTGATTCGCCAGCGCACCCTGTCGCGGTTGAATCGGTCAAGTTTTGCGTCCATCTTCCCTTCCTGCTGTTGAGGCGTTCCGTCTCTGCCGCCATGAGGGCCTCCTACCCTCTTCGGGTCGTGCGTCCCCCTGCCGCCTTATTATGCTTCCCGCCCTTGTCTCCCTTAGACGCCGTATCCTTGGAGGAACCCGATGGCGGCTCGCCGATGCCACCATGGTGATACCGTCCACGCGCCCTGATCCAAGTCAAAAACCGCTTGGCATCGATTTACGAAATGCAGTCGCAATGGACTCGGATGTATTATAGCCCTCATGCGTTGCAGGGTGCGTGACGGCATGTGACTCTACGGACGCGGCTCGAAACAACGCCAGACGCAGGCAGTCTGAAGGCAGCTACGACAAGTCCAACAAGAGGAACAAGCCCACGGAATCAGATAAAAAGACCCTGAGCATGTGCGGCATCGAGATGACTCGGGGAGAGCTTCGGGCCCAGAAAGGAATAAGGTTTGTTGGCGTGAAGTTGTCGGACCAGGCGAAGATACGCCGGGTGCTTCGCGACTCCTTCACTCAGGCGGAGCTTAGCATGATGGGTGGCGAGGAGGGAGTGACGGTCAAGGTCGGCAAGACTCCTAAGGGCAAGGGCGGAGCATATTACCGCAAACAGAAAGGACAGCCCATCCCAGAGATCCTCTTGGACAGGGAGCTGACCGAGGACACGGTCACACACGAGTTCGTACACCACGCCCGGGCCAAGGACAAGTCCCGGATCGGGTATGCCAAGACTCCATACAGGGTCCTTGACAACGGCATGATGGACAATTCGTATTACATCGGCAACAAGGCCGACATACACAACATCGAGGAGGCGGCCACCGTGGCCGAGGCGGCCGCAAGAACTAGGGGGCCTGCCAAGAGGCCGTCTGGATACTACGACGAGGTGAAGGGCACATCCAAGAAGGCGGCATACGAAAGTGACCGGAAGAGGATGACAGGACATCCCCGGTCGGCTGACATCGGGGACACCAAAGGGGTGCAGGGCAAGGCGACCATAAACCGCCTGAACAGGGAGTTTCCCAAGACTCACATCGCGACAAAGAAGGTCAGAGGCCGGACGGCTCTCGAGTCATATGACATACTTAATAAAAATAGATAAATACTCATTAAATATATGTGATATTCATGGTAATGGACGCAAAATTCTCATACGGAGGCGACTGTTCGCACGAGGAGTTCCAACAAATCAGGTACGGCATGGCGCTCTGGATGCTGCAGGAGAACGCAGGCCTCAGCTACGGCGAGGCCAGGGCGTTCCTGGCGGACGAGAGGCTCGAGTCGACCGCCGACCTCTCCAAGGCATTGGGCGTCGCGAAGGCCACGGTGTACAACCTCGCGAGCTCCGCGAGGGCGAAGCTGGAGAAGTTCGACGACCTGGAAGAGGTGTTCAAGGGATACTGGCCGCTCGTGGCGGACGTGAACCCCCGCAAGAAGAAATCCTGCCCTCTGTTTTGAAACGGGCGAGAGGAGGCGAAGCGGCGGACAGGTGCCGCGACGAGCACGAAGGCTATGCCGGAGTGTGCTGGCTGAGGCCATGGCGAATTAAGCGGCGCTGTCTATTTTTTTCACACAGATAATATATCGGTAATCGGATTGCCAGCTCATGGACTTGCTGACCGAAGAGCTCGCGTTGGACATGCCGTTGAACCTGGGTGCGTCGCTCTCGGGGATAGCGACGCTCGAAAGCCTCTGCGGGGGGCCAGAGACGGTAGATCTCGGTTACGCCCTCGCGGGCGCCAAATCGGCCATCGTGTTCGGGGTGCCGTTCGACGACAGCCTGATTGAGCCTTATCTAGGCAAGAGGGACTACAGCCTCAGCGCCAACAAGATTCGCACGACCACGTTCGCGGCCGGCATCGCGTTCGAGATCTCCACGGTCCTGACCTCCCTCGGATACAAAACATGCCCCGTGGCCCCCAACTTCGCATTCAGGAAGGACACTCCGAACGGCATATTCGACAGGGTGCCTCCTGCGTCTCTGAAGCTGATTGCCGCGTCATGCGGCATAGGACACATCGGACAGTCGGGGCTTCTCATCACAAAAGAGTTCGGCGCGGCATTCTCTCTGGGCGCAGTGATAACGGATGCCGTCCTGAAACCGACGGAGCCGCTCCCGGAAGAGGAGAACTACTGCAACAGGTGCATGGCCTGCAAGCTCGCCTGCGTGGCCGACTTCATAAATCCGGAGCCGGTCAGCATAGACATGGGCGGAAGGTCCGTCAGAGTGGGCAACTGCAGGCTGGCCGCCCGTTGCGCCTATCCATGCGGGGGCATAACCGGGCTGCACCCGAGCGGAAGATGGTCGACCTGGTCCGGGGGCAGGTTCCCTATGCCGGAGGATGACGACGAGTACCGCACAATATCGAGAAAGTACGTCGGAAGGTACCTGGAAAGGAAGAGGAGCGGCGCCATATGCTACAACCCCCTCCTTGCCGGCACGTATGAGATGCAGTACACCTGCTCGAACTGCCAGTTCGTATGCCATCCCGATCCTGAGGTCAGAAGGTCGAGGCTGAAGACGCTCAGGAACAGCGGGGTCGTCGTGGAGGACGCGGACGGCAACAAGAGGGGCGTGCCTCCCAAGGAGGCAGAGGCGTTCTTGGCAGGCCTTCCGGAAGAACGCAGGAGGCTTTACACCGACGATTCGTGATTGTGGCGTCCGATTGATTTTTCTATTAGTTGATAGGATATTATGTCGATGCCTTACGCGCAAGTCGATAACACGAGGATATATTACAAGACGGACGGATCCGGGCCGCCGGTGCTGCTCCTTACGGGGTTCGGCGCCGACTCCGGGTTTTGGGACAAAGCCGTGCATATGATGTCCGGCGACTTCACGCTCGTCCGCCCGGACAACCGCGGCTCCGGACGCACAGAGTACAGCGGGAGGTTCGACATGGACGACATGGCGGACGACGCCGTCGCCGTTCTTGACGCCCTAGGAATCGAGAAGGCGGTCGTGCTCGGATGGTCCTTGGGGTCGAACATAGCGCAGAACTTCGCGATAAGACGTCCGGACCGCGTCGACGTTCTGATACTTGTCTCCTCATACCTTCGTCGTCCTGCCCGTGCGAGCCTGGTGCTCGGAAAGATGACAGACGGCTTGATCAAAGGGACCGACTCCTCATATTTCGGCGTGGTTCTCAACACGCTGTGCTTCGACGAGGGGCTGTTCGAAAGAAAGGAGAGGGAGGGCTCGCGGATAGGGCTTCCGCAACTGAGCGACCCTCAGGGCCTGCGTTGTCAGCTCGATTCCGTGGAGGGCTTCGACACCCGCGAGACGGCACGCTCGATCGCTGCGCCCACGTTATGCGTCCACGGCACGGCGGACGTGATGGTCGGCGAGAAGTACGCCGACGACCTTGAGAATGCCCTCCCCGATTGCGAAAGCATCAGGGCGCAAGGCGCTGGCCATATCATCAATCCCGCGCTGTACATACCTCAGGCCATGGACTTCATACGGCGCCGGTCCGCTTTCTTCTGACCTCTCTCGCCCGGTCCACCTTCTCGGATATCGACGAGCGAATCGCGCCGGTGCATGGCCAAGAGGAGTCCATGTATCCTGTCAGCTCTATGACGTCCGCGCTCTCGTCGACTATCGCTAAGTAGACGCGGCTCATCAGCATCGACACCCCGTATGGAAAATCCCTGCATATCTCCGGCCGGTCGTTCCAGACTCCGCATCTCATGTCCTCCCTTAAGAACACGCACGGGCCCGTCTTCTTGAAAAGCATCCTGCCGTCTGACGTGCGGATCACGTTCTCTTTCATGAATACGTGCAACGGTATTCCTGCCGCCGCCGATATGCGGTCGACCTCTTCCGGCAGTATGACGATGTTCGGCTGATGGCAGCACTTCCCGCACATCTCGCACGGAAACGCGTCCTTGAGCTCCATGCATGCGCCATACGCCAAGTCCAGGTCCGCCTCCATCTCAGGAGAGATCCTCCCGAGGCCCCGGAGCACGTATTTGCCTCTGTATACGGCCATGTCACATCAGGCCGGCCAGTCCGAGCATGAACGCTATCACGGACAACGCCTCTCCGACGACTGCGACGACGATGTTGCGCCACTTGTTCTCGCCTCCGATGCGGTTGGCGTAGCTCATCGAGTACGAGCCGAAGAACAGGCCTATGGCGCCGGCGAGGACTGCGGCGTAGTTGGGGCTTTCTATGGCGAGATATGCGGCTGTCGCGACTATTCCTATCGCCAAGGCTATGGCGCACAATGTCAGCGGGTTGCGCGGGGCATAATACTGGTCGTCGTACATGTTGAAGTCTCCATCCTTCCTATTTATAATAAGCTTTCTTTACGCCGAAACAGGCATTCCGCCCTGACGCGGACTGCGCCAAAACGCATCGTCTCGTCGACGCGCTCTATGGAAACCGCCTCGAACCCCTCAAACATCTCGGCGATCTGCTCCTTCGTGAAGTATCTGTAGCGTATCCCGTTCCCGCGGACGTTCTCGTCCTTGCCGTCTGAGCGCGAGTCGCCGACTGCGAACGACCTCACAAGCACAGACCCTCCCGGCACGAGCACCCTTCTTATCTCCCCGACCGCAAGGGCCGCCTTCTTCTCGCTTAGATGCTCGAACACGTGCACCGCGGTGACGCAGTCGAATCTCCCGTCTTCGAACGGCATCTCGGAACAGTCCGCCGCCGCGAACGCCGCCCTGCCGCCGAACGCCTTCACGCATTGGGCCACGGCGTTCTCGGAGACGTCTATCCCTGTGACGTCCGCGCCCGCGTCCAGCAGCGCGGCGACGGTCTTGCCGTTCCCGCACCCTATGTCGAGCGCCTTGGACCCGGGGGAGACCTTCAACGGCCCCAGCTTCCCGATTCCGCGCCACGGCCTCCGCTGCTCGGCGTAGAACCTTTCCCAGCACTCTCCGTCCGCATCCTTTTCCTGCATTTTACACACTGGAGGGAAGCACCCCATAAATAATATAAATGGCATGACGCGGCAAGTGGGGAGAACGTGTATTGGAACCAAGAAATCGAATGCATGCCGAAGGGAGACCTGAAGGACCTGCAGTACAGAAGCCTAAGGGCCCTCGCAGACAAACTCTACGACTTCAACCAGTTTTACCGCGGTCGCATGAAGGCCGCTGGCGTGCGTCCCGACGACATAAGGTCGCTTGACGACATCGTGAAGCTGCCGTTCATGACCAAGGAGGACCTTAGAGAGAACTATCCGACCAAGATGTTCACAGTCCCCAACTCCGAGATTGTCAGGTTCCATGCGTCCTCCGGGACCAGCGGGAAGCCGACGGTGGTCGGCTACACGCACAACGACTTGGAATATTGGACCGAGGCCCTGGCACGCTCCCTTACCTCGGTGGGCATCGGCAAGGACGACACGCTGCAGGTGTCTTACGGATACGGGCTGTTCACCGGCGGGCTCGGCCTGCACTATGGGGCGGAGAGGGTCGGCGCGTCCGTGGTCCCCAGCAGCACCGGAAACACCGAGAGGCAGCTGGAGCTCATGCAGGACCTCGACGTGACGGCCATAGCCTGCACCCCGTCTTACATAATCCACATGAACACGGTGGCGAAGAGGATGGGCATAGACATAAAACGGGACACCTGCCTGAAGAAGGCGATCCTCGGCGCCGAGCCTTGGACTTCTGGAATGAGGAAGCATATCGAGGAGTCCATGGGCATCCGCGCATACGACATATACGGCACGTCGGAACAGGCAGGCCCGATGTTCTCCGAGTGCGAAGAGACGAACGGGATACACGTGGGCGGGGACATAATGCTGATCGAGATACTCGACCGGGACACGCTCGAGCCGCTGGAAGACGGCAACGAAGGCGAGATGGTCGTGACCATGCTCAAGAAGGAGGCGATGCCGATGATACGCTTCCGCGTGAAGGACGTGGCGTCCCTGATGACCGGCGACTGCGCCTGCGGAAGGACCTCCCCTCGGCTGTCGAGGATCACCGGCCGCACGGACGACATGCTCATAATCAGGGGGATCAACGTCTTCCCGTCGCAGATAGAATATACTCTCATGCGCATACCTGAGGTCGGAGACCAGTATCTCATAGCCATAACAAGGGAAGGCGCCTTGGACAACATGCTCCTTCAGGTGGAGATAAGACAGGACGCGTTCAGCGACAAGGTCGAAGACATGGTGCGCTTGAGGGCCCATATCGAAACGGAGCTGAGGAGATACCTGAACATCGCCGTCACCGTCGAGCTTAAGGCTCCCGGAGAGCTTCCAAGGTTCGAGGGGAAGGCCAAGAGAGTAATGGACAAGAGGGTGTACTGAAATGGATGATGAGAACATAATCACGCAACTTTCGATATTCGTCAACAACGAGCCGGGCCGCCTGGCAGGCGTGGCGAGCATACTGAAGGACGCCAATGTCAACATGAAAGAGTGCAACCTTGCGGAATCCACGGAGTTCGGAATACTGAGGGCTTTGGTCGACGACCCGGAGGAGGCGTTCGAAAGGATAAGGTCGAGAGGCCTCATAGCCAAGAAGACCGCCATCATCGGAGTGAGGATAGAGGACGCCCCCGGGGCGTTGTTCAGCGCGGCGAGCGTACTCGGCCGCGCAGGCATCAACATCGAGTACGGGTACGCATACGCCGGAAAGAACGTCGAAGCCTTCCTGATACGCGTGGACGATCCCGGGAAGGCAGTTCTGGCGCTCAAGGCCGCCGGAGTGCCCCTCGTGAAAAGGTCGGAGATCTGATACGATGGGGAACCTTAACGTGGCCGTCCTCGGGGCGAAGGGACTCGCGGGAGACATAGGCAAGAAAGGCACAGTCACAGACGTCACGTTCTTCGAACTGAAGAGGGGGAGCGACTCCGTCACCCTCATCGAACCGTCGAAGTACCCCGACAAGCTTTCTTCGCTGTTCTATTCTGTCGGCATGTCGGAGTTCGCGATACTGGCAGTCGACAGGATCGACTCGTTCCTAGGGGAGCAGATCGTCATGGTCGACCTGTTTGGAATCGACAAGGGATGGATAATCCTGCGCAACTACATTCAAAAGGAGCAACTGACGCCGTTGATAGCCGGAACGTCCCTGGAGCGCTATGAGATAGTGGCGGACGACGCGGTGAAGATGCGCGAGGCCTTGCTGGACATGGCGCAGGCCGAAGGCCGCAAAGCCGGTCCAGGCTCATGCGGGTCGTGCCCGGTAGACAGCCATTTCAACGTGAAAGGCGTGGGTACAGTCGTTCTTGGCTCGGTGATAGACGGACACTTCAGGAAGCACGACAAGATGCAGGTGCTCCCGATCAAGAGGGAGGTCGTGTTGAAGTCGATTCAGAAGCACGACCTCGACTCTGACGACGGGGTCAAGGGAGATCACGTGGGCCTTGCCCTGAGAGGGATCGAGTCGGAAGAGCTGGACCGCGGCTACGTCTTGACCACCGACCCGTCCGTCAAGATGACGAAAAAGGCCGTCGGGAAGGCAACTCTTATAAAATACTGGCCGTCTCCGCTGAAAGAAGGCATGGTCCTTCATGCAGGGCACTGGATGCAGATGGTCCCTTGCCGGGTGTCCGCATCGGGAGGGGATGACTTCAGATCTCCAGATTTGACGCTTGAGTTTGAAACGGACGTCATCCACAGGCCAGGAGACAAGGTCGTGCTCATGTACCTCGAAGGCGGAAAGCTGAGGGTCGTCGGGTCGATGGCGTTGCCATGACGAGCGCCAGCGGCCGCTTTTCAGTAACATATATATCAAATGCGCCTATTATTCGATTAGGCGTGACAACTGTTAGCACGTCACTGTGATAAAATGGCGTTTTGGAACGAAGCGATAGAGACGATGCCCCGTGCCGAGCTGGAGAAGTTGCAGATGAACCTTCTAAAAAAGCAGGTTCGCGCCATGTACGGCCAATCCAAGTTCTTTCACGACCGGATGCGGGATGCGGGCATGCACCCCGACGACGTCACAGACCGCGACTCGTTCAGAAAGGTCCCGTTCATGAAGAAGACGGACCTGCGGGACAACTACCCCGACAAGCTGTTCGTAAGGCCGTATGAAGAACTGGCGAGGATCCATGTATCGTCCGGCACTACCGGCCTTCCGACCGTGGTGGGGTACACGCAACATGACCTGGACGAGTGGTCCGAGTCCCTGGCAAGAGGCATGGCATCCTTCGGGATGAGCAGCAGGGACCTGTTGCAGAACTATCACGGATACGGGCTGTTCACAGGAGGGCTGGGCGTGCATCAGGCCGCCGAGAAGCTGGGGGCCTCCGTGCTCCCCACGAGCACAGGCAACACCGCACGCCAGGTACAGCTGATGATGGACCTTCCGGTCACGGCCTGCGCCGGGACGCCGTCCTACCTCTTTCACATAGCCGACACGTTCGACGGGATGGGGAAGGACATAAGGAAAGACACCAAGGTTAGGCTGGCCATCGCCGGCGGGGAGCCATGGTCGGAAAGCATGAGGAACAAGATCCAGGAACGCACGGGAATCAAAGTGCACAACTGCTACGGGGCGAGCGAGTTCTACGGCCCGATGTTCCTCGAGTGCGAGAAGCAGCGCGGCGCCCACGTTTGGGCGGACATATGCTACATCGAGATATTGGACAAGGACGGGGAGCTTTGCGCCGACGGCGAGAGAGGAGAGATGGTCGTCACCATGCTCAACAAGGAGGCGTTCCCCCTCATAAGATACAGGATAGGCGACATATCCGCCTTGGACTGGACGAAATGCGAGTGCGGGAGGACGCACCCGCGCCTCATGAGGCTGTCAGGAAGGACCGACGACATGTTGATCGTCAGGGGGATCAACGTGTTCCCCTCGCAGATCGAGAGCGTGATCGGAGAGGCGCGCTTCCTCAGCCCGTTCTACCATATCACGCTGGACAACAAGAACTACATGGACAACATGGTCATCGAGGTCGAGCTCGACGAATCCCGTCTCACCGAAGACACCGTCGAGCTCGGCAACATGGCCCGTTCGATCGAAGCCCGGATGAAAGATGTCCTTAACCTGAAGACCACTGTGAAGCTCATGCTTCCGGGCACCCTCAAGAGGTTCGAGGGCAAGGCCCAGCACGTCACCGACAACAGGAATTACGACTGAGGAAGTATCTCGTCCAAGAATGCGTCGGCATCCTCGTCGTGCTTCCCCGAGAGTATTTCATCCTTGTCGGCGAACGGGACGGCCATATCCCCCTTGAAGTTGATGAGGAAATACTCGCAGAACTCTGACATGGAGTCTACGGCATGCCTCGCCACGTCGGCCTCGTCGCCCATCGTGAGCGCCAATGCCAGGTTGATTCCTTTCATCAGGTTGTGCCCGTCGGGGCTTCTGCAGAGGCAGTGCAGCCTTGTGATGAACGCCAAAGTGCATGGGGTGAGGTTCCACATGTATATCGGAGACGCGAATATCAGAAGGTCCGAGTCCAAGAACTTGTCGTAAAGGCGGATCATGTCGTCCGGTATGCTACAACGCAGTGGAAGGTCGTCCGCACGGCACCGGTCGCAGTGGTTGCAACCGAGCACGTTCTTCTGAAAGAGCATTATCTCCTCCACTTCGGCACCTCTCCCGGCCAGCTTGGCCATAAGAATCGAAGACAGGGCGGAAGTGTTTCCCGAAGTCAGCGGCGATCCATTGAAGATCGTAACCTTCATAGGCATTTATCGCCTATTAAGGCATATAAGAGTTTACAGACCGACATTTTAAACCTCTGATATTTGGGATGGTGCCTGTCGCGACGGCTTTTTCCGTTATCGGATACGCGGCCTTTCAATCGCCATATCGTTCTCCTCCGTAGGCTATAGCGTCACGCTGCTTCGCATAGTACTTCCGTGTTTTGTTGTTTCCAGATTCGGTCAACAAGCCTCTGTCGACTGAACCTCTCAAAATTCTTTTCGCAGTCGTGGTCGACACGCCCAGCAACCCGCTGACAGCGGTTGTTGTGACAAATTCATGCTTCCGCGAATATTCCAAAACAAGAGTCTCACGATTTTTTTTACCGTCCACTTTACCGTCCACTTTACCGTCCACTTTATCGGCCATGTGCAATTTTGGTCTATAAAAAACTACAGTGAAGCCGAGTTTCTCGGGAATGAATTTATATTCGACACCTGCCTCGGCACACGTATCGGCGATGCGTTTCAACCCTGTGCCAAAACTCTCGATGTCTCGCGAGTAGTACATTATCTGTGCCAACAACGGGTTTCGATGGATCGACCTGCCTGATCCGTCGAGGAAGTCCTCAGGCGAAAGCCCAGCCGGAAACGTGCCGGGGTTGTAGATCTCTATACGGTTGCTATATATAGCGACCTCGTTGTTTTGCGGCACCCTGAAATCCTTGTGAGCGTACGAGTTGTTCAATGCCTCGCGTATTGCCGCCAGAGGCACCTCTGGAATCTCCTTTCTCTGCATCGATGAGCCGTCGATCACGGCTTTCCATCTTGTGTTGTTGGTAACGTATTGTTCGGCGATATCGACGAGTTCAGAAACAGTCCCTCGTGCTCTGCGGAGATCGTTGAATGTGATTTTCTCTTCTGTCGCGAAAATCGCCATCTGCACCTCGAGGCGGGGCGACTTCCCGAACATCGCCGCGGCCGCATTGTTAGGATTGCCGTCGTCGAGCAATTCCAACTTGCCGAGAACCTCTTCTTTTGTCGTGTATTCGAATGCTATGCGTCCGCTGTCGTTTGCTTTCTTCATATAGGCTGCGAGCTTGTCTTCGCTGATGTCGTCGATGCCCAACCCCGAAGCCGATGAATCCCAGTCCGACACTTGGTTGATCTTCCTGCGGAAGAAACTCTCGATTTCTGCCGCAGTCATCTGTTTGTCTTCGTCTGCCACGCGCAAATACAGGCGCCCGTATGAAAAATACGGTGCGTTCAAGCCTTCGAACCGGACTCTGACGCAGGACTTGCCGTCTATGTATACCGCTTCGATCTCAGGGAACACATGCGGCTCGATGTGGTTTGCTATGGCTTGGCTGACCTCGCGCAAAGTACGCTCGCCAAGCTGTTGACCGAGAACGGCACCATCATTGCTTATTCCGAAATACAGCTCGCCACCGCCATGCTTGTTGAGTATAGATGCGATCGAAACCACGCCTTCCTTTAACTCGCCTGTCGTCTTTTTGAATTCAAGCGTTTCGGATTCTTGTCCAAAAATCATGCCGCGTCCTCCTGTCAATCTGCTTGCGCTAATGCCCTGTATGGCACTACATCCATTAAATGATAGCCCCCGATACCGCTTCTTCGGCGAGGCGTGGCGTTGGCCCATGCCACGCCTGAAGATCGCAGACGCTTGGAAACAACAATGTCGGCTGTTCGAGGCTTGTTTTGGGCCTCTACGCCGCTCGGTCAGACCCTGAGCCGCGCTCTTGCATCCCTGTACGCCTTCACGACGACAACGGGATCTTTAGACCTCATGAACCCGCTCGTCATGCATATGCCCGCCGCCTCTGCCGCCAGCACCTCGTTGAAGACGTCTTGCAGTATTCCGCCTGCGCCTATCGTCGGGATGTCGACCGCTCCGGTAAGGCATCTCAGCGTCGCAAGGCCTTTGGCGTTCCTGCATGATTTGCAGGAAAGGTCGAACACGTTGCCGAATATCACCGCGCTGGCACCGCGTCTTTCTGCGTCCGTCGCCTCTTTCTCCGACTGAACGTGGACGAGGACCTTGTCGAACCCTGCGGGGACGAACCCCTCCAGCCCTTCGATCGGAACGCATATGTTCTTCACGCCAAGGCTGCTTGCGGCTTCGATGAACGTGCTTGCGCAGAACTCCACGCCGTTCTTGCGACATATGTCTGAGATTGCCTTTGCGGCTTCGACGTACTCCTCCTCGGTCATCCCCTCTCCTTTGAGGATGATCATGTCGGGCCTAGCCTCTGCGACGAGCCCTGCCTGTTCCACCAACGGGCGGATGGACGCATTCCTGTCGGCTACAGCTATTATCATGACGTCGGAATGGCCGTATGAGACTTATACTGTTGTCCTTGCGGGACCGTCATAATGCCCTTCTGTTCTGTCACGGCTTTTCTTGCTCGGAAAAAGCCTCGGAAATGCCTGTCTAGGAGGGTTGACAAATCGGACGGTGGAAGCAAGCCGCAAGAAACATTGATGCAAAAGGCCGATCTGGCTGTGTTGATCAAAAGCCGAACGTCCGTTGACGGAACGGCATGGGGCAAAATGCAGGGGAGAACGATGAAGTGCGGGCGTCGGGATTTGAACCCGAGTTCTAACCTTGGCAAGGTCAAGTGATAACCAGCTACACTACGCCCACACGGCTGTACCCCACGATTGTCTCTCCCGATATAAAGCTTCCGTCGGGTCAGGGACCGACCCCGTATTGGGCCCTGTTCCTGTACACCGGCTCGCTCGTCACGTTCATTCCCAGGCTGCGCATCGCGGCCTCCGTCACAGACGACAGCATCACCGAGGAATGGACCTCGCACCCCTTCAACGCGTCAAGGTTGGACATCGCCTTTTCGGCAGAAGGATATGTCCTCGACGCGACCGCGAGGGCGATTACAGTCTCGTCCACGTGAAAGCCAGGGCTAGAGTTCCCCAGAACGTCTCTTTTAGCTTTGACAGCAGGATCGACGATGTCGTCTGGCAGGAGATGGATGCCGTCTCCTACGCCAGAAACAGCCTTCAGAGCCTTGAGTATCATCTTCGAGGGGGCGTCCACTGACTGTGCGGCTTCTCCGACGACTATCCTGCCGTCGTTCAGTTCGATGCCGCATATCGGCGCGGATGCGGATGTTGCACGACTTCTCACGGCAGGAACCACCGCTCTGTCCTCCGGCCTTACACGGGCGCGTGCCATCAGCTCTTCCATCCTCGAGACGATGCTGTCGGGCGCCGTGCCCTGCCGGTTGTCGCACATGGCACGGAAATATCTGCGGACGATCTCCATCCTCGCCGCAAAGGAGACGACGGCATCGTCCGTGATGCACTGCCCGACTGTGTTGACGCCCATGTCGGTGGGCGACCTGTATGGAGACTCTCCGTAGATCTCTGCCATTATCGCGTTCAGCACGGGGAACGCCTCTACGTCGCGGTTGTAGTTCACTGCCTCTTCTCCATAGGCGCGGAGGTGGAACGGGTCGATCATGTTGGCGTCCCCTATGTCCGCCGTGGCGGCTTCGTAAGCTATGTTGACAGGATGGTCTAGGGGGAGGCTCCATACGGGGAACGTCTCGAACTTGGCGTATCCTGAGCGAACGCCCCTCAGGTTGTCATGGTACATCTGGGAAAGACATACGGCCATCTTCCCGCTGCCCGGGCCCGGCGCGGCCACGACGACCAAGGGGCGTTCTGTGGCGACGAAGTCGTTCCTGCCGAAGCCGTCCTTGCTGACGATCTTGTCCGTGCAACGCGGGTACCCTTCTATGGCATAATGCCTGAAGCAGCCGACGTCCGCGTCCGCGAGCTTGTTCTCCAAGGCCTTGACGGCATGTCCCGGCTCGTATCTGGTGATCACGACTCCTCTGACCTTCATGCCCCTCGAGTCGAAAGAGCCTATCATCCTCATGACCTCGACGTCGTAGGTTATCCCTAGGTCTCCTCGCACCTTGTTCTTCAGGACGTCGGGGGAGCTGATGACGATTATCGCCTCGATCTCGTCCTTCATGCTCGCCAGCATCTCGATCTTGGCGTCGGGCCTGAACCCTGGCAGGACCCTGGACGCATGATGGTCGTCGAAGAGCTTGCCGCCGAACTCCATGTACAGCTTGCCGCCGAAGTCGGAGACGCGCTCCCTTATGCGCTTCTTCTGGACGTCTGAATACGCCTGGGCGTCGAAACCGGTCCTCACATTGGACAATCCGCCTGCATAGAGAAATACCTGCGCATCAGACGTGAGGCTCGGATCGTTTCCGTACCCCCTCCTGCAACGTAGCCGCATCGAGGGAGGCGACAGGGGCCCGCCCGAGCCAGATGCACGCATGTGGCCGCGACAGGCTAGTGCTTTGCTTTCAGAACTTCTTGCCGATCCTCTCTGCCTCTGCGAGGGCGTCCGCGTTGTTGGCGGCGACGCTCGGCGTGTTCCCCATATCCATGACTATGCTCCCTATGGGAGAGAATCCGAACCTGCCCTTCATGCCCTCTTCCAGGCTGGCCGCTAGGGCCTCGGCAGCGGGCTTTCCGCCCCCGCATGTCACGACTACGGCGAGCTTCTTTCCGGGGGATATGAACGGCTTGAAGTCGGCGCCCATGAAGCTGTAGAACCTGTCCTGCAGCAGCCTGAACTGGGCATTCGCGGCTCCGAAGTAAAGCGGCGTCGAGAGTATCAAGCCCTCCGACGACTTTATCGCCTCGAGTATCTCGGTCTGGTCGTCCGAGACCGCGCATACGCCCTTCTTCTTGCAACATCCGCACGCTTGGCATCCTTTGACGTTCTTCAGAGTGTTGAGACGGTAGAACTTCAACGTCTTGCCGTTATCTTCTGCGCTCTTGGCTATCGCTTTTGTCAAAGTGTCGGAATTGGCGCCGATGCGCGGGCTTGCCACTATCGCTACTATCGTCATTAGATCTCCTCGGTTTGAATCAAACCGATTCTCGATGCGCCTCTGAATCTAATAATTTTTCCCAGTCTAGGCTTTGGAAAATCATATATGAGCCTTGCTCGCGTCGAATAGCAGCCTGATGCTGCGGGCCATAGCCGTCATATTCATCTCCTTGGCCATGCGTCCTAGCTCTTGCCGCACGCCGTCTCCCCCATATTCTGTTTCAGCATGGAGGCCCCGAGCCGTCATGGGCGTCGCTCCGGTTATTCAGGCTGGCGTAGCGAGAGGCTTTTCGAATATCCCCCGCATACTTACGCAGAAGCAACCCTCGTGTCCGTACACAGAAAGAGTGGCGCAGGCAGGGGCGCCGAGAGTGCAGGGGTCACTGCCGTGATTACGGACCGGGGTGTGCGCCATGCGGGGACGGGGCGCCTAGGTCCGGCGGCGGCGTTTGAGGCAGAGCCTGAAATGGTTTGGGAAGCGGTTTGCAAAGGGTTTCGACCTATGCCCCTGGCTCAGTCCGCTTCAATCGTGACGGTAGCCGTCACATCCCCCTTGGGTATCTTGTACCCGCCATCTACGCGGGCGGGAGCCTTCCAGGCCCCGTCCTCGCCTATGCGGTACCTCACGCTCGCGTCACCTTCGACGGAGAAGCGGTACGCCTTCTTGCGGCGGGCCCTGTCCTTCCCGACGATCGGCACGGACGAGGAGATCTTGACCACCTCGAAGGACCTTCTGGGGCCAAGGACGAACCATAAGATTGCGAACGCCGCGACGAGGATGACAAGGATCGCGACGTAAGCGTGCGCCTTCATGCACGCACGCCCCCATTGGAGCTCCCGCAGGAGCGGAGCGTGTTCTTCAAACGGTCAAATAACAATTCTTCTGCTACCCCGTCACGGACGTGGCGCATCTGCTTGGGAGAGGCAAGCCCCCCCCCCCCACATATATGGTGTGCCGTCATGTGTGACTACCCCCCTAGGCGTGTGCGATCGTGGCACTACGTAACGATGCGCCAACGCACGCGCATGTGGTCCAAGGAAGCCGTATCGGTAGTTGATATTTTAATGTGACTGGCAAGCCTTGCCCATTCTGCTAGGTAAGTATATAAGAGCCGTTCAGATTCGTTATTTCGAAATTAAGGTGTTTGCGTTGCAGTCGCAGACGGTTTGATTCAAAGATCGTGATGTATATGATCTCAAGTTTCACAGAATTAGGCATATCTGAGGATATTGCAAAGGCAATGGAAGACATGGGCTGGTCGTCTCCGACCCCCATACAGGTGATGTCGGTCCCGCTGGGCCTTGAAGGCGTCGACATGTTCGCGCAGGCGCAGACCGGCACGGGGAAGACCGGGGCCTTCGGCTCTATAGTCCTTCAGAAGATCAAACCGAACCAGAGGTTGCCAGCGGCGATCGTTCTGGTCCCCACCAGGGAGCTGGCCAACCAGGTCTCCGAGGAGATGGAGAAGCTCGCAAAGTACACCGGCCACGAATGCGTGCCTGTGTACGGCGGAGCAAGCATCGAGGGGCAGATAAAAAGGCTGGAAAAAGGCGCAGACATCATCGCAGGCACTCCGGGAAGAGTGCTGGACATGATACACAGGAAGGTCCTGAACCTCTCCAAGATCGAGATGCTCGTCCTTGACGAAGCAGACCGTATGCTGGACATGGGTTTTATCGAGGACATAGAGAGCATCCTGTCGGCTATGCCCAAGGAAAGGCAGACGCTGCTGTTCTCGGCGACCATGCCGGAAGACATCAAGCGCCTTGCGGGCGACTACATGAGGAAGCCGAAGGAGATCAGCGTCTCCAGAGACGAAGTGGTCCTCGACCTCACCAAGCAGTATTACATATCCGTGGGCAGAAGGAACAAGTCCTGGGCCCTTTGCCGCATACTCGACCTTGACCGGCCCAAAGCCATAATCTTCTGTCAGACCAAAAGGATGGTCGACATCCTCGACGAGAGGCTTTCCTCTCTGGACTACAAGGCGGAGGCGATTCACGGCGACATGCCGCAATCCAAGAGGGAGAAGGTCCTGAGGGAGTTCAAAGACGACAGGATAGACATCCTCATAGCGACCGACGTCGCCGCCAGGGGGCTCGACGTCGACGATATTTCTTACGTTGTGAACTACGACATGCCGGACGACCTCGACACGTACATTCACAGGATCGGGAGGACCGGAAGGGCGGGAAAGGAGGGCATAGCCGTGTCGTTCGTGACCACCGAAGAGGAGTATCTGATCAGGGAGTTCGAGCTCCGCACAGAGATGACCATCGAAAAGAGAGACGTCCCCGATGCCGAAGAAGGCGCGAAGGACACCATCAGAAGGGTCGTGGACTACGACCAGATATCCGACGTGTACGGGATGGTCAGGTTCGAGGTCAACCTTGGCAAGGCCGACGGCATCGGAAAGGTGAGCCTTGCCGACTTCATAATACGCTCGGCCCGTATCAGGGACGTCTCGATCGGCAAGATCCAGATCGGGGAAGCGTCGTCCGTCGTGGAAGTCCACAAGGACTTCGGCAACAGGATGACGATGGACGTCCCCAAGACGAAGTATCGCGGCAAGAGGGTCTTCGTCAGGATAATACAGGATTAAACCTCTATCACCGCAAGCACGCCTCCGATCTGGAGCGTGTCCACCGCCTTTCCGTCGAGCATCAGGCGCTTCTCGATCTCGACGAACTCCTTCCCCACCGACACTTTCTCTCCGTCTATGTCGAACTCCACGGCTCCTGACGCGGCTATCTTGGCCGCGACGTCCTTCGGGGATGCGGCGGCAAGCGCGGCGGCGATTCCTTTCGCCTGCGCCTTGAACGCCGGGCCGAGCTTCGAGTGGACTGGCTTTACGCCGACGGCCTCTTCGGTTATGTCCGCCGTGGCGGCAATGACGAGATCCTTTATCTTCAGCGTGTCCATTACGTCTCTGCGAACGCTTTCTAGGATCGCCGCGTCCGCGCCTATGAGCTCCACTCTCGAAAGCTCGGCGTTCAGCGGCATCTTCTTCTCGGACTTCCACGCACGGACGGCGGCCACGGTCGCGGCCAGAGCCTTTCCCGTCTCGATCGCAGGCTCGTCGACGAACATCGGCTCGGGCCAGGACGAGAGGTGTATGCTCAACGTGCCGTCGCGCCCGGCGAAATGCTCCTGATATATGTCCTCCGTGACGTGCGGCATGAACGGCGCCAGCATCTTGATGCATCCGAGGAGCACGTTGTAAATCGTGTACTTCGCCGCAGGGTCGTCCCTGGCCTTCACCATCTCTACGTAGTCGTCGGCGAATTCGCGCCATATGAACCCTTCGACGTCTTTCATGGCTTTGTCGAACTGGTATGCTTCGAGGCTGTCCGTGACCGCTTTGACGGTCTGGGAGTACCTGCTTATGATCCATCTGTCGGAGCCGCGCAGATCTCCCGGCTCCAAGGGGGCGCCGTCAAGGAAACGGCTTGCGAACTGCCCGATGTTGAACACCTTGTTGCAGAGCTTCCTCCCCCTGACCACGTCAGGCTCCCTGAACGCATGGTCCACTCCGAGAGAGCAGGACGCGGCATAGTACCTAAGCGCGTCGGCTCCGAAGTTCTGGAGTATCGGCATGGGGTCGATCACGTTCCCTACCGAGGAGTGCATGGGAGTCCCGTCCGGGGCCATTATGAACCCGTGTATCATTATGTCGTCCCATGGGCGCGAGCGTTCTATCTGCTCCGCTCTGAGGATGGAGTAGAACGCCCAGGTGCGTATGATGTCGTGAGACTGCGGGCGCATGGACATGGGGAAGAACTTCTTGTGAAGCTTCTCGTCCCTCTTCCAGTACGTGTTGTACAAGGAAGAGCCTGACGAATCCATCCAAGTGTCGAACACGTCGGTGCATCCCGACAGGCGGCCTCCGCATTTGGAACAGGATCCCGTCGGCGGGCTGTCGGCCGTGGGGTCCACATAGCACTGTTCTTCTGTGGCGCAGACGGCTTCTCCACAGTCTTCGCACTCCCATACCGGGATGGGAGTGGCGAATATCCTCTGCCTGCTCAGGACCCAATCCCATTCGAGGGAGTTCACCCAGTCCTGCAACCTGATCTTCATGAACTCCGGATACCATTTAATCTCGTCGGCTCGTCTTAGCACCTCTTCCTTGAGATCGATGGTCTTCAGGAACCACTGCGGCACCTGAAGATACTCTATCGGGGCGCCGCACCTCCAGCATACGGACACCTGTTGCGGGTTGTCCTCCTGCCTTATGAGGTGTCCTCCGGCTTCCAGGTCGTTTATGGCCGCCTCTCTGGCCTCTGCCACCGTCATGCCTGCGTATTTCCCTGCGAGCTCGGTCATCCTCCCGGCCTCGTCTATGCCTTTTTCCATCTCCATGCGATATTTCATGACCCATTCCAGGTCGTCCTTGTCGCCTATGGTGCATATCATGACGTTGCCGGTGCCGTAGGAGGGATCGACCTTCTGATCTGCTATGACCTTGACCTTCCTTCCGTACAGCGGGGTGACGAGGTATCTTCCGACGAGATGCTGCTTGTCCTTGTCGTCCGGGTGGACGGCGACCGCCTTGCATGTGCATAGCAGCTCAGGCCGCGTCGTGGCGATGGCGACGAACCCGCATTCGCCGTCGATCTTGAACTTGATGTAGTTGAGCTTGTTCACGTTGTCTTTGTGCTCGACCTCCGCGTCGGCAAGGGCGGTCATGCACCTGGGACACCAGTTGACGGGGAAGTTGCCTTTGTAGACGAGGCCCCTCCCGAACAGCTCCACGAAGGCTATCTGAGTGACACGCCGATAGTACTCGGCGTCAGTCTGATAATAGATGCTCGGGTCCATGCTCTCCCCGAGCGTCTCGAAGTGGCGCGTCATCTCTTCTATGAAGCCGTTGGCGTAGTCGCTGCAGAGCTTCCTGTATTCCTGCCTAGGCAGGTCTAGCTTGGTTATGTTGTGCTTCTTCTCGACTTTGACCTCGATGGGCGTGCCGTTAACGTCGAAACAGAGCGGAAAGAAGACGTTGAACCCGCGCATCCTCTTGTAACGCGCGGCGAAATCGATGAGGGAATAGCCTGTGGCATGTCCCAGATGGAGCGACCCCGAGGTGTACCTTGGAGGGTTGTCGATGCTATAATAGGGTTTGTCGGAATCGGGGTCGAAGCGGTAGACGGCCTTCTCCCTCCACATCTCCTGCCAGCGTTTTTCAATGGAAGCGGAATCATATTGAGCCATGTAGAACGACAGTTAATCGGGATGATATAAAAAAAGGTTGTGAGGCGGGCGTGCAAAAACCATCTTGCGTGCTTAGGGATTTTCTAGCGCATCAACTGCAGTCGCAAGTACAATACCCGATAAAGCCAGTGACCTATGACATGGCGATCAACGGGATGTCTTTGTTTTCAGGCGCGGGCGGAATGGACGCCGGGTTCGAGAAGGCGGGCGTCAGAGTGGTCGTGGCCAACGAGCTCGACGAAGACGCCTGCGACACGTATGCCGCCAACCATCCGGAGACGTTGCTGCTGAGGGGCGACATCAGGGACTGTTTCGACGTCCTTGAAAAATACAAAGGCGGGATCGACGTCCTTTTCGGCGGCCCCCCCTGCCAAGGCTTCTCCGTGGCAGGCAAGATGGACCCTGACGACGTGAGGAGCAAGCTCGTCTGGAGCTTCGTCGAGGCCGTGAAGGCGGTTCAGCCTAAGGCCTTCGTCATGGAGAACGTGAAGGCGCTGGGCATGCTTGAGAAGTGGAAGCCGGTGCGCGCCAGGTATCTGGAGGAGACGGCCGCCGCAGGGTATGACGTCAAATACTTTGTGCTCAACTCATCCGATTACGGCGTCCCTCAGAAGAGGGAGAGGGTGTTCTTCGTCGGGTCCAAAAAGGGCCTAAACTATCCTCTCGCCGGCATAGAGGCGATCGTCAAGTCCAACTCTTCTGCGTCGCCGACTGTCAGAGACGTCCTGAACTCGCTTCCCGAAGCAGGAAGCGAGGGGAACCCTATCACATGCGCCGCGAAGATAACCCTCGCCGCCAGCCCCATACTCAGAAGGTCCCCGTATGCCGGGATGTATTTCAACGGCCTCGGAAGGCCTGTGAACCTCGACGGGTACTCAAACACCCTGCCCGCCTCCATGGGCGGCAACAAGACGCCGATAATAGACGAGGGCTACCTCAAGGATCCGAAAAAACCAAACTGGCCTGCCGAATACCACGACAGGCTGCGGAGCAAGCAGGCGACAGCAGGGCTCGAAGACGCCCCCGAGAGCCTGAGGCGCATGACGACCGCCGAGGCGGCGGCGATCCAGACCTTCCCCGGAGGCTATGCGTTCAAAGGTTCCAAGTCTTCGACCTACAAGCAGATAGGGAACGCCGTCCCGTGCAACATGGCCATGGCCGTGGCCAAGTCTGTGCTCAGGATGATGGAGCATCCCTTGAACGCAGAGACGTACCGCACAGGCGCTCTGGACAGCCGTATGTACAAGATTACCGGCGGAGAGGAGTAAAGGTGAGCGTGGACCGTTCCGCTGTTTCACACATCTTGGATGAAACTGCTTGAACCGACGGGCTCGGCCGCATGTTTCTGAACGATGATAAGGGAGTGGGAAGGTGTTTTGTGACACGACTGGATTGGAGCCGCCGCACCCCGGTTGCATAGTCTTGGATCTCACGCGGTTATCTTCTTCCTCTTGCGGTACGAGACGCTGGAGTCCTTCCTGTTGACTATCGTGTCCCCAAGCTTCTTGATCAGGTCGTTGTTGACCTTTATCAGGTCCCATCCGACCTCTTTCGAGGTGATCGTCCACCCGTTGATGAAGAA
>JAITOF010000042.1 GCA_031290095.1 Candidatus Methanoplasma porotermitis
GAGAGCGCGGGCGCCCTCAGGAGGAAGCTGGCCGAGGACCTGGACCTTGTTCCAAAGGACACGTTCCAGTTCTTCTGGCTGGTGGACTGCCCCATGTTCGAGACGGACCCCGTCTCCGGAAGGCACGACGCGTTCCACCATCCGTTCGTCCTGCCCGAGGGAGACTTGGACGACGCACGCGTAGGCGGGGCGTGCTTCGACCTTTGCCTCAACGGCAACGAGCTGGGGTCGGGGTCGTTGAGGATACACAAGCCCGAGGTCCAGAGGGCGGTGTTCCGGAAACTGGGGATGTCTGACGAGAAGATAGAGCGGGACTTCGGATTCTTCGTCGACGCCTTGGGATACGGCGCCCCCCCTCATGGAGGAATCGCGCTCGGCATCGACAGGTTCATGGCGATCCTGCTTGGAAAGGAGACCATCCGCGAGGTGATAGCGTTCCCCAAGAACAAGAAGGCGGTGTCTCTGCTGGACGGGTCCCCCGAGAAGGTGGACGACGAAAAGCTGGAGGAGCTTCAGATAGTGACTCTGTCCGTGGATGACTTGGACCTCATCGACTCCGAGTCGGACGAGTAAGCCGGAAATCAATGAGCGTTCGGGGATTTTCGAGCGCAACTACCATGCGTGTTTCATTGGCCCGATTGCTTTCCAACCTGCGCCACCTTAAGAGCAAGCAGAGTTATTCGGAAGCCGCGAGGTCACTCGGCTTATAATATTTAGGCATCCCTAAATTTATATATCGGCAGTGTATTGTGGTTATTGTGACATTCGGCCCGCGGCGGCGGACCGGGACTTTGCCTCCGTATAAAGTCCGATCACCTATAAATGCCGGTCCGACCGCCGAAGCGGGCCGGCGAACTTTTCTTCTCACAGCCTCTTTTCGACGATCATCTTCACTGCGGACACTATGTCTGTGGAAGAGAACGCCCCGCCGGTCTCCTTCATCACATGCCCTATGATCCTGTTGGAAGCCTTCTCGTTGCGTCGGATTTCTTCCAGTATGGAGAGGTTTGCATCGATGTATCCTTCTATCAAGGCGTCAAGGTCCGCGAACGCGGCCTTCACGTCCTCTTCTGTAGTCCCGGCCATGTACGACTTCAGGCGCATCCCTGCTTCGACGTCGTTGATCCTTCCGTCTGACAGGTCCTTCAGGATGTCGACTATGCCCGCCCTGTCCCCGGAGCGGCCTTCGAACTCCTTCCAGCGGGCGGCGACGGCGCCTATCCACGATTTCGCCGCGTCCGGCCCGACAGCTTTGACTACATCCTCGAACAGCTCCGCAAGGCCGACGGACGTGGACACCACCTGTCTCGCCGTTTTTTCGTCTATGCCGTGTTGCGACGCCAGGCGCAGGGCCATGTTCTGCGGGCTTTCCTTGATCTTTATGCTCTCAGCCATCCTCCCGATGTGGAATATGCCGAGGTCTGGCTCGTCTATGTAGCCGTAGTCGGCTTCGAGCTCCTTCTTGCGCACGGATATCGTTACTCCGCGCTCCTCGTCGAAACGGCGCGTCTCCCTGTCCACCTTGCCGCCGGCTTTTAGGACTTTAGTCTGTCTTACCAGCTCGAAGTTCAGCGCCCTCTCCACGTTCTTCAGGCCGGTGACGTTCTTGACCTCGCACCTCTCCTTCCCGACGGAGATGTTGCAGTCGCATCGTATGCTCCTCTCCCCGTCGCCAGGAAGGTCTATGACGTGCCGTATGTCGGCGATCAGCTGTCCCAAGAACTCCCTCGCCTCCGCAGGGGCGGACATGTCAGGCTCCGTCACGATCTCGACGAGAGGCATCCCCGACCTGTTGTAGTCCACGAGCGAGGACAGGTCCCCGACCCTCTTGGTCTTGCCAGGGTCCTCTTCCAGCTGTATGCGGGTTATACGTATCTTCTTCCCCTTGACGACGTAGAACCCCTCGGAGCCGACAGGATGGTCGTACTGGGTGATCTGGACGCTCTTGCTCATGTCAGGATAGAAATACGTCTTCCTGGAGAACCAAGTGGCCTCCGGAATCGTGCAGTTGAGCATCTTCGCCAGCATGACGCCGTACTCCAACGCCTTCCTGTTGAGCACGGGCCGGGACCCCGGCATCCCCAGGCACGTGGGGCATACGTGGGTGTTCGGGGCCTCCGCGTCAGTGGTGGGGCAGGAGCAGAACATCTTCGACCTGGTAGGAAGCTGGACGTGCACCTCCAAGCCGATCTTCACGCGTCCACCTCTGCTTTCTTGGACTCGAAGATTTTTTCCCAGTCGGACGCGAACGTGACGAGGCGGTCCTCGTCCCAGTGGCCCGTGACCAGCTGAAGCCCTATCGGCATCCCGTCTCCGTCGTATCCGCACGGAACGGACAGATGCGGCGTGCCGGCCAAGTTAGGTGGGACCGTGAGGCGGTCTGCGGCGTAAGACTCGACGGGCCCCATCGCCGCGATGTCGGCGAACTTGGGCGAGACGAACGGCATGGTCGGGGTGACGACGGCGTCATGGCTCTTGAGGACGGCCTTGTACGACTCGATCACGTGCTGCCTGACCCTGACGGCCTTGGCGTAATACCTGTCTCTGAACCCTGCCATGCGGGCGTACGTTCCCAGGAGTATCCTCCTCTTGGCCTCGTCGCCGAAGTACTTCGTCCTGAACGAGGTGAAGTAGTCGTCGAACTTGAGCGCGAGGTCCCCGTCCTGTTGCCCGTACCTCATGCCGACGTATCTAGCGAGGTTCGTGGACGCCTCGCAGGTGGCGACGATGTAGTACGCCGGCAGGGCGTACCTGAGGGCGGGCATGTCCACGGCCTCGACGTCTATGCCCATGCCTCTGACGAGCTCCAACGAATCGCCGAACGCTTCGACCACGTCGCCAGAGGCGCCGTCCAAGGCCTCGTTCGGCACCGC
>JAITOF010000050.1 GCA_031290095.1 Candidatus Methanoplasma porotermitis
ACTATGCCAGCGATAACATGTTCGTGCTCAAAAGAAAGATGACAGAAAATCTGTTAAAGTGGATGTCCGACCCGAACAAGAAATGCCTTTTGGTGATGGGTGCAAGGCAAGTAGGCAAGACGTTCACAATCAATGAGTTCGCCAAAGCCAATTATGATAATTACGTCTACGTCAACTTCGAGTTGGACCAGAAGACAAGAATGATATTCGACGGAGACCTCGACATGGACACGATCATCTTCAGGATGAGCACTATGGTTCCGGGGGCCAGGCTTGTTCCGGGAAAGACGCTGATCTTTCTTGACGAGATACAGAGCTGCCCGGGAGCCAGAACTGCGCTGAAGACGTTCTCTATGGACAAAAGGTTTGACGTGGTTGCGTCAGGGTCCCTCCTTGGACTCAACTACAGGGAAGTGTCGTCATATCCCGTCGGATACGAGACGAAGCTGTGGATGCATCCGTTGGACTTCGGGGAGTTCCTTTGGGCCTACGGGTTGGACGACACTGTCATCAAGCGCATGTCCGAGATGGTTAGAAAGAGGAGGCATGTCGACGAGCCGACATTGCGTCAGTTCGAAGAATATTTTCTAAGATATGTCGTCGTCGGAGGAATGCCGGAGGCTGTTAAAGCGTTCTTCGCCACGAAGGACGCGGGGGCCGTCAGGGCAGTCCAAGAGGGCATCGTGTCCGGGTACATGGACGATATAAAGAAATATGTCGACGGCCCGGACAAGCAAAGAGCGCAGGCCTGCCTGGATTCGATACCGGCCCAGTTGATGAAGAGAAACAAGAGGTTCCTCTACTCCGATGTCGAGAAAAGAGAGAACGTAGGCATAAGAGAATACGGCAACAGCCTGTCATGGCTCAGAGACGCAGGAATAATATCGTTCTGCCACAACGTGAGCGATCCCGCGATCCCGCTGGCCGTCAATAAGAAGGCGGAGGTGTTCAAGGCCTATATGAACGACACCGGGCTGCTCATGTCAATGATGGGCGATGGCGCGTCTATTGCACTCCTATGCAAAGACGTGTCCATGAACAGCGGGGCGATATACGAGAATGCCGTCGCCGACGTGCTCGACAAGAAAGGGTTGAAATTATACTATTTCGAGAAGAGGGGAAGGTTGGAGATAGATTTCTTGACTGTCCTGGACGCAGAGCTCACTGCTGTCGAGGTCAAATCCGGGAACGACGTCCAATCCAAGTCGCTTGACGCCCTGATGTCGAATCACGGTGTGAAGAGGGGCATAAAACTCGGAAGGACAGGCATCGCCAACGACGGCGACATCGAGTGTTACCCCCTGTTCGCGGCGTTCTTCCTGTTCCCCGACGCCTCTGGATATCCGTTCTGAGGCGCTCCAGCTGGCCTCGACGATGCTCTGGGTCCGAGCAACGGCACGCCAGACAAGTGTATCTGTCAAGATCTTTCCATGGAATATGTAGCGTCACGTTGAGATTTATCGATGTGGATTCTTCGCCGTCGAGTCGCCCAACAGGTCTTCCAGCCCGACAAGAGTCACGTCGCCGTTCTGCTCAAGGTATTCAAGGCCCTCGTCGAATTCTGATGCCGAGAACAAAACGTATCTGACGTTGAACAGCCCTTTGACTAGCTCAGCGCGTCGCTTCAACGTTCTGAACACCCCTTCGCCCACAACCTTCTTCTGCCAGAACTTGCACTCGCCCACGAGCATGGATTCCGTCCTGCCGTCGGTGATTTTTGCTACGAGGTCTATCTCTGATACCTCCTTGCCGTCCCATCCCCACCAAGATCCGACATTCATGCAAGCATAGTTCCTTTTGACGTATTCGACGCATGTCTTCTCGAACTCGATGCCGAAGAAGGAGTCTAGGTCGTGGGCAAGGCGATTGAAAGCTATGCTCTTGCTCTCGGTCGCGAACATGCCCTTCCTGCAGTCTATCAGCTCGAAGTAGAACCGGGTCAGGCTGTCCCTTATCTTGTAGACGGGGGCGGCAGGCGAATTTGCCATAGGGTTGACGCGCTCCGCGATTCCGATGAAGCACAGGTTCTTGATGTATTTGCTGCATAGGGATTGTGTTATTCCGGCTTTCTCTGCGATTTCTTTCACAGATGTGGCTCCTCCGGCCATGACGGAAAGTATGTCCATATGGGTGGATGCAGGAGACAGTTCGCGGCTTATTATCGCTGGAGCCTCCTCCGCGAGAACCCCGTCCCGCCCCAAGAAGCACCGCATCATGCTGTCCCGATATGACTTCCCGTTCATAAGACGGTGATACAAGGGGATGCCTCCGACCGTGAGGTATGTCTTCATGACATCGATGTCCGACATCCCGGGATGATAGAGCTTGCTTTCCTTGAGGGATATGGGTCCCACCTCTATGCGGTTCATCACCCTGCCATAGAGCGGGCGACTGTAATCTTCCAGCTCCGACCTCATGATTTTTATGGACGAGCCGCAGAGGATCAAGAATGAGTCTGTTTTGAAGATGCATTGGTCTATGAATCTCTGCATTTCGGAAGACGCCCCCCTCATGCTCTGCGCCAAGTAAGGGTATTCGTCGAACACCACCACCGTCTTCGCTTCGCGGCACACGTCCCAAAGGGCGTCCAACGCGTCTGAGAATCTTGCAGAGTCTGGAAGGCCTTCCCGATATGGGCGCATTGCGCCACACAACAGCGCTGCGTTCCTAATGTCGGAATCATACACGCATGGGACGTAGACCGCACGTTTTCCCTCGCAGAACTTCTCGATGAGTGCAGACTTTCCAATGCGTCGGCGACCGTATATCGCACACGTTCGGTCGATGCCGTTCGGCGAGGCGTAAAGTGATTCCAAGCGAGAGAGCTCTACCTGGCGACCGATGAACTCGTTCATGACAGCGAATGAGCGCATACATATTAATATTATCATATTTTTATGAAAAAAATTTCATAAATTTTAATTGTTGAATTATTTTTCAATAAATACAGAATGATTCGCCATGAGGCCTGCCGGGATGACGAAGGTGGTTGTAAGGCGAAAATGTCGCAAGCAGCCGCCTCAACATGAACGCATTCCAGCGCAAGCTTCGATTATCGCCGCGAACAGCAACGGTTGCAATTATGCTGTTTTATATAGTCCTCTCGCGATATCCGGAGCGGGATGTTTCGATGGTTTACAACGCTGTAGACGTGGCGCGTTTCATAGTTGGAAACGCTGGAGAGCCTGTCAGCAATCTGAAGCTTCAGAAGATGTTGTATTTTGCCTGGGTAGGCTACTACAATAAGACCAGAACATATCTTTTTGGCGATGACATCTGTGCATGGAAGTTCGGGCCAGTCATACCTTCTGCCTATTCTGAATTTCGTATATACGGCGGGATGCCCATAACAACGAGGAAAGAATCGACTATACGCGGTAGGGACGCAGACATGCTGAAGGATGTAATTAGCGCGTGTGTCGGAAAGACTGCGACAAGTCTCGTCAATATGGCACACCGTCCCGGAGGTCCTTGGGAAAGGACGTACGACGGTGGCCTTGGAGACAGAAAAAAGATACCGTTCGAAAGGATAGTTGAGCTGGAATGCCAATAAAACCTCTGAGCGACGAGGTTACTTCTTCAAAGGTGAGGGCTCTCGAAGAAATCATATACAATATGTCTGAGGAGTCTTTTGAAGACATTGCCGACAATGCCCAAACCAGAGAATCGTGCGTTTAGTACTTGCATAGGTTGAAAGATGTGTACAGCGACGGGTTCAGACATCTGTACTCCGGGATATTCACGGCGATTCACGATTTGAACGATGGCGACCCAGAAGGCTACAATGTTGCCGTTCTGGCCAACAACATGCAGATTCTAAGAGGCCTTGCAAGAGACGAGTGCCTTAAAATCAAAGATGAAAATGCTCCCGAACACCTTGAGCACGCTGAGCAGTTATATGGGAACATACTGAAGTTGAGCGACCATATAAGCTTAGAGCAATGGCGACATTCTGAATTCGAAGAACGAAATGAAGAGATACGCATGGTTAAGGAACATGCGGACCAGATCGTTCGAGATGCCGAGGAAAGAGTGTCGCATCTTCAAACGCAACTGGTAGTCATCCTCGGCGTCTTTGCAGCCATTGTAATCGCATTCTCTGGCGGCCTCACATTCATTGGGCAGTCGCTCAGCGGCATTGACGACGCGCCTGTCTTCAAATCCACGTTTGTTGTCGCCTTGTGCGGTGTCGTGATATTCAACATGATCGCATTGCTCATGCAATACATCGCAGGCATAATCGGCAAAGACATCGGACCCAAATGGTACGGCCACAGCTACATCCTGTGGTTCAATGTTGCACTCGCGACCATCATCGGCATCGACATATTAGCTTGGTACCATGTGCCTCTGCCTTGAGTGCAGAGACCTCTGCGCATGATGCGCCTCGTCGCCTGCGTCATAGGACTGGAGGCAGACGTTCAGGGACGGGCGGCAGGCCTTGCGGGGACTATCGTCCCTTCGTCGAAAATAACCCGGTTGCGGAACATGTTCTTCACTCCCCACTGCGCCAGAAGGCTGAGGGCGGGCGCGAGGCTCCTGCCGAACGGCGTTATGGAATACTCCACGCAGGCAGGCACCGCAGGGTAGACGGTCCTCGTTATGAGTCCGTCGCCTTCCATCTCCCTCAGCTGCTTGGTGAGTATCTTAGGCGAGACCATCTCCAGCTCCTTCATCAGCCGGTTGAACCTCATGTCTCCTTTTACATGCAGCTTGCAGAGTATCTCGGCCTTCCACCTCCCGCCTATCAGGGCCATCGTCGCGTCGAGCGCGCAGTCGATCCTGGGCGTCCCTCTCCTGTCCATGCCTTTCAAATATGCTGCCTAAATATATTGTTTTCCCATAACAATCCTAATATATCATAACTATCATTATGATACTAAGTGATACAATGTCTATAATCGCCATAGTTTCAGGCCCGAGGGACGGAGGTAACTCGGACACGATCGTGCAGGCAATAACGAAAGGCGCGAACGAGAAAGGAAAGGACGTCAAGACGTTCCGCCTCAATCAAATGAGGAACGTCAGAGGCTGTCAGGCATGCATGGCCTGCAAGAAGACTGGCAGATGCGCCGTGGACGACGACTACGGGAAAGTCCTCGAAGAGATCAGGGGGTCGGAAGGCATCATACTGTCCACTCCCTTCTATTTCGGGGACTCCTGCGGCCAGTTCAGGCTTTTCCAGGACAGGTTCTACTCTTTCATGGGGGCCGACTCCAAGCCGAACCTGCCCCCGGGGAAGAAAGTCGCCGTCGTGGTGACATGCGGCGGCGACAGACCGGGCGCAAGCGCGGTCGCCGACAAGATAGAGGGCGTGATGGTTGGCGCGCTGGGGTTCGAGCCAGTTGGGAAGATTGTCTTCGTAGGGGGCCCTCCGACCGCCGCTGCAAACGATGGGCGGGTCCTCTCCGAAGCGGCCGCACTCGGCCGGGCGTTCTAAGGCTGAGGCCCTCTTGGGCCTCTTTTCTTCTTTTATTTTGGCTCTGCCGAGCGAGAAACGCGCGGCGGCGGGGCCTAGGTCCCCGGTAACGTTGGCTTCTGTGGACAAAATAGGCATATACATCCAACCAACGCAGTCAATACCATATCCTTGAAGGTGCGATTCGGTGCATTGGCGGTATCATGGAGGCTGTGAAGTTAAAACTGGCGGCATCTTGCGTCATCGCCGTCCTGGTCGTGACGCTCTCGCCTGCGATGGGGCTGACCGTCGCCGAGCGGGACGAGCTACAGGGCGTGATGATCGATTTCGGATATTGGGACGTCGTATGGACGCCTGTCGCGTTCTTCGGCGGGATGGACGGCTATTCCGCGCTCGAAGAGGCGGCGCACGTCAACGGATACGACGTCGTGTACAGGGACGAAACGAAGACAGAGGTATTCTCGATCAACGAGCAGGTCAGCCTGTTCGGCGTGAAATGGGGGATGTACCTGCTCTCGGAAGCGGGATGGCTGCCCTCGAATAGGCCCCTGCAAATCAATGTGTAGTCCCTCAAAACTGATTTTTTTCTTGCCCCTCTGTTGGCAATCCTGAAGGGATGACCTCCTCTATATTCTCCAATAGTATGGTTCAAATCCTGGAGAACCTTTAATTTTTCAACAAGCAACGGCACCGTCATGGTTCCAGGCTTTTCTTCTAACCCCTCGAACCTTAAGGTTATATGCGGACATGCTTCCCGTCGCGGGGAGCATGTAGCAGGCATATATATTCAACCGCTACCAGAACGGTGTCAGTCAAACCCCTGCGGTCACGACCGAACAAGACCATGCAAACCAATGGAAACAACGCCTACCGTTACCTTGCAGGCAACAAGTTCGTAGGTTCAATCTTATAATGTATATAATTATACATCAATGTACATAATGTTAAATAAACAATCCCTGTTAGGCATTCGATAACATGACAACGATCAGCCTCAACGAAGTCAGACGGGACTCGCAAGGGTTCCCCTGCTTCCCCGTGTTCCGCAGGATGTCCGACGTCGTTCGCGACCCGCTTGAAGCCTTCAAGGCGGTGAAACGTCTCAGCAGGCACTGCTTCATACTTGAAAGCCTGGAGGAGGCAGGAGAGCGCGGAAGGTACACGTTCATCGGCTACGACCCGAAGCTTGAGATCGGATGCTCGGACGGCATCCTCTCGATAAAGAACGGGACGGATGTCGAGATCGCCGTCGACGACCCCGCCCCGTACATCGCGAAAGTGATAGAGGACAACAGGTCCCCGCGCGTCGCAGGGCTTCCACCCTTTGCGGGCGGGCTCGTGGGATACTTCTCCTACGACTACGTCAAGTATGCAGAGAAAAAGCTTAGGCTCAAGTCCGAAGACAGGGAGAGGTTCAAGGACGTCGACCTTATGCTGTTCGACAAGGTCGTCGCATACGACCATGCGGAAGGGTCGATAATCCTGATGGCAAGCATAAGGACAGACGCTCTTGAAGAGAACTATAATCGCGCCATAACTGAACTGGACAACATGGAGCGCATCATATGCACCGGGCCAGTTGCCGAGCCCGAGAAGCTGAGGCTCGTTTCCGATTTTCGTGCGTTTTTTGACGAGGAATCCTATTGCAGCAGGGTGGAGCGCGTGAAAGAGCACATACGCGAAGGGGACATCTTCCAAGCCGTGCTCTCCAACGTGTTCGAGGCCGACGCCGAGGGAAGCCTTCTTGAGACGTACAACATCATGAGGCGCATAAACCCGTCGCCGTACATGTTCTACTTCAGCAGCGACAAGGTAGAGATCGCGGGGGCGTCGCCGGAAACCCTTGTGAGGGTCAACGGCCGCAAGATATCTACGTTCCCGCTCGCCGGGACCAGGAGGCGCGGGAAGACCCCCGAAGAGGACGTCGAACTCGAGAAAGAGCTTCTCTCCGACCCCAAGGAGCTCGCCGAGCACAACATGCTGGTGGACCTTGGGCGCAACGACGTCGGAAAGATATCGGAGTTCGGGAGCGTGAACGTCGAACGATACCTTTCGATAGAGAGGTTCTCGCACGTGATGCATATCGGCTCGGAAGTCGCCGGGACCATGAAGGAAGGGCTGACGGCCTCTGACGCCATAAAATCCATACTCCCGGCCGGGACGCTCTCCGGGGCCCCGAAGCTCAGGGCGATGGAGATCATCGACGAGCTGGAGAACAACAGGCGCGGCATATACGGCGGGGCGATAGGATATCTCAGCTTGACCGGAGACATGGACACATGCATCGCGATACGCATCGCATACAAGAAGAACGGCAGAGTATTCGTACGCTCAGGGGCCGGCATCGTCTCGGACAGCGTCCCGAAGAGCGAGTACGAGGAGTGCGCCAACAAGGCGAAAGCGGTGATGAACGCGCTTTTGGAGGCTTCAGGGGGGGTTGTCAGATGATACTGCTCATAGACAACTACGACAGCTTCTCGTACAACCTCTTTCAGCTTGCAGGCTCCATACGCCCCGACGTGAAGGTGGTCAGGAACGACGAGGTCACGGTGGAGAAAATCAAATCCCTGGACCCCGGCCACATCGTGATATCGCCCGGGCCAGGCAGGCCGGAGGACGCAGGCGTCTGCGTCGAAGCCGTGAAGAGCTTCGCAGGAAGGGTCCCCATCCTCGGGGTCTGCCTAGGCCATCAGGCCATATGCGAAGCGTTCGGCACGCCGGTGACGTATGCGAAGGCGCAGATGCACGGAAAGACGTCGGAAGTGCGCATAATGAAGGGGAACCCTATATTCGAGAAGCTTCCCGACACGATCACAGTCGGAAGATACCACTCTCTCGCGGCGGACTCTGACAACATCTCCGACAGCCTGAGGGTCATAGGAAGGACCGACGACGGCGAGGTCATGGCCGTGTGCCACAGGCTCCACAAGGTGTACGGGCTGCAGTTTCACCCCGAATCGATCCTTACTCCCGACGGAGAGACGATAATGAGGAACTTCCTGAGGATGTGACGATGATCAGAGAAGCAATCGTGAAGGCCGCGAACAACAAGGACCTTGCCTACGAGGAGGCCGAAGCCGTAATACACGAGATCATGAGCGGAGAGGCCACCGAGATTCAGATGGCGGCGTTCCTCACGGCGATGTCCATGAAGGGCGAGACGATCGACGAGATCACGGCGTCGGCGGCAGGCATGCGCAAGCACTGCGTCCGCATACTCCATGACATGGACGTGCTGGAGATAGTGGGCACGGGCGGAGACGGGTCCAACTCCTTCAACATATCCACGACGTCCGCCATAGTGGCGTCTTCTGCGGGGATCCCCGTAGCCAAGCACGGCAACAGGGCGGCCTCCAGCAAATGCGGATCGGCGGACGTGCTGGAAGCTTTGGGGGTGAAGATAGACGTGCCTCCCGACGCCAGCCTGTCCATCTTGAAGGAGATCGGGCTATGCTTCCTCTACGCCCAGAACTACCATATAGCGATGAGGTACGTCGCGCCTGTCAGGCGTGCGCTGGGCATCCGCACGATGTTCAACATCCTCGGGCCGCTCGTCAACCCCGCTGGGGCGAACATGGAGCTGCTGGGAGTGTACGAGGATGACCTTGTGGAGCCTATGGCCAAGGTCCTTTCCAACCTCGGCGTGAAGGATGCGCTGGTGGTACACGGCTTAGACGGTTTGGACGAGATATCCATGAGCGCCCCCACGAAGGTGTGCGAGGTCAGGGATGGAAGTTTCGAGACATATACGATCGACCCACGGGACTATGGGTTCGAGCTGTGCGCGAAGAGCGACCTGACCGGCGGACCACCGGCCGAGAACGCGGACATAACCCTCAGCATACTCTCAGGCGAGAAGGGGTCGAAACGCGACGCGGTGGTGATGAACTCCGCCGCCGCGATATACCTCGCAAGACGCGGGACGTCGCTGAATGACGCTGTTTCCATTGCGCAGGACCTTATCGACAGCGGGAAACCTATGAAACAGCTAAAAAGGTTCGTCGAGCTTACCAACGGAGGGCCTGCATGATATTGGACGACATCGTCAGGAGCACGAAGAGCCGCGTCTCCGAAGAGAAGAGGAAGACTCCATTCAAAGACATGCGTGACGCCGCGCTTTCCATGGGCCGGCTGAAAGGCGGTTCGTTCAAGAAATCCATCGGCAAACCAGACATGTCGTTCATATGCGAAGTGAAGAAGGCATCCCCTTCTAAGGGGGTCATAAGCTCCGACTTCCAGCACGTCAGGATAGCCCAGGAGTACGAGCGTGCCGGCGCGGACGCCGTCTCGGTGCTCACAGAGCCGGAGTTCTTCTTGGGATGCGACCGGTACCTCGAAGACATATCTAAAAGCATAGGATTGCCGACGCTGAGGAAGGATTTCGTAATTGATTCGTATCAGGTGTATCAGGCTCGTACTCTCGGCGCGTCGGCGGTGCTCCTCGTCAGCTCCATATTGAGCGACCGTTCGCTTGCGGAATGCATTACAGTGGCGGAGGAGCTCGGGATGTCTGCTTTGACGGAAGTGCGCAATCCAGATGAAGTAGAGAGGGCGTTGAACGCAGGCGCCGACATCATCGGAGCCAACAACCGCGACCTTCGCACTTTCAAAGTAGATCTCAGCGCAAGCGTCAGGCTGAGGGACGAGGTCCCCGACGGCGTGCTGTTCGTAGCGGAATCGGGAATAAGGTCCAGGGCGGACGTCAAAGCCTTGGAGAATTGCGGCGCGGACGCCGTCCTCATCGGCGAGTCCATGATGCGCTCCGAAGACAAGAAGGGGTACTTGGACATGCTGAAGGGATTCGTATGAAAATCAAGATATGCGGACTCTCCCGCGAGTGCGACGTGGAGTTCGTCAACGAGGCATTGCCCGACTACGCAGGGTTCGTCTTCGCCGAAAGCCGCCGCAAAGTGTCGCCAGGACGGGCGAGGGCGCTGCGTTCCGCTCTTGCGCCCGGCATCGTCCCGGTCGGAGTGTTCAGAGACCAAGACTTGGAGGCTATAACAAGCCTTTATGGCGACGGCGCCATCGACGTCGCTCAGCTGCACGGAAACGAGGGGGCGGAGTTCGTCGACGCGCTGAAGGATCAGGGGGTTGCCACGATCAAAGCCGTGAGCGTGTCCGGAGCCGAGGACGTCGAGGACGCTTACGGGCACGGCGCCGATTACGTCATGTTCGACTCAGGCGGCGGCACGGGGAGGCAGTTCGACTGGTCCCTCCTCTCGCATGCAAGAGGGAGGTTCTTCCTCGCCGGAGGAATAGGCGTCCACAACCTGCGCGACGTGCCGGGGACCGGCGCCTTTGCGGCAGACGTCAGCAGTGGCGCGGAGACTGACGGAGTCAAGGACAGAGACAAGATACGAATGCTTGTGGACGAGGCGCATTCGCTCGCATCAGTCAAAGGTGATTCATAATGAGCAACGACAAAGGAAGGTTCGGCCAGTTCGGAGGGCAGTACATACCCGAGACGCTGATGAACGAGGTTTTGCGCCTTGAGAAAGAATATGACCGTTACAGCAAAGACCTGGAGTTCCAAAGAGAGTTGACAGGCTTGTTGAACAACTATGCGGGGAGGCCGTCCCTGCTGTACTTCGCAGAGAAGATGACAAGAGACTTAGGCGGCGCAAAGGTCTATCTGAAGAGGGAGGACCTGAACCATACTGGGTCTCACAAGATCAACAACGTGCTCGGGCAGGCCCTGCTTGCCAAGAAGATGGGCAAGACACGCGTGATAGCCGAGACGGGGGCGGGGCAGCATGGGGTCGCCACAGCTACAGCGGCCGCCCTCCTCGGGCTCGAGTGCGAGATATTCATGGGCAAGGAGGACACCGAGAGGCAGGCGCTCAACGTGTTCAGGATGAGGCTTCTTGGAGCCGAGGTCCATACGGTTACGAGCGGCACGATGGTGCTGAAGGATGCCGTAAACGAGACGATGAGGGAGTGGACCCGCCGCGTCGACGACACCCATTACATCATAGGGACGGTGATGGGGCCGCATCCGTTCCCGGCGATGGTCCGGGACTTCCAGAGCGTCATCGGAAAAGAGGCTAGAAAGCAGATCCTCAACGCCGAAGGAAAGCTTCCCAAGGCAGTCGTGGCCTGCGTCGGCGGAGGAAGCAACGCCATAGGGTCGTTCCATGCGTTCCTCGGCGACGGGGATGTGAGGCTCATAGGATGCGAAGCCGCTGGAAAAGGCATCGGCACGGGGAAGCATGCGGCCACGATCACGACCGGGGAGGTCGGGGTGTTCCACGGCATGAAGTCTTATTTCAACCAGGACTGCGAAGGACAGATAGCCCCGGTATATTCGATATCGGCGGGGCTGGACTATCCTGGCATCGGGCCTGAGCATGCCTTCCTGCATGAAGTCGGAAGAGCAGAATATGTTGCTATAACCGACGAGGAGGCAGTCTCTGCTTTCGAGTACATCGCAAGGACCGAAGGCATAATCGCTGCGATAGAAAGCTCGCATGCGATCGCCTACGCCGTCAAGCTGGCCCCCGAATACGAAAAAGACGACAGCATCATCGTCTGCGTGTCAGGCCGCGGGGACAAGGATGTCGCCGCGATAGCAAGATACAGGGGGGTGGACATACATGAGTAAGATATCGGACGCTTTTCTCAAAGAGAAGGCGTTCATCGCGTTCGTCACCGGAGGAGACCCGACGCTCGACATGACCGTGGAGCTCGTCGTCGGCATGGCGGAGGCCGGCGCCGACATAGTCGAGATAGGCATACCGTTCTCCGACCCGATAGCCGAAGGAGAGGTCATCCAAAGGGCTAACCTGAGAGCATTGGACGCAGGGGCGTCGGTCGTCGGCATATTCGACGCCGTAAGGAGGATTCGCAAAAGGACGAGGGTGCCGATAGTGTTCCTGACGTACCTCAACCCCGTGTTCCGCTACGGCTACGACGAGTTCTTCGCTGAATGCGCAGATGCCGGCGTCGACGGCATAATAGTCCCTGACGCGCCGTTCGAGGAGCAAGGCGAGTTCAAGCCGTTCGCACGGAAGCACGGCGTGGACGTGATATCCCTCATATCTCCAACCTCGGAGGGCCGCATCGCCAAGATAGCCGCCGAAGCTGACGGATACATATACCTGGTGTCGTCCATGGGCGTCACCGGCGTGCGCAGCTCCATATCCGCAGACGTCCCGGGAATCGTCGCGTCCGTCAGAAGGGCGTCGAATGCGCCCGTCGCCGTGGGATTCGGCATAAGCACGCCAGAACAGGCCTGCGGGATATCGAGGGTTGCAGACGGAGTCATCGTCGGAAGCGCGATCGTGAAGATCGTGGAAGAACACGGAGAAGATTCCCTCGCCCCCGTGAAGGACTATGTTCGGACGATGAAACGCGCTCTATCCAAGGGAATTTGATACTACGTTTGTTTAGGCATTCCTAACCTTTATTAACCTTCTGTGCGATGAGATGTCATGACCACAGGCCACAGGGAGGACTACCTCATCAGCATCCTCAGGCTGACTGAGGGAGAGGGTACCACCAAGACGACGGAGCTGGCGGCGTTCATGAAGGTGTCCGCCGCCTCCGTCAGCGAAATGCTGAAGATCTTGGCCGCCGAGGGCTTGGTCGAGTACGAGAAGTACAAGGGCGTAAAGCTCACCGACGGCGGGCTCAACTACGCACGCCACATCCGCAAGAAGCATCACATCATGGAGCGGTTCCTGATGGACGTGCTGAACGTGGACGGGGATACCGCCCACAACGAGGCATGCAAGATGGAGCACGTGCTGTCCGACGAGTCCGCAGTCAAGATATGTCAAATGATCGGAACCACGGTGGACTGCGACTGCCAGAGCTGCACCGACCCGTGCAAAGGGGTGTCCATAGGCGGTGTGACTATAACTGCCGCCCTGACGGACGTGTGTCCCGGCGGCCATGGAGTCATATCTCATATAAAGAGCGGAGACGCATCCGTGGTGAAGAAGCTGATACTCATGGGGCTTGTGCCAGGCAAGGAGCTCGCCCTAGACGCCGACCAGCCCGACAGCGGGTCGAGGGTGATTCACATCGGAAACTCCGCCATTGCGCTAGACGCGGCCCTCGCGTCGTCGGTGTACGTAGACACTATGGACTGACGGTCAGCGGTGGCTGAAGACCGCCCTGATCCCGTCCGTCTTCGATTCGATCCTTGCGAACCCGATCCTCTCGAACTGCACGGTGTCGCCTTTCTCGGCGATCAAGGCGTCTTCCGCGAGGCCCTTCAGAATGCTCCCGTCGGGCATGAGAAGCTCTGCGCCGACGCTTTTCCGTGACGTCCATTGTACCGCCCTGACGCCGCTTTTCAGCACCGACACGTCGTTCCCCGCATACTTGGCGGGCGTTGCGTAATCGAGGTTGCAGAGATCCTTCAAACGTATTTTTTTGGCTTCGGAGAACGTCTTCGAGTCCGCCTCGCTTATGAACACAGTCTTGCTTCCGTCCAGGAAATACTCCCTGTACCCCCTCTCGGGATGGTCGGGATGGAGCGGCGCCTTTCCTTCCAAGGAGTCTATGCCTTCGATGTCGTATCTCACGGGGTCGGGGACGAAGAAGTACCTGTTGGACGTGCCATCTATGACATCGCGGTTCATACCGTACAGGTTGTCCCACGAGAACTGCACGTCGACCGCCTTCATCCCGCATTCGACCCAATATCTTCTGACGGCTTCAGGCCGTATGCCTCTCCGTCCCATCGCACGGACCGTGCCCGTCCTCACGTCGTCCCATCCGGTGTAGTCCCCGTTCCTTATGCCTTCCTTGATAAGGGACGTCTTGAGGACCGCGTCTGGTATGTTCACAAGCCCGTAATGGAAGTACTGGGGCTTCTTCCATCCAAAGTAGTCGAATATGTACTCCTGCTTGAACGTGTTGTTCAGGTGGTCTTTCCCGCGGATGACGTGCGTCATGCCCATAAGATGGTCGTCTATCGCGACTGACAGGTTCATCATGGGGTATGCACAGTATTTGCTTCCTTTGAGCGGGTGGGGGTGGCTCACTATCCTCAGGGCGACGAAGTCCCTCAGAGCCGGGTTGGGGTGCGCTATGTCCGTCTTTATCACCGCGACTGCCTCGCCGTCGCCGTATCCCCCCGAAAGGAGCCTGTCGTATCTTTCAAGCTGCGTCGGAAGGGGCAGGTCGCGGCAGGGACACGCCCGAGTCTCTTCTTTCAAGAGCCTCCAGCTGTCTGCCGCGCATGTGCAGACATAGCCCTTTCCCTTTTCGATCAGCTCTCTGGTGTGGTCGTAGTAGATCTCGAACCTGTCTGACTGTATGACCTTATCGTGTATCTTGACGCCCAGCCAGTCGAGGTCTTCTGATATCATGTCGTACGCATCCGGCTCGATCTTCTCTGGATTCGTGTCCTCGAACCTCGCCGTCAGCTTCCCGCCGTAGCGCTTCACGTACTCGTCGTTGAGCACAGACACCCTCGTGTGCCCTATGTGGAGAGGGCCGGACGGCCCTGGCGCGATGCGTGCCGTGACCCCGTTCTCGGCGCCCTTCAGCTCAGGCAGCTCGTAGACGCGCTCCTTCTTCTCTTTGACTGCGAGAGCAGGGTCTATCTCCTGCAACGCCTTGGCCTGCATATCGAGTCCCATGGAGTTCACTTCGGAGACGATGGACTCGACGAGTGATGCGAGCTCGGACGATCTGGCCCTGTACTCGGGGTTCTCTCCGAGTATTTTTCCGACGACGGCCTTAGGATTGGCCGTTCCTTTGAAGAATACTGCGTTCTGAAGGGCGTACTTCCTTATATCGGCCTGGACCCGGTCGTCGGACATGCGCTCCCCATTTTTTTCTTTGTATTTATACTGGGATATCGCGTGCGACATCCCGATGCTCATATCAATGATCGAAGGGCTCGACAAAAAATGAACGGGTGAGCGGCAACAGCAGCTTACAATGATGTCTGTTGGGGGGGGGGGGATTAGATTCGCCACTTTTGCCGCTTAAACCCGTTCTGAAGATGATTTCACTTATTATTAAGTTGATTTACCTATTATTTATGTATATTATTGTCATTGTTTATATAATAATCTAACTAACAAAAAGTTAATACGGATTTATTTGTACTTATATATCTATGAAGAACGATATCGACAGGCGCAGGGGCCCGCAACGTTCGCGGCGTCTAAGGACGGCGATTAAAATATACGTCCCGTGCATTACTTGCAACATGACCCTTAAGAACTCCCTCTCTGGGGATGTCCGCAAGATAAGCAAGAAGACAGACCCTGATTCCGCTGATGTGACTGCCGCGCTTCTGGAGGATCAAAACGCGACCGTGGTCTTCGAGGACCTCAACGGCGGGAAGGCCGCTGGAAATGTCTACTCCACAAGGGCAAAAATCGCCGCCGCCCTCAATATAAGGCCAGACGGCATCGTAGGACACCTGATCGCCTCTACAGAGAGGCCAGCGGACGTCAGGGAGGTCGATGGCCCGGAGTTCAAGAAGGGCTGTTCAGGCAAGGCGGGCCTCCTGTCGCTTCCGATACCTAGGTATTATCCGGAGGACGGGGGCCGCTACATCACTGCGGGAGTCATAGTCGCGGAATACGGAGGGAGAAGGAACGTGTCTTTCCACCGGATGATGATAATCGACGACGACAGCATCGCCGTGCGCCTTGTCCCGAGGCATCTTTTCACGTTGTACAACGAGGCTAAGAAGGACGGCAAGGAGCTGAAAGTCTCCATATGCGTCGGCGTGCCTGCCGAAGTCCTGCTTTCTGCCGCCCTGTCGATGGACTACGGGGCTGACGAGCTCAGAGCCGCGTCTGCGATGCATATCGCGGGTCACGGCAAGCCACTTGAGGTCGGGAGATGCGACAACGGGATCCTCGTTCCTTCCGACACAGACTACGTGTTCGAAGGCCGGATAACATTCGACGAGGCTAATGAGGGGCCGTTCGTCGACATCACGGGGACGTACGACTACGTCCGCAAGCAGCCGGTTATAAAAATAGACAAGACCTGGACGTCGAAGGACCCCGTGTTCCACCTGCTTCTGCCAGGTGGATACGACCACTTCCTCCTCATGGGCCTTCCCAGAGAGCCGATGATTCTAAAAGCGGTGAGACAGGCCGTTCCCAGAGTGAAGAACGTCCGTCTGACGGAGGGGGGATGCTGTTGGCTGAACGGGGTGGTGTCCATAGCTAAGAACAAGGAGGGCGACGGCGTAAACGCTATAATGGCCGCGTTCAGCGGGCACACGTCCATGAAACATGTAGTCGTGGTCGATGAAGACGTCGATATATTCGACGACCGCGCCGTGGAGTGGGCCGTCGCCACGAGGATGCAGGGCGACAGGATACTGACGATTCCGGGCGCGGCGGGGTCGTCGCTCGACCCGAGCACGCACGGGACCACTTTCAAGGTCGGGTTCGATGCTACGATTCCAATGAGCGCTGACAGGTCGCTGTTCGTGAAGGCCGCTTTGAAAAAGTGATTCAGCTCCACCATTCTTGGCGGCGGTCTATCGTCTCGTCCCTCTTGGGGCCGATGCTGATTATGTCCGCTGGAACCTTCATCTCCGTCTCGATGAATGCTATGTAATCTCTCATCTCCGGCGGAAGGGAGTCGTAACCGTTCTTCACGACGGCGGCGGTGTCGTCCCACCCTTTCCATCCTTTGAGCGTCTTGTATATCGGCTTGGCACGTTCGAGCCTGGATATCGACGCAGGGAAATGGACATCCTTCTTTCCGTCGATCTCGTACGCCACGCACACAGGCAGCTCCTCGTAGCCGTTGAGGACGTCCAGCTTCGTGACGGCCAAGGACGTGAAGCCGCAAAGCCTGGACGCATGCTCCGCGACGACGAGGTCCAGCCATCCGCATCTTCTTCCTCTTCCTGTCGTCACGCCGAACTCGCCGCCGCGCTTCTGGAGCTCCGCTCCCGCCTCTCCAAGTATCTCCGTCACGAGCGGGCCTTCGCCCACGCGGGTGGTGTATGCCTTGAGGCACCCTAACGTCTCGTCTATCCTGTTCGGCGCAACTCCGGCTCCGGAGCAGACGCCCCCGCCGCATGTCGAGGACGACGTGACGTACGGATACGTCCCGTGGTCGATGTCGAGCATCGCGCCCTGCGCGCCTTCAAAAAGCACGTTCTTCCCTTCGTCGAGGGCGTCGTTGACGAGGACGGAGGTGTCGCAGACGTATTTGCCGATCCGGTCCCTCCATCCTTTCATCTTTTCGAAGAGGGATTCTACAGAGCAGCTGCATCCCTCGGCGTCCAGCATGTTCAAGAGGTCTTTCTTGTAGCCTATGTTGAACGCTATCTTCTCCTTCAGAAGGCCGTCCTCTAGAAGGTCGCCCGCACGGAACCCTCCCCTTGACATCTTGTCTTGGTAGGCTGGGCCTATGCCCTTCTTGGTCGTGCCGACGACGTTCTTGCCGCGATACTTCTCCTCGGCGCCGTCAAGCTTCTTGTGATAGTTCATGATTAGGTGGGCGCGGTCTGATATCCGGAGCCCGTCGACAGACCCTCCGATCCTGACGACTTCGTCGATCTCCTCCAGAAGCTCGTCCATGTTCACAACGACGCCGTTGCCGATCACGGCGAGGTTGCCTTTCCTGACGACCCCGGACGGGAGCCCATGGAGTTTGAACACCTTGTCGCCGACGACAATCGTGTGGCCAGCGTTGTTGCCGCCCTGAAAGCGCACTATGAGATGTGCGGTCTCGTCCAGATAGTCGGTTATCTTGCCTTTACCCTCGTCGCCCCACTGTGCACCAATAATCGCAATGCTCGGCAATATCGCACCGTTGCGCATCAACGGTTCTATCCCTATAAAGGTTGCCACAGACGACGCTGTGTTCGGAATTTAACACGATGGTGGGGTTTTAATCCCAAGCCCGTGAAAAATCACATTGCGGAAAATGCCCACAGGGCGAATAAAGCGAAGGTTTGTTCGAGCAGAGAGGGGATGCCGCTTCGATGCGAGCCTTGGCCCCTGTTATTTCACAGGGCAGGGGCATATGCGCATTGGTTGCAGGCGAAAGCAGACGGCGCGGCGTGTTTTATGCGGCATGGGCGCCGGGGGGAGGGGGTCCGCAGGAGTTCATATGAGGCATGACGTGATTGCGAGGTGATTAATTATGTTGGGGCACACTGAGGAGGATAATCTAGCGGACGATGTCAACAAGCCTTCCACTGACTATGCCGCCGGGTGGGACCTTGAGGATGTCAATCGCGTAGGTTCGGCGCCTAGCCGCAAAGCTGCGCGATGGCGAATACCGTACCGTTGAAGACGTGGCACACGCCGATCTGGAAGAGTTGTCGGCGGCCACAGGCGCTTGATCAACCTCGTGCATGCTTTCTAAATATCGCCACGCAGGAGAAGCTGTCCACATACGCCTTCTCCCAAGACCACCTCGCGAGGCTACGGAACGTCACCACATGAATCGAGAACGATCCATGTCGGCCACCTGTCTTTCGTTGAAGCCACGTATGTGGGCCTTTAACTCGTGGCGTCATACGCTGTTTTTGGCGGCCATCATCCTGTCGCTCAGCTCCCGGTAGACTCCGAGGACGTCCTTGGTTTCAAGGTCAGTCTTGAACGACGTGGGGCTCATATGAGTCTTGGCCGCCTTCCCATGCATCCTGAGCTCGTCCACAAGGTCGTCTATCTTCGGAGGCGACATCTTTGTGAAGGACGACAGCTCGCTCATGTCGTACAGGAATACCTCTGAATCGATCTCGTTCCTCCAGAGGTCCAGCATCTTGACGCACCTCCTTTCTTCGGAGGTGTCCTCGGAAGACAGGGATGCGAGGACGTCCTTTGAATGAAGCGGGCCCAGCCAGAACGGGCCAAGTCTATGTTCGGAGTCAGAGAGCGTCGATATGGACCGCTCAAGCGTAGACGGGTCGTAATGCATGTATCCGAGACTCCCAAGCGACCTGTCTGCGGCATCCGCGCCCTCCTCCACCCTTACATACGTCCTGAAGTAATGGTCTGCATAGAACGACAGCAACGGGGTCATCCCTCGGTCGAACTTGGCAAGTTCGCGGGCTATCGTGCACATCAGTATGCGGAGGCCGCCCTCATGGCACATGTATCCTCTTATCGGCTCGCATTGGTATCTGCGCCTGCATTTGCCGGCATGCGCCCCGGCCAACGGGGCGGTGTCCGTCGCTGTTATGGCCAGTATGCCCTTCTTCCTACACCCTCGTATCGACGATTGTATGAAATGGGCCGGAGAGCCGAAAGGGTCCAGGTCCACGTAGTCGAATGACCTCTCCGTGAAGAGCGAGTGCATGTCGCAGTTCGACGACTCGCAGTTCGAGAGGCTGTTCATCTTGATGTTGGCATCGATGTATTCCACTGCCTCCGGGCTCATGTCGTTGGCTACCACCTCTGTGCCAGGGACCTCGTTCGCTATGCGCACAGACCGCGACCCTGTGGCCGCCATGGCGTCCGCGACGGTCATGCTCTTCGATAAAGTGCGGAGGAGCATCACGCTCACGTCACGGTTGAACGCCATCTGCCTGTTGAAGAACACCGGCCCGATCTTTTTGCCAGGCCCATGCAAAGAGTGCGTCTCCGGGACCAGAATATCCGTGGAGGCCTCTCTGACGACCACTCCTTCAGGCATCAGACGTTTTCACCCTTCATCAGACGAACGATCTTGTGCGGAAGAAGGTTCCTGTTGGTGGGCGTCACCTCTAATATCCTTACGTCGTCCCTTCTCCTTATGTCCTGGAGCAGAGGGTTCCTGGACTTTTTGTGAAGGGTCAGAATCATAGGCTTGTCGGCATCGAGGGCTTCCTTCACGGCATCTATGAAAGCCGGGCTCTCCACCTCCATCTTTCCCACTTCGTCGATGACGATTATGTCGCACTGCTTGCACGCAGTCCTTATTGCGACTATGCCAATCTCTTCGAACTTGGACAGATCTACGCCTATCTTGCCGATCATGATCTTGCTTTCGATGTCGGAGCTTGCAAAGACCTTCGTCTCCCCTGTGAGGATGTTGCGCACCGAGAAGCCTGTCTTGCGTCTCCCGTCGGTCACGGACTCGTCTATCATTCCGCCGATCTGGAGGTCGTTTTCTTTCAACATCTCAATGACACGGAGTAGAGCATATGTTTTCCCCGACCCCGGTAGGCCCGTAATGCCGATTTTAATGTCGCTGATCATGCGCAAACCCAATTGTAATCCCCTATATGGCAATTAACGTATAAATAATGAATTAAGGTTGCATTACGCTTTCTGCGTTGTAGCTGGCAACTTTGTGCCAAGCGCCCGCCCAGTCAAACGATGAAACAGAATCTGAAACTTCGTCGGAAGGCAGATTGTCATGCTGGCAGGCCGGCTCGGGCCTCCGAGCGTCTGACGCCGGAAACGTACATCAACGGATATCTCAGGGCGCGGTCGTAACGCATCTCGGCAGTCACTTCTACGTCGTCGATGCCGACTACGAGGACGACGTCGAGCATCTCCCCCGTCAGCGACACGTATGAATATTCGTCTTTTTTCGGCCCCAGCGGCGTGCGGTCGATGCGTATAGAGACGCTTTTGACGTAAGGCTGCACGAGGATGCCCCTTTGCATTGCGTCCTCCAACGAATCGGCGCTCTCCGCGTCGACCGGCATCCCCACAAACTGGTGGTATATCGTGCCCATCTTTATGCCTGCCTCGAAAAGCGCGCGCTCGACAGCCGTGCAGTTGAACTTGTCTGCGGCCAGATGTTCTCTGTCTCCTGCCATGCTCCGGCAGAGGATGATATAGATATAAACCATGCGTGGAATACGCTGTCGATGTCAACGGTAGCTGAGCGGATCCGCCAACTCAAGATGGAGAAGAACGCCGTCATACTAGCTCATAATTACACATCTGCGGACGTGCAGGATATCGCCGACTACGTCGGAGACTCCCTTGGACTGTCCGTAAAAGCCGCTGGCTCGGATGCCGACGTGATCGTTTTCTGCGGCGTGTCGTTCATGGGTGAGACCGCAAAGATCCTCAGCCCAGGAAAAAGGGTCCTGCTCCCAGAGCCGGAGGCCCGTTGCGCCATGGCGTCCATGTGCAACGCTGAGCAGATACGCGGCGCCAGGCTGAGGAACCCCGGCGCCGCCGTCGTCGGCTATGTGAACTCCACCGCCGAGTCCAAATGCGAGATGGACGTGTGCTGCACGTCGTCCAACGCCGTCAGCGTCGTCGACTCTCTGAGCCAAAAAGACGTCGTGTTCGTGCCCGACATGAACCTGGGGGCATACGTCGCCTCGAAGACGGACAAGAACGTGATTCTTTGGGACGGGTTCTGTCCTGTGCACCAGAGCATCACGGTCAGGCAAGTAGGGGCCATGAAGGAGAAGCACCCCGGCGCGAAGATACTCGCGCATCCAGAATGCCGCCCGGAAGTGCTGGCGCTCGCCGACGGGATAGGATCCACCGAGAAGATACTAGCCATGGCAGGAGAGACGGGTTCTGAGGATGTGATTGTTCTCACCGAGGTCGGGATGAGACACCGCCTGGAAGCTCTGTACGGCCAGAAGAGGTTCCATTTTCCCGTGCAGGCGGTATGCATGACCATGAAGATGATCGAGCTGGAATCGATAGCCAACGCGCTGGAGTCTTTTTCTGGAGAGGTCGTCCTCGACCCGGACGTCTTGAAAGGGGCGTATTCCCCCGTCAGAAAGATGATCGGGCTCAAAGACTGACGATGGCGACGCATCGGGCTGTCCAGCCACTCCTGCTTCCGTTCGTCTCCGCGCGAATGTCTAACTGTCGAAACAGTTGAACGTGTTCCTGCATGACGGTCGAACAGTTGGATGTCGAGCCGTTTGACGGCCGCATCATAGCCAATGCCATGCAACGGCGTTAAGAAACGCAGTTTTAGGGACGGAAATGGTTTAATACATGCCCTGATAATGAGGATGTCAGCGTCGGGGTAACACAGTGGCTATGTGGCGGACTGCAGATCCGCATACGGGGGTTCAATTCCCTCTCCCGACCCCATATTCTTACGATTGACGTCGTCGCCCTTACAACGATACATGCGTCGAAAACGCCCGTATGCAATCGACCCTAACAGCGGCTGACTCGGATTCCGCGTCGGGCCTATGTGGCGACGTTTGACATGGAAGGGGTTTGCATGGCATGGCCTGCGCGTCTCAGTACTCGTCGTCGAACGGGTCTTCGCCTGCTTTCATGTCGTTGTACATGATGAGCAGCTCCTTGGAAGAGATGCTGCGGTGGAGCTTGACGGCGATCCTCCTGACCCTATCAAGCAGGTCAGAAGCCTCCTGGTCGGTGAGGTCCGCGCCTTGCTCGGCCATCTTGGTGACGATGGTGTTCCTCCCGGAGTGCTTGCCGATGACTATGCTCCTTTCGAGCCCGACCTCTTCAGGGTTGTAAGGCTCGTAGTTCTGAGCGTCTTTTATGATTCCGTCTGCGTGGATCCCGGCTTCGTGCGCAAAGCAGTTGGCGCCGAGGAACGGCTTCGACACCGCTATAGGGCGCCCGGACGCCACCGAGACGAACTCGGCAAGGGCTTTGAGCTTCAAGGGGGATATGCCTGTGCTTTTCTTGAACAAGTGCTCGCATGCCATGACGGTCTCCTCGAGAGGAGCGTTGCCCGACCTCTCTCCGATGCCCATGACCGTCGTACTCATGAACCTGGCTCCGGCCGCGACGCCTGCCATGCAGTTGGCGGTGGCCATCCCGAAATCGTCATGAGTGTGCATCTCCACGTCGATGCCCACCGTGTCGATTATCTTCTTGACCCTGTCGAAGCATCTGAACGGGTCGTCCCTTCCGATCGTGTCGCAGTACCTGAAGCGGTCTGCGCCTGAGTCTTTGGCGGTCTTTGCGAACTGGATGAGGAAGTCGATGTCGGCACGGGACGCGTCCTCGCCGTTGCACGATATGTACAGGCCGTGCGCCTTGGCGTGCTCGACGCTCTTCGCGACCTGCTCCAAAACCCATTCTCTGCTCTTCTTGAGCTTGTGTTCTATGTGGATGTCGGACGCGGACATCGATATCGCCACGGAATCGACGTCGCACTCGATGCTGGTGTCTATGTCGGCCAACGTGGCCCTGTTCCATCCGAGCACGGAAGCGCTCAGCTTCATGCGGGCGATGTGCCTTACCGCCTTCTTCTCGTCGGCGCCCATCGTGGGAATCCCCGCTTCGATCTGCGGCACGCCCGCATCGTCCAACAGCTGAGCTATCCTGTACTTCTCAACGTTAGAGAATACGATGCCTGCAGTCTGCTCCCCGTCTCTCAGGGTGGTGTCGCATACGCTCACGTCGTGCTTTTCTAAGATGCTGTATACCTCTTTTTTTGTCTTCATTTCCGTTCCCCTATAGATGGTTATGCGGTCGAAAACATCCGCAAGGATGACTGAAAGAGCTAGTGCAGGACTGTAATTAAATGTTTTCCAAGGAGTCGTGAAAATAAGGGCGTATATGCGCCATATAATCGCAGTTTTACAGCCTGTACCGCAGAATGGCGCCCATTCCGCCCAATGCGGACAGCTCCTTCCCGGCATCGTGGCGCTCGGAAACGACCACCACTTTTCCTTGGTTGGACTCCACCGACCTGACCACCCCGTCCAGGTCCTGGCCCCTTAGCTTGGAGTCTAGGACGAGCAACGTGTCCACGGCGCCTGCGGCGGCCGCGTCGGACACCTGCCGCGTGCCGTACGTCGCGGCGCCGTCCTTGCCTATCTCCGCCATCAGCCTCTCAACGGCCTCCATCTCCACCCCGACTGCGGAATCTCTCAGCACCTCTGCTCCCAAGCCGCTCTTGATTAGCTCGTTCACTCCGGTCATTCCCGATTGCCCCGTGTGGTGCACGTGCATCTTCCCGACGCCTTTGAGCTTCAGGAACTCTGCGAGCTCTTCCTTCTCGAACCCAGGACCCAAAAGGACCAGCGGCATCCCCTCGTCGAGAAGCGGGGCTACCTTGGACAGGATCTCGTCGTGATATGAGTCTTCCTTGCCCTTCTCGGAGTATTGCTTCCCGGAGCGCATGGACCTTATGGTGGCCAGCTCTTTCAATCCAAGCTGCCTGAGCACTGCTATCGTCGCATCGTCCTGGTCCAAGGAGACGAACACGATCCTGGGCTTTCCAGATTCTTCGACCGCCTTTCTGAGCCTGGAAATCTGAGTCGCCCTCCATTTTTCCTTGGACAGCGTGATGGCGTCGCCGACCTCCACGATGAGCGTGTGGTGCTGCCCTATGTCCTGCGGGCCTGTCTCGATGACCCCCAGCAGCTTGAGCCTGAGGTCCTCGTCTGAGAACTCCACCTTCTCCACCCTTATCCCGAGGGTCATCCTCTTCTTTTCGGCCCTCTCGGCCCTGAGCTTGTCTGCCGCCTTCTCCTCCCTCCTCGTGGTCGATGCGAGGACCGTGTCTCCAACCTCCAGGACGTTGTACAGGTGCCAGACGTCTTCGTCGGTCTCCGGCAGCATCCGTATCCTTCCTCCCTTGGGATCCTCTTCGAGAAGACGCATACGCAGGGATAAGCAACGGCTGTTTATGCCTATTTCGTTCATTGCCGGATGGTTTGTCTAAAATCAGACAACCCTTGACGGCGGCTGTAATCGAATTTCCAAAGCTATTATATACGGCACTATATTGTGATTAATTCTCAATGGCGCAAAGTTATTTGGTCCTTGAGGACGGCACCGTCTTCGAAGGAGAGTCCTTCGGATACGAGGCCTCTGCATTCGGCGAGGTCGTTTTCTCAACGGGCATGTGCGGCTATCAAGAGAGCCTCACCGACCCGTCCTTCCAGGGACAAATACTTGTGATGACCTACCCGCTGGTCGGGAACTATGGGATCAGCGACGGCTTCTATCAATCCGAAGGCATACATGCCAGGGCCCTCGTGGTCAGGGAGTGTTGCAGGGAACCGTCGATGATGTACGGCGGAAGGACGCTGGACGACTTCCTGAAGGCCAACAAGGTCCCGGGAATATCAGGGATCGACACGAGGGCGCTCGTCATAAAGATAAGGACGATGGGCACCTTGAAAGGCCTCGTGACGCGGGACGGGAGCGACCTCGAGGGGATCGTCAAAAAACTCAAAAGCATGCCCGCCCCGTCGGAGAGCAACCTTGTGGGCGAGGTCTCATGCAAGACGATAACAGAGCATGACAACGGCAAGGACGTTCGCGTCGGAATGCTGGACTGCGGAGCTAAGAGCGGAATTCTGAGAGACCTCTCCGCGAGGTTCGACGTCACAGTGTTCCCTTACGACACGCCGGCTGACGTGATACTTGAGAGCGGAGTCAGAGGCGTGCTCCTCTCCAACGGGCCTGGAGACCCTGCGCACCCCGCGATACTGGGCAGCACGGCCAAGGCCGTCAAGGGCATCTCTGCGGAGCTGCCTCTGTTCGGAATATGCTTCGGCAACCAGGTCGTGGGGCTCGCGCTGGGAGGCTCGACATACAAATTGAAATTCGGGCATCGCGGATGCAACCAGCCGGTGAAATACGAAGGCAGGGTGTTCATCACCTCCCAGAACCACGGATTCGCGGTCGACGAGCACAGCCTGGACGGCACGGGGCTCGTCGCAGACCAGTTCAACGTCAACGACGGCACGGTCGAGGGCATGAAGCACGAGAGACTGCCGATATTCACATGTCAGTACCACCCCGAGGCGTCGCCCGGCCCGTGGGACACGTCGTTCCTCTTTGACAGGTTCGCCAAAGCTGCAAGGGAGGGGGGCTTGTGAAGAAGGAGTACAAGAAGCTCATGGTCATCGGCTCCGGGCCGATCGTCATCGGGCAGGCGGCCGAGTTCGACTTTTCAGGCACCCAGGCGTGCCGCTCCTTAAAAGAGGAGGGGTACGACACCGTTCTGGTGAACTCCAACCCCGCGACGATACAGACCGACCCCGAGACTGCGGACAGCGTCTATATCGAACCGCTGCAGGCGTCGTTCGTCGCAAAGATCATCGAGAGGGAGGGCGTGGACGGGATCCTTTCAGGCATGGGCGGGCAGACTGCCCTCAACATATGCTCCGAACTCGCCGAGTCAGGAGAGCTGAAGAGGCTAGGCGTGGACCTGATGGGCACGCAACCGGACGCCATCGCCATGTCCGAGGACAGGGAGCTGTTCAAAGAGACCATGGAGAGGATCGGAGAGCCGGTGCCGATAAGCCGCAGCGTCAAAACCGTCCGAGAGGCGGTCGAGGCCGTCAAGGTCATAGGGAGGTATCCTGTGCTGGTGAGGCCGGCGTACACTTTGGGAGGCACGGGAGGCGGGATAGCGTACGACGAGCAGGAGCTGGCTGACATATGCGCCAGAGGCCTGGCGTACTCGCGCATCCACCAAGTATTGGTAGAGGAGAGCGTGCTGGGATGGAAGGAGTTCGAGTACGAGGTCATGAGGGACGCGGCTGACAACTGCATCATAGTGTGCAACATGGAGAACTTAGACCCGATGGGCATACACACCGGCGAGAGCATAGTCTGCGCTCCCGTCTTGACGCTGTCCGACAACGACCACCAGCGCCTCAGGGCCTCGGCCCTGAAGGTCATACGGGCGCTCGGCATCGAAGGCGGATGCAACGTACAGTTCGCGTTCAACCCCGCAAACGGGGACTATCGCCTGATAGAGGTCAACCCCCGCGTGTCCCGCTCGTCCGCGCTGGCATCCAAAGCCACCGGGTACCCCATAGCAAGGGTGGCCGCCAAAATCGCTGTCGGGTACGCGCTGGACGAGATACCAAACAAGATCACCGGCTCGACCTTCGCGGCGTTCGAGCCCACGATAGACTACGTCGTGGTCAAGATACCTCGCTGGCCTTTCGACAAGTTCCGCACTGTCGACCGCCATCTCGGGACCCAGATGAAGAGCACCGGGGAGATGATGTCCATCGGCCGCACCTTCGAAGAAGCCCTTCTCAAAGGTCTCAGGTCTCTGGAGATAGGCGTGAAGGGATTGGACCGCGTAGACGTCGAGGACTCCGAGTTCGAAGAGGAGTTCAGGCGTGCCACCGACCGTCGCATATTCTACATTGCGGAGGCTCTCAGAAGAGGCTGGACCATCGAAAAGATAGCCGCCCTCACCTTCTGGGACCCGTTCTTTCTTGTTAAAATCAGGAACATCGTCGAGATGGAGAAGAGGATCAGGAGCACGCCGTTCACGAAAGAACTCCTCTCTGACGCTAAGAGAATGGGCTTCTCGGACGACTCCATAGCCGAGCTGACAGGCAAGAAAGAGTCGGACGTGCGCGCAGAGCGCAAGAGGATCGGAATCCTCCCGGTGTACAAGATGGTGGACACGTGTTCGGCGGAGTTCGCGGCCGAGACTCCTTATTTCTATTCCACGTACGGGATGTCCACCGAGGCAGGCGGCTCCGACGGGAGGAAGAAGGTCCTGATCATCGGCGGAGGGCCCATACGGATAGGGCAGGGGATCGAGTTCGACTACTGTTGCGTCCATGGCGTCATGGCCCTCCAGGAAGAGGGCGTCAGCGCGATGATCGTCAACAACAACCCCGAGACGGTGTCCACCGACTACGACATCTCGGACCGCCTGTATTTCGACCCCATAACTCTTGAAGACGTGCTCAACATAATCGAGTCAGAGGACGCCGACGGCGTCATAGTGCAATACGGGGGGCAGACCAGCGTCAACCTCGCGGTGGACTTGGAGAAGGCGCTGTCGGGCTCCAAGGCAAAGGTTCTCGGCACCCCTCCGGACAAGATGGACGTCGCAGAGGACAGGCGCCGCTTCTCCAAGCTCATGGACGAGCTGGGCATAAGGCAGCCCGAATCAGGGACGGGATACTCGTTCGAGGAGGCGAGAGAGATCGCCGAAGGAATTGGATACCCCGTCCTGGTGAGGCCGTCTTACGTCCTCGGAGGAAGGGCGATGGAGATAGTCTACTCCGAAGACGAGCTCAAGACGTACGTGGAGACCGCTGTAAAAGTCTCCAGGAACCATCCGATACTTGTCGACAAGTACCTCACGGAGGCCATCGAGATAGACATCGACGCCGTGTCGGACGGGAAGGACGTCTACGTCGGAGGGATAATGGAGCATGTAGAGTACGCCGGATGCCACTCCGGGGACGCCACCATGGTGCTTCCGCCCTTCACCCTCTCGAAAGACGTGATAGACGAGATGGTGGACATCACTGTGAAAGTGGCCCTCGCTCTTGAGATCAAGGGCCTCATGAACCTGCAGCTCGCGCTCAAGAACGGCGAGATATACATGATAGAGGCAAACCCTCGTGCATCGCGCACAGTGCCTTTCATATCCAAGGCCACCGGCATACCGCTCGCGAAGATCGGGACCAAAGTCATGCTCGGCAAGACTCTGAAGGACTTCGGCCTGTCAGGATACAGACAGATCGACCATTATGCGGTCAAGGCTTCCGTCTTCCCGTTCTTGAAACTTCCCGGAGTCGACTCGATACTCACTCCAGAGATGAAGAGCACGGGGGAGGTCATGGGCATCGACGAGGACCTTGACACGGCATATTACAAAGCGTTCACCGCCGCCGGCAACAAGGTGCCCGTCGAAGGCGGGGTGTACATAAC
>JAITOF010000023.1 GCA_031290095.1 Candidatus Methanoplasma porotermitis
TTACCGTTCCATTACCGTTCCATTACCGTTCCATTACCGTTCCATTACCGTTCCATTACCGTTCCATTACCGTTCCATTACCGTTCCATTACCGTTCCATTACCGTTCCATTACCGTTACGTTGCCAGTCCATCACTGCTTATTGCCGTTATTGCTATTTTTTACCAGTCTATTACCATTCCATTGCCAGTCCATTGCCAGTCCGCCTCGCAACCACCCTTTATGTCTCTTCTTCATCCAAGTGGCTCTGCGACTTCCTCCGAACGCAGTGCGTGACCGGTGGAAGTCGCCTGTGGTTATCAGAGCAGGGGGCGAGGGCGCACGCAACACGGCAGAAAATCAACGCTGTGCGCCCCCAATAACTTTTAAATATAAATCCGCAATAGACGTGCTGATCACCATGGCACTTTGGCAGGGCAAATCAAGAAGGAAGCCTACCGGCGGAAGACTCGTCTCCAGCCGCGGCAAGAGAAGGTTCGAAATCGGCAGGGAGAAACAGTACACCAAGCTCGGCGTGCAGTCCCTGAAGCAGTACCGCACAACCGGCGGTCACGTCAAGGTCGGAGTCCTCGTCGCGCAGTACGCCAACGTCGTGGACAAGAAGGCCAACACCGTCAAGAAGACGAAGATACTCAATGTCACCCACAACCCAGCTGACCCCAACTACGTTCAGCGCAACATCATGAACAGAGGCGCCACCATCGTCACCGAGCTCGGCGACGCGATCGTGACGTCCAGGCCGGGACAGGACGGAGCTGTAAACGCCGTCCTCGTCCAGTGATCGACGTTTCCCGGGCCTGCCCCGGGAAACTTGTTTTTACATCAGGTTATTAATCTGTTCCGCGTTTGGGATGCATATGGCATACGACGAGGACACCGCGATAGTTCTTTGGCCGGAGTACTTCGACATAGACCGCACAAGAGGCGAGGGGCGCCGCCTTCCGAAGAGCCTGTGCGTCAAGAACCCCGAGGTCGACATAATCGCGAAGGGCGCGATGATCTTGGACTTGGAGTACGAGGTGTTCGAGAACCGGGCGTATCCCGCGAACTGGGCGGCCAAGCGCGGATGCGTCCGCGTCGAGAAGGGAAAGCTGTCCAAGACGGAGCTTCTGCCCAAGATAGGCGAGATACTTGTGAAGAACAAGAAGTGATCTCATGATCACGGCGTTGGACTCGGCCGTCATGGACGCCAACTCCGAGGCGCTGGGCGTGGGAGTCGCGCGGCTCATGGGCAACGCCGGCGCAGCCGTCGCAGAAGTTTTGAAAGAAAGGTTCCATGGAAAGCGCGTCCTGTTCGTATGCGGCGTCGGCAACAACGGCGGCGACGGCATAGTGGCCGCCAGCCTGACGCCTCCCGACACGACGGAGGTCGCGCTTCTCCGCCCTGCCGCCGAGATCCGCTCCCTTTACGCCAGAGAGGCGCTTTCCAAGCTCCGATGCCCCGTGAGCGCCTTAGAAGGCTCCATCCCGACAGGGTTCGACGTGCTAGTCGACTGCGCCCTCGGCACAGGGGCTTCCGGGAACTTGCGGGAGCCGTACCGGTCATACATATCCCTCACACGGGCGTTCAGGGGCGCGATCGTGTCTGTGGACGTGCCTTCGGGACTGGGAACCGATATATCTGTTGAACCGGATATTACTATAACGTTCCATGACTTCAAGCAGGGAATGAATGAAAGCAACTCAGGTGAGATCTTGATTAAAGACATCGGCATTCCAAAGGACGCTTATCAGAGAGTCGGCCCAGGCGACATGCTGAGATACCCTATACCCCGCAACGACAGCCACAAAGGCGACAACGGCCGCTTGCTCGTCATCGGCGGGGGCGCATGCCACGGCGCGCCTGCAATGGCTGCGATGGCCGCCCTTCGCGTGGGCGCGGACATAGTCCGCGTCGCCGTCCCCGAGGGGTCCTCGCTCCAAGTCGCATCGTTCTCCCCCGTGTTCGTGGTCAAAGAGCTCGGCGGAGAAGTTCTTTCGTTGAGACACGTCGATTACTTGCTCAAGCTGGCGGTGGACCATGACGCAGTCGTCATAGGCCCTGGCCTCGGCACGGCCCCGGAGACGGTCGAGACGGTGAAGGTGTTCATATCGCAATGCGACGTCCCGACGGTGGTGGACGCCGACGGCTTGAACGCATTGGGAAAGGGCTTCAGGACTGACGGGGATGTAATCCTGACCCCTCACACAGGAGAGTTCGCACGCCTCGGAGGCGACGTCGAGGACAAGCATGCCTCGGCGTCCGAGCTTGCCCGGAGGACAGGGGCCACGATACTCCTCAAAGGCCCGGAGGACATCATCGCCGATGGCCCCCTTGTCAGGGTCAACGGCACAGGGACCCCTGCGATGACCGGGGCCGGCACCGGGGACGTGCTCTCCGGCATAGTTGGAGGCCTGCTGTCCAAGGGCCTCGGGACCTTCGATGCGGCTTCTCTGGGGGCGTACATATCCGGCAAGGCCGGAGAGCTCGCCTTCTCCAAACTGTCTTACGGTATGATCGCGACTGACGTGATAGCCCGCATACCGAAGGTTCTCAGGGACGGCCTGAGGGAGTGAGATGGACTTACAGCCTGTTCATGGCATGCCCGCCCTGAGGGCTGACGACGCCCTCGTAATCAGCGACCTGCACATAGGGCTGGAGTCGCATATGCGTTCAAAGGGGTTCCATATCGTCTCCCGCACCGACGACATGTTCGACAGGATCATGGAGGCCGCCGGGACGGAGGCGAAACGGCTTATAGTCATAGGCGACGTCAAAGACTCGGTCCCGGGATCCACGAAGCAGGAGTACCGCGAGATACCTGTGTTCTTCGACAGGCTTCTTGACCGGTTCGACGCCGTCGACGTGGTCCGCGGCAACCACGACACGTCGATAGAGGAGTTCCTCCCCGGCCACGTGAGCCTGCATCCGGCGTCCGGCCTCAAGATCGAGGACATAGGGTTCGTTCACGGGCACACCTGGCCTTCGGCGAAAGTGATGTCGTCTAGGGTGTTGGTCATGGGGCACGACCATCCCTCTGTGATGTTCAGGGACGGCGTGGGAAAGCAGACTACCGAGCCGTGCTGGGTCCGGGGGAGGTTCAAGGAGCCTCGGTCTGAGAGGTACGAGGCCCTCCCCGAAGAGTTCGTCGTCGTCCCGGCGTTCAACCGCATGCTGGGCGGGTCCCCGGTGAACATACGCGGAGAGCCTCTGCTGGGGCCGATAATGGGCGGAGACCTACTTGACTCAGACAACGCCTCCGTCCATCTGCTGGACGGCCTATGCCTCGGGAGGATCGAGGACCTGCGCATCGACGGGCGGGCGAGACAGAGAAAGAAGTACGTCGAAGACGTTTGGCTCTGACCGTTTTTCAGTTCTGTTTAGGGGCGACATTCGTTGCTCATTTCCAGAACATGTAGTGTTGTTCACTACTTATTCCCCACACAAAATAGAGATGTTCACTACTTATTCCCCCGACTAAGTAGTGATGTTCACTATTTTTTCCCACGATTAAGTAGTTATATTCTCCATTGGCACACTTCATATAATAACGCACACTACTGATTTTTTAAAATCAAGGCGTTATGTCCATACATTGCATGAGGCCGCCTCTCCTGAGTGATTTTTAATTTGACAACGGCATCCCCTGTTTTCAACGTCATAGACTGGCGGCATCCTGTCGTTGCGCAATCAGTTGTAACCCCAATAGTTCGGAAGTATGAACGCGGCGGCGAAGAGAGGGTAGTGCTCTATCCCCCTGTTGTCGGAATGCACGTTGGCCCTTTCCAGCTTTATCCCTCTGGAGACGTTGTATCTTTCGGACATTAGCGAGTCGAGGGACTTGGATTTAGAGTTGTTCCCTGACTTCACCTCCAAAGCGGCGACCTCGCCGTCGATAGAGAGGACGAAGTCGACCTCGAGCCTGCCTTTGCGCTCGAAGTACGTGAGAGGGATGTTCCTGCTGCCGATTACCCCGGCTATGGCGTTTTCCGCTATCTTTCCTCCGTTGACCATGGAATTGCCTGAGAGTAAAGCCTGAACCGACTCCCAATCCAATATGGGACGCTACCCTTGCGTTGAGACAACTCTGCATGTCGTACAAGAGGATCGGCGTGCTTCCCAACCTGCCTTGTCCTGATTATGAGAAGACAGCCCTTTTCTTGGGGGCGTTCTTCCATTTGACGCACTCGGCTGTTATCCTCCGTTCAAGCATCGGTTCTGTACCATCTGGCATTGTAGCTGTTTACTATTGTTTGACACGAATAATTTAAAATTCTTCTACTAAATGATGCGAATAATCTTATAAAAATCCGTTAAATCATGCGAATGTCGCCGTCGGACATGCAAGAAAATCAATAAAAGGCGGGGCTCCCCCCCCCCCTGCCTGACGGGTTTCGGTTCCAGGGCGCGAGGCTCGGAGGCCGCGGTCAGCTTTTGACGTCAGGCGGGGGCGTCGGCCGTCACCTGCGTGTGGCAGCTTTGGGGATCTAGCAGGAGCGTCACGTTGTTCACTCCGCCTTTGCAGACCGTGATAGTCTGAGCGTCACCCTGCACGCCTAGGTATACTGCCTTGACCTCTATCGTCTTCGCGTCGTCGAAGACTGACCAAGAGTAGTCGTATGATATGTGCGCGCTGTTCTGGCCGTTCACGTGCCATGTGCCTACGTCCTTTCCATCCACATATACCGTCACATCGAGGTCTGCCAGAGGGTGGTTGGACTGGACCGTGATGTCTGCGGTGGCATGGTTGCCGTTCAGAACGATGAAGTACCCTGCGACCGCCGCTATGGCCAGTATCGCCACGACCGCTATCGCCGCCACGGCCCTCCTGGAAGACAGCCTGCGGTTCGTCGGTGTTTGTTCTTCTCCTGTCATTGTCGTTGTCTCCTTCGTCTTGTCTAATCGCGTCCCCGTCTTTGTTCAAGCTGTCCTTTCTGTCAGCTTCCCGGCGTCCATCGTGAAGTGTCTGTTTCCGTAGTTGGCCGTGTCCGGTTCGTGAGTGACCATCAGGACGGCGGCCCCTTCCCTGTTAATCTCGCTGAACAGCTCCATGACCTGCGACGACGTCTCCAAATCGAGGTCGCTGGTAGGCTCGTCCGCGATCAGGAGCGACGGGGAGTTCATCAGCGCCCTGGCCACGGAAACCCTCCTCTGCTCTCCGCCAGAGAGGTTCTTCGGCCTGGAGTCGGCAAGGTCGCCGACACCGACGCGCTCCAAGAGGTCCTTTGCACGCCCATATGGCTCCCCCGGCCTCTTGAACAGGGTAAATGGCAACACCACGTTCTCTATGACCGTGATGTTGCCCAGAAGGCTCTGTCCCTGAGGAACGTACCCTATCTCAGAGTTGCGGACGAAGGAGCCGCTCCTGTCGTCCAGCTCGGATATCTTCCTCCCGTTGATGCTGACGCTTCCCGAGGTCGGGCGCAACAGGCCTGCCACGAGGTTCAGAAGCGTGCTCTTGCCGCTGCCGGACCTTCCCATGACGGATATGAAGTCCTCTTCATTGATAGTGAAATCCACTCCAGAGACCGCGCTGAACGGCCTCACTCCTCCGGAGTACACCTTTGTGAGGCTTTCTGTCTCGACGACGGACATCAGTTCCCCTCCGTGAACATGGAATGCGTCTCGGAACGTCCGATCCTGCGTGCGGACCAGATTGCGGCGAGGGGGCCTATGGCGAACGCCACGGCCACAGACAGGACGAACATCGAAGCTATGGCCGACAGGGACGGCGCCAGGTACGGAAGCCCTATCGCCGACCCGATGCTGTCGCTGAACGGCAGCACGAACAACGCGGCGAGGGCGGCCCCGAGGAGGGCGCCTGCGGCGCTGACGAGCGACGACTCGCCGAGAATGAGCGACGACAGCTTCCTACGCGTGGCCCCCATCATCCTGAATGTCGCGAACTCCTTCTTGCGCTCGTTGACGCTCACCGAAAAAAGAACGCCCAGCACCACCACTGCCAACAGCCACAGCATCACCTCGAACACTTTGACGTATCCTATGAGCGATCCCATCTGCTGGGTCAGGCCGGCGGTTATGTTCGTGGACTTTATGACGTCCACGTTGACGCCGTCGAACCTTATGTCCTGCACGAGGAGGTACGTGTCGTATCCCGGCTCCGCTTTGATCAGAACAGTGGATATCTGCGAGTCTATGCCGTCCAGCGCAGGGGACGGATACCCCCTGTCGTTAGCCAGCTTGGCAACGTCCTTCATGGTCTCCTGTGTCATGTATATCGACGTGTCGAGACCTGTTCCAGATTTGCCGAGCCTGGCCGCAACAGGGAATTCGTTGCCGAACAGCTTGACCTGGTTGTCCCCTACAAGGGATATCGCGCTGCCGACCACGAGTTCCCCGTGCCCTATCCCGCCTCCGTTGGAGGCCTCAATCCAGGGCGTGACGGTGAAATCGGTCTCTGGGTCGAAGGATATGAGCTGCACGGGGAAGTCACAGCACTCCGCGTCCGAGACGGTAGTCAGGTAGAACTGAGTAGTGACTTCGGATATTCCTTTGAACTTTACGATCTCGTCTACGACCGTCTTGTCCATGTAGAACGCATTCGGCTCTCCCTTGAGAAGAATGGCTTCTGCGTCGTAACCGCTCCCTTTTGGGACCAGCATCACGTCTGCGCCAAGCCTCTTCTTCACGTTTTCTGCCCCGTTCTCGAGGCTTTCTTCGAGCAACGACCCTGCGAACAGGGAGAAGGCTAAGACGGCCACTACCGTTATGAGCCCGACTGTCCTGAACGGCCTCCTCGAAAGATTGCGCACGGACAGCGTTCGAACGTTCATCAAGCAGCCCTCGCTTTACGCCTTGACTGCAAGATGTATACGACGGAGAACACTACGGCCAGGACCCCTATGGCCGTGAGCGCAGGCAGAGTCGTGGTGCGGCAGGTCATCATAGCTCCGGCGCAGACGCCTATCAGGACGGTCGGCACGAGAAGCGCCAATACTGATGTAGCGAGTATCCCTACTCCCAATCCTGTTCTGGTATCCTTGGACTTCACGAATATCGATAGCACGCTCAGCAGGACTATTGCCGCCCCCATTCCAAGCTCCGCTCTGGCGGTCCAGTAGCACACGTTCTTGATGCCGGCGACCATGTCATGCTCGCATACATGGAACGGCCCGATATGCGGCTGAGGCCCGATTGCGATAAGCAGGCCCAGCACGACAAGGACCAATGCGATGATTGTTTCGATGTTCAACTTTATATTTGTCATATATTCCCGTATTATTTATGCGACTGCAAGGATATATGCCCTATTGCAAAAAATATTCCGAAAGGATTTTTAACATGTCAGTAATAGCACAGAAGAACAGGGTTCTAACTTTTGTAGGCCCATGACGCGGTTCTGAGTCATACACCATTTTTGTATCTGGTCACCCTTGGTTGCAACAATTGTCGACAGCCACTTCTACGATAATGCCGAAAGACGATGTTATTCTTTATAGAATTTTTAGGGCATTATGCCGGGTTAGCATGCCTATGCGCCTGCTTGGGTCCTGACATGCGCGGCCCTCCTCTGTTTCGGGCCGACACCGGTGGGAACGAGGCATCTTCGTTGGGCATGTCTACGGTCAAAGACGTTGTTTTTGCTGCAATCGACGCACGTACGCCGCATCTCGGATGCATCAACGGAGACAACGCCAAAAAATTAAGAAAAGGCGGGGAGCCCCGCCTAAGTGGTTTAGTTGCGGGTCAGGGTGTCGAACACTTCGCCGTCTGCGTACCTTATCACGGCCTTCAGGGGCATCTGCCCGGGCAGGCTGTGGGTGGCGCAGGAGTTGCAGGGGTCGTACGCCCTGAACGCCATCTCCACCATGTTCAGGAGGCCGGGGGACACCTCGAAGTTGTGGATGAGCCCCTTCGCGGCCTTCACGGTGTCCATGTTGATCGGGCCGTTGTTGTTGGTGGTCCCGACGACCAGGTTGCACGCGGTGACTATGCCGTTCTCGTCGCAGGTGTAGTCGTGCGTCAGGGTGCCTCTCGGCGCCTCGACGCAGCCTACTCCGCGGCCGCCGGCCTTTATGTCCTTCTGCTTTATGTTGGCGTCCGTCAGCTTGTCGCTGTAGGCGTCCTCGTAGACCTTCTCCGCGGCGTAGAGCATCTCTATGATCCTCGCCCAGTGGGTCACCAGGGTGAACTGGACGGGCCCGTTGACGCCGAGGCTCTTGAACAGCGCCTTGTACTCGTCGAACGCGGCCTGCGCCTTCGGGGTGGATATGCTGTCGGAGACGTTGAGCCTGGACAGCGGGGACGCACGGTACATGCCGCTGTCCTTGCCGTCCACAAGCCCCTTGTACCCGGGATTCCTGAGGTACGGGAACTTCTCATAGGACCAAGGCTCGACGGCCTCGCCGATGTGGTCGAGGTAGTCCTTGGGGTCGTACTTGTCGTGCTCCTTGCCCTCCTGGTCGACTACCCTTATGGGGCCGTCGTGGAACTCCAGCTGGTTCTTCGGGTTGACCATCCCCATGTGGTAGGTCTCGTTGTAGAAGAGGTCCTTGTTGGTTATGATGTCCACGTACTCCTTGTTCTCAAGGACGACGCTCCTGAACACCGCCAGGGACTGCTCCGAGAACTTCACGAGGTTGTCCGCGTAGCCCTGGATCTCCTTGGCCTCTTCCTTGTTGACCGCCTTGCTCACTCCTCCAGGGACTCCCATGAGGGGGTGCGTCGGCTTTCCGCCGATGATGGCTTGGATCTTCTGGGCCTGGGCGCGTGCGTTCAGGACTGCCGAGCCGAGCTCCAGCCCGACGTGGGCTACCACTCCGAGGACGTTGCGCTCGGCCGCCGGGGCGGCCGGGCCGCAGACGAAGTCAGGCGCCGCGAGGGCGTAGAAGTGGGCTATGTGGCTGTGGACGAAGTGCGCGTGGTAGAACGTGTCCCTGAGATGGAACGCGGCCTCCGTGGGCTTCGTGCTGTAGCAGCCGTCGATGGCCTTAGTCGAGGCCATGTGGTGCGCGCCGGGGCAGACGCCGCAGAGCCTCGCCGTGATCTGGTTGAGCTCCGTCACCTTCCTGCCGACGCAGAACCTCTCGAACCCTCTTACCTCCGGCACCTGCCAATAGGCGCTGCTGACGTCTCCCTTGTCGTCAAGGAAGATCTCGATCTTGCCATGGCCTTCGAGGCGGGTGATCGGGTCGATCGTGACCCTGTTTCCGCTGATCTTCTGCTTCTCGTCCCATATAACTGGTCCTGTCATTTACTTACCTCCTTTCTCGGTGACTGATCTCTTGATCAGGGACTTGCCCATCGTGAACGCGTAGAAGTACCCGAGCGGGTCCTTGATCGTCGACATGATGTCGATGATCTCGCCCTCGCCGCAGGTCGCGTCGTCGTCGATCACTGGGAACAGCGACGCTATCGCCGTGAGGGCGCTCGCCCCCTGCTCCTGGACTGCCGCCGTGGGCCCGTAGCATCCGCGGCACGGCTGGCCTACGGATGTGCACCTTGCGTTGCACCCTCCGACGGTGGCCGGGCCGAGGCATAGTATGCCTTGGTCCATCAGGCAGAGCTCGGGGTCGACGTCGATCTCGTGAGGCTCGACGATCTTGGTTATCCTCCTGAACTCCTTGCGCCGGCTGCACTGGTCGCAGAGGGTCCTGGTGACCACTCCGACGTTAGTCCCCTTGGGGGGGAGCGCGACTCCGCCGTAGACGAAGTCCGCCACTGCCTTCAACAGGTAGGATATGGACTCCTGGAGAGGCGGGCATCCGGGGACGAAGTAGTCCACGTCGATGACCTGGTCCAGAGTCTTGACCGTGTCGTAAAGCACGGGAAGGCTCAGGTCTCCGTCCGAGACGGTCGTGCTGACCTGGGGGATGACTGCCTTGTCTTTGTGGTAGTCTGCCTGGAAGTTCGCTGTGGACGGGGTCTTCCTGTACACGTAGTCCAGAAGCTCGTCCTTCCCTCCCTTCACCAGGTTGGCGAGGGCGGGGGAGCCTCCGAAGCAGGCGCATGTCCCGTAGCAGACGACTATGGCGGACTTCTTCCTCAGGAGCTTCACCATGTGCTCGTTCTCGGAGTTCCTCACGGCGCCGGATATTATGGAGACGGTTATCTCTCCGTCGTTCATCGCTTCGATGTCCTTCTCTTTTCCGTCCGCCGCAATCGGCCACATCACTATGTCGGCCATCTCGCCGACGGTGAGCACGCCGTCGTTGCTGTCTAGTATAGAGACGTCGCATCCGCCGCATGCCGCCGCCCAGTATATGGCCAGCTTGATCTTTCCGCCGGGCGGGGTGCCGAAGCCGTGCTTGTACGTCACGAGCGGGCCGGGCTCGACCAGGTCGGAGAACGGAAGCTGGGACGCGCTCACGCTCGTGGCGGTCTTGGCGGCGCAGGAGGCGGGGGCCTTCGCGACCGCCGGCTTCGCGGCTTTCGCCTTTGCGCCGGAGTCCTTCACGACCTTGTCCGCCTTGGCGTCGACGTTCTTCACGACCTTCGCGCCTTTCGCCTTGTTCTTCTTGAATATGTCAAGGAACCCCATTCACTGCCCCTCCTTCACGAGCGGGGTGGGCCCCAGGCCTTTGATCGTGTCCACGAAGCCTGAGAGCGTCGTCTGGAACTTCTCCCCCTCAGATGCCGAGACCCACTCGAGCCTCAGCCTCTTGGCGTCGAAGCCGTACTGCTCGAGCACGAGCCTGAGGAGCGCTATCCTCCTCCTCGCCCTGTAGTTGCCGCCTATGTAGTGGCAGTCCGCAGGGTGGCAGCCGAGCACGATCACGCCGTCTGCTCCTTTGGAGAGGGCCCTGAGTATGAACTCGGGGTCCACCCTTGCGGAGCACATGGTCCTTATGATGCGGAAGTTGGTGGGCATCTGCAGCCTTGCGACGCCTGCGCCGTCCGCTCCCGCATAGGAGCACCAGTTGCAGCAGAACGCCACGATTATCGGTTCGAATTCTTCTGACATTGATCACACCTTCTGGTAGTCGTCTAGCAACGCGTCTATCTCAGCTATTATCTGCTTGTTCCTGAATCCTCTCTGCTCCATGGCGCCTGCCGGGCATGCCGCCACGCAGCATCCGCAACCTTTGCACAGTCCGGGGTTGACGTCGCTCTTCAGCCTTCCGTCGTCTCCCACTATGATGTTGATCGCATTGTATTCACAGCACCCCTCGCAGATGCCGCATCCGTCGCAGAGCGCCGTGTTGGAGACGGCGACTATGCCTTCGGACACGAGCTTGTCCTTGGAGATGATGGTGAGCATCCTCGCGGCCGCCCCGGACGCCTGCGCGATGCACTCGTCCATGAACTTCGGCCAGTGCGCCGACCCGGCGACGTAGACGCCTTCGGTGGCGAAGTCGACCGGCCTGAGCTTCTGGTGGGCCTCGAAGAAGTACCCGTCCTTGCTTATGGGGACCTTTACCATCTTTGCAAGCTCTTCCTTCTCCTCGCGGAGGGGGGTCAGGCCGGCAGACAGCACGAGCGTGTCGATCGGTATCTCGACGTCCCTGCCGAGTATGACGTCGTGGGCTTTGACGCTCTTGCCGTCGAACAAGGGGAGCTTCTCCTCGGAGCCGTACCTGAGGAACCTGACGCCGAGGCTGGAGGCCTTGTTGTACAGCTCTTCGCGGAACCCGTAGGTCCTGATGTCCTTGTGGATGATGGACACGTTGACCGTGGGGTCCTTCATCTTAAGCTGGATGGCGTTGCGGAGGGCGCCTGCGCAACACACGCGGGAGCAGTACTTGACGCTGTCGTTCCTGGACCCTATGCACTGCACGAACGCCACGTTCTTCCCGGCGAACTTGCCCTCTGCGATCTGCTTCTCGGCATCCAGCAGGGTGACGACGTTCTTCGCCTTCCCGTAGTCGTACTCGACGGGCTTGTACTGCGCCGCGCCGACTGCGAACAGAACGGCGCCGACCTGCACTTCCTTCCCGTCGGAGAGCTGGACGCGGAAGTTCCCGACGAACCCGGGTATGTCCTTTATCTCCGCTCCCTTGTAGACTTTGATCTTGGGGCACTTCTCAATCTTCGCGATCGTCTCTTTCAGGTACTCTGCGACCTCTTTCCCGTCTTCTTTGTGATGGAAGTTGCGAGCGAATCCTCCCAGCTCCTTCTCCCTCTCGATGAGGTGGACCTGGAAGCCCTGGGCGGCGATGTCAAGCGCGGCGTTCATCCCTGTGATCCCGCCTCCGACTACGGCAGCCTCTCTGGTCACGGGTATCTCGGAGCCGACGAGCGGCTCGAGAAGCTCCGCCTTCGCGATCGCCATCCTGAGAAGGTCCTTCGCCTTCTTGGTGGCGGCTTCAGCCGCATGCATGTGGATCCAAGAGCATTGGTCGCGGATGTTAGCCATGTTGAACAGGTATTTGTTCAGGCCTCCGTTCTTGCACGCCTCTCTGAAGAGGGGCTCGTGCGTCCTGGGGGTGCACGAGGCGACGACGACCCTGTTGAGGTCGTGCTCCCTTATGGCGTTGGATATGGACTCGAGGCAGTCTTGCGCGCAGGCGTACTGCGACTGCTCCGAGAGGACCACGTTGGGCAGGCCCTTCGCATATTCCGTGACGGCGGGGACGTCGACCACGGAGCCTATGTTGATGCCGCAGTGGCAGACCCATACCCCTATGCGGGGGTCCTTGCCCTCGACGTCCTTCTCTTCGGGGTACTGCTTGGGGGCGCATGGCTGGAAGTTCTCGTCCACGATGTATGCGCCTGCCTTCGCGGCAGACCCGCTGGCCTCCGCGACGGAGGTCGGGATGTCCTTGGGCGCGGCGAAGGCGCCGGTGACGAACACTCCTTTCCGGGTCGTGTCCAACGGGTTGTAAACCGTGGTCTTGCAGAACCCGTACTGGTTGAGCTCTATGCCGAGTATCTCCGACATCCGCTCTGCGCCGTCGGGCGGGTTGAGCCCGATGGAGAGGACGACGATGTCGTATTCCTGAGACGTGCCGTCTCCGTTGGCGTCGGTGTAGCTGACGGCGAGCTTCTTGGTGACAGGGTCCTCGTCCACGCTGGAAACGCGTGCGGCCCTGTGCATGTTGATGCCGTACTCCTTCTGCCCTCTTGTGATGTACGCCTCGAACTCCTTGCCGTAGGATCTTATGTCCATGAAGAATATGTCCTCTTGGACGTCGGCATGCTCTTTGGTGATCATCGCCTGCTTGGTGGCGTACATGCAGCACACCGACGAGCAGTATTTCTTCCACCCTTGCTTCTCGGACCTGGACCCGCAGCATTGGATGAACGCTATCTTCTTGGGGTCCTCGCCGGTGGCAGGCACTTTTATGTGTCCTCTGCTAGGCCCGGACGCGCACATCATCCTCTCGAACTCGAGGGCGGTGACGACGTTCTTGAACCTTCCGTAGCCGTACTCCGTGGCCGTGGACGCGTTCCAAGGCTGGAATCCGTTGGCCGCGATTATGGACCCGACCTCGACGACGACCTCGGTGTCCTTGTCCTCGTAGCTGATGGCTTTCTTGCCGCACACCTTGAGGCACACGCCGCACTTGCCGCTCTGTATCATCCGGCAGTTCGCGGCGTCGATGATCGCGACTCTGGGGACTGCCTGGGCGTGGGGTATGTATATCGCCCTTCTGGTGGAGAGCCCGTACTCGAACTCGTCAGGTATGCCCTTCGAAGGACATTTTGCGAGACAGTCGCCGCATGCGGTGCAGGACTCGGGGTCCACATACCTCGCCTTCTTTTTCAGGGTGACCTTGAAGTCTCCGGCCGATCCTTCCACCTTGACTACCTCATGGAATGTGAGCGTGTCGATGTTGGGGTGCCCAATGCAGTCTGCCATCTTCGGCGACAGGATGCATGCGGAACAGTCGTTCGTCGGGAATGTCTTGTCGAGACGGCACATCGTGCCTCCGATGGAGGGGAGCCTCTCCACCAGGAAGACGTGGATGTCCCTGTCCGCCAGGTCCAACGAAGCCTGAATACCTGCGATGCCTCCGCCGATAACCAGTGCTGATTTAGTCAAATCTTTGCCTCCTTTATTTCTATACCAATTGTTAATTGGAATGTTTGTCAGGATGCGCTCCCTAATTAAAACACTTATTAAGAAAGATTTATTAACATTAGAGTTATTGTAAAAAAGCCTTTTCAATAACAGAAGAATATTTTACAAATAAAATTTAGGTTAGTCGAAATCAGACATATCCAGATCATTGCCGTATGTCCATTCAATTGTATTACCTATAACAGTAATTCTACTTAAAAATTTGTGATTTGTTTGCATACGATTTTTATTTTTAGTATGCATTAACTCTTGATTGGAAGAATGTCTGCGTGAAATATAAAAATGATAACATTTATTAACTAAGCATGAGCGCTGAAGAGACCCAAATGCTTCTGGCTATGTCTGCAGTGTTGGCTACTGTTATAACCATGGTCCTGATGGCCGTCGTATATCGAAGGTCGACGGGCAGTCTGGCTGCGGCAAAACAGGGCAGAAAGGCGGGGATCGGGCTGTATTCCATCGAGGAAGGAGAGGCGGAGAAAAAGTGCGGCATATGTTACGGCGAAATAGGAGAAGAGGCGGTTTCGGAATGTCCCTGCGGGAAGCTGTTCCATGACTCCTGCGCAGCGCAGACCGGCCCCTGCCCGTATTGCGGATCTGTTTATGACCACTTTACGAGGCGCCTGCCGAAGCGGTCTGAATGCCCTGTGTGCGGCGTCATGATGAGGGGGAGCATATGCGTATGCGGCGCAGTGTTCCCGCGGCCTGACGGCACGTTCCTATGCTCTTGCGGGAACCGCGTAGACTCAGCCAGGCCTGTGTGCAGGAAGTGCGGCGCGGCGTACGAGCGCGCCACGATGCAAACATACAAGAACAAAAAATGACCTGTGCGCGTCCATGGTCGTCAAGTCGGAGCGCGGGAGGCGCAGATACGTTGTTTTCGGCGTGAGCCGGGGACTCACCAGGTCAGGGCTGATCGGCCGCCTCAGGAGCGTGTGCCCTGAAGAGGCGGTGCCATACGTGGTGCAGTGCGTCCCGGGCAAGGCGGTGATCCGTTGCGCCCCCGGCGAGATCGACTGCGTGATCGGCTTAATCTCCTTGGCAGACCGCGAGTCGGAGCCGTTGCTGACTTCCGGGACGCTCAGGACGCTCAGGGAGAGATATCCAGACCTGAAGACGCCTAAGAAGACCTCATAACTTCTCGCGCATCTTCGACAGCCTCCCCAAGGCCGACTCCAGCGTCTCGTCGTTCTTCGCGAAGTGCAGGCGTATGAGGTGGTTGACGTCCTCGCGGAAGAACGTCGAGCCGGGCACGGCGCCGACGCCCACCTTCTCTGCAAGGTCCTCGCAGAACTTTATGTCGCTCTCGTATCCGAACTCGGATATGTCCAACATGACGTAGTACGCTCCCTGCGGGTCGGTGTGGCCGATGCCGATCTCGTCCAGCCCGTTCAGGAACAGCCTGCGCTTCCCGTCGTATTTCTCTAGAAGATCGCGGTAGTATCTGTCGCCGAACCTCAGGCCGACCACTGCCGCCTCCTGAAGCGGCGCTGGCGCCCCCACTGTCAGGAAGTCGTGCACCTTCCTTATCACGTCGGTGACTTCGGGAGGCGCTATGACGTACCCCAGCCTCCATCCTGTTATGGAATACGTCTTGGAAAGCGAGGAGCATGATATTGTGCGGTCGTACATCCCCGGCAGGGACGCCATGTATGTGTGCTTGTGAGGCCCGTACACTATGTGCTCGTAAACCTCGTCGGTGATGACGTAGGCGTCGTGCTCCTGCGCCAGTTTTGCTATGGTCTGCAGCTCGCCGCGGGTGAACACCTTGCCTGTAGGGTTCGACGGGTTGCAGAGGATGATTGCTTTAGGCCTTTGGCTGAACGCGGCCTCCAGCTCCTCCACGTCGAATTCGAACGTCGGAGGATGCAAAGGCACATATATCGGCTCCGCGCCCGACAGTATGGCGTCCGCCCCGTAGTTCTCGTAGAAGGGAGAGAACACGACGACCTTGTCCCCAGGATCGACTACGGACATCATGGCGGCCATCATGGCCTCGGTGCTGCCGCACGTGGTCACGACGTCCCTGTCCGGGTCTATGTCGAACCCCATGAGGCGGGACTGCTTCTCCGCCAGCGCCTCGCGGAAGTTCTGGGCGCCCCATGTGAGCGCATATTGGTGCGGGCCCTCGTACGCCACCTCGGCGAGACGGTCCAATATCTCTTTGGGAGGGTCGAAGTCGGGGAACCCCTGCGACAGGTTGACCGCGTCGAAGCGCCGGGATATGCGCGTCATCCTCCTTATCACCGAGTCGGTGAAATCCTCTGTCCTGCGTGATGGGTGCGGCATGGGACCCCTCATATGTGATACGTGAGCCTGCGCTCGTCGATTATGCGCTTCGCCTTGTGAGTCGAACGCTCGATCGTCCCCTCTTTTTCGACTACGACCTTCGCCGGCTTCACGCCGATGCGGGCCTTGAGGGCGCTTTGGACCCGTGCCGCCACCTGCTCGTCGGTCTCTGACGCGTTCGAGGACTCGCGCTCGACGGTGACCTCGTACTGGCAGGTGTAGTTCTTCTCCGTGACGCGGATCGTGTACTCCCCGGTTATGCCCTTCTGCTCGCGGACCACCGCCTCGACGTCGCTAGGGAACACGTTCACCGCAGAGACGATGAACATGTCGTCCTTCCTGCCGACGACGTGTATGCGCCCGTGCGTCCTCCCGCAGCTGCATTTCCTGGTGTCGATGTATCCTATGTCGCCGGTGCGGAACCGTATCATAGGGCGGGCGCGCTTGCGCAACGTGGTGTAGACGAGCTCCCCCGTCTCCCCGGGCTTGAGGACGTCTCCCGTGTTCAGGTCGACGGTCTCTACGAGTATGTGGTCCTCGGCGATGTGGAGGCCGTCCTTCGCCTCGCACATCGCGGCGCAGGCACCGAATATGTCAGAGAGCCCGTAGAAGTCGTAGAGCTCCGCCCCCCATAGCTCCTCGATGGCGCGACGGGTGCCTGCGATGGAGCCTCCCATCTCCCCCGCCACGAATATCTTGCGGATCGACAGGTCCTTCACGGGGTCCACGCCGCTTTTCTTGCACGTCTCCCCCAGATACCAGGCGTAGGACGGGCTCGTCCAGATGCATGTCGGCTGATAGGTCTTCAGGATGAATATGAGCCGCTCCGAAGGAAGAGTCCCGCCCCATATGCACAGCGCGCCTATCCTCTGCGCGCCGATGACGTCCGGGCCTCCGACGTACAGGGAGAAGTTGAGGGCATGCACGTAGCGGTCGTTCTTCCTCATCCCCGCCTGGTAGAACCAGCGGCTCTCTACGTCCTGCCACTCGTCGAAGTCTTTCTGAGTGAACGGGCTCATGGTGGGCACCCCGGTGGAGCCGGACGACGTCGATATGAATATCACATCGTCTTCCGGGACTGCGCACAGCTCTCCGAGGAACGAGCCGACGCCCTGCGTATCCCTCTGGGTGACCTTGTCTATGAAGGGGAACCGGCTCAGGTCTGCAAGCGTTTTGAGGTCGTCGGGGCCGACTCCCGCCGCGTCGAACGACCTTTTGTAATACGGAGAGCGTCCGTATGCGAACCTCAGCTCTTCCTGCAGGGCCTTGAGCTGGTATTCTTCCAGCTTCTCGCGCGGCATTGTCTCTGTCTCTTCGTTCCAGTATTTGCTGTCTGTCATCGTGTTCTCCTTCCTTGGTCGACGTTCCATTTCTTGTCTATGCGGTCCCATCTGCGGTCGCGTAGCTCCCTTATATGCTCCAGGCCTTCGGACGTCAGGTGCTTGAACCGCCCCTGTCTCCTGATATGCGAGTCCAGCAGCGACGGGTCCTTCATCCTCATGCTAAGGCTGAACTCCCCGTTCTCGTACTCTGCGAGCGGCCACAGGCCGCAATCCACAGCCTCTTTGGCCAGCTCTATCGTCTCGTCCGAGCCTGCGCCCCATCCTGTAGGGCAGGGTGCGATCACATGGATGTATTTCGTCCCTTTGACCTCGGCCGCCTTGGCTACTTTGCGCATGTAGTCGTTCAGGTATCCGACGCTGGCCGTGGCTGCGTAAGGTATGCCGTGGGCGGCGACGATCTCGAACATGTCCTTCTTGTCGCGCCTGTTGCCTTTGACCGGCGTCGTCGTCGTGCGGGCGCCGAAGGGCGTGAGCGAGCTCTTCTGGGTCCCCGTGTTCATGTACGCCTCGTTATCATAGCAGATGTAGATTATGTCGTCCCCGCGGTCGATCGCCCCTGACAGCGCCTGTATGCCTATGTCCGCAGTCCCGCCGTCGCCTGCGAAGCCGACCACTTTGTAATCGGCGATGCCGCGGGCGCGGAGCCCGGCCTCGATCCCGGTCATCATGGACGCCGTCCCGGCGAAAGTTGATATTATCGCGTTGTTGGCGAAGCACAGTTGCGGGAAGTTGAACCCCACCGCCGACATGCACCCCGCTGGAAGGACTGCGACGGTCTTCTCCCCGAGGACTTTCAGCGCTATGCGCACCGCAAGGCTGCCTCCGCACCCGGCGCATGCCTTGTGCCCGTAGAAGAACTCGTCCTCCGACAGCGACGACGCGGAGAAGCTCACTCAGGCCCCTCCTCTATCCCGATGAAGCGGACGCCCGTCTTGCCTGCCGCCATGTCGCTGAAGATCTTGCGCACGTCGCCGATCGATATGTCTCGGCCTCCCAGCCCGCCTATGTAGTTCGACGCGCGCATGTTCAGGCCTGCGGAGAACAACGCCGACCCCACGTTCGCAAACACCGTGCCCGTGCCCCCGAACGAGATGTCTTTTTCCAATACGGCTATCGACTTGGCGCCGGATACGGCCGCGACTGTCTCTTCCGCCGGGAACGGGCGCATGTACCTTATGCGCAGCACCCCTGCGCGTATCCCCTCGGCGCGGGCGGCGTCTGCCGCGCCTCTGCACAGCCCGGATATGCTTCCAAGAGTTATCAAGACGTGATCGGCGTCCTCGCAACGGTATCCCTCCGTCAGCCCGGAGTACTCCCGTCCGAATATTCTGGAGAAAGCCTGCTCCGTCTCTTTGATCACGTCCCTTGCCCGAAGCATCCCGCAGTGCGCCTTGTACTTGAAGAACACGTTATGCTCCGGCCCCGCCGAGAACCCTATGTTCTGCGGGGAGCCGGGATCTATGCATCCGACAGGCCTGAACGGAGGTATGAGCCTGTCCGCTGATTCTTTGTCGGGCACATCGACCACTTCATATGTGTGCGTGAGATGGAAGCCGTCCATGTTTATCATGAACGGGGTGGACACTTCCGGATGCTCCGCGATGCGATAGCTCATAAGCGCGAGGTCCAGCCCTTCTTGGGCGTCTTGGACGTAGGCCTGTATCCATCCGCTGTCCAGCAACATGAGGGAGTCCCTCTGGTCCCCGTATATGTTCCATGGGAGCGCAATCGACCGGTTGGCGTTCATCATCACTATCGGAAACCTCCCGCCGGCCGCGTATGGAAGGCATTCAGCCATGTAGAGGAGCCCCTGGGACGACGTGGCGGTGAACGTCCTGACCCCTGCGGCCGACGCTCCTATCGCGCATGAGAGCGCAGAATGCTCGGACTCCACGTGTATGAACTCTGCGTCAAGGCTTCCGTCCTCCGCCATCTCGGACAGCCGCTCGACCACCGTGGTCTGCGGAGTTATCGGGTAGGCGGATATCACCTTCGGAGACGCCAGGCGGACGCCGTGCGCCAGCGCGTCGTTCCCCGATATGAACTCGCGGGTCATGCGCGCTCCTCTGCCATCGATATCGCGCCGGCTCTGCACATTCTCGCACATATGCCGCATCCTTTGCAGAAGTCGTAGTCCACCGTCACAGACTTCCCGCTCTTTATCATCGTGCCGTCTGGACAGTAGAGGTAGCACTGAAGGCATCCTGTGCATTTCCCGCCGTCGATCTTCGGTCTGACCCTGCGCCATCCTGAGTTGACGGTCACCAGATGCCCTGCCTCGAAAGACGTCCCCTCAGGATAGTCGTCCGGCGACGCGAATCTCGGCGGCTCTACGAGACGCGGCCTCATCGCAACGTCTCCGCCACTGCGTCGTACGCCTTGCGCGCCGCTTTCTTGTTCTTATCCCACAGCCTCTCTGCCAGGACGTTCTCTATGCCTACGTCCAGGTCTTCGGCGGCGAATCCTCCCAGCAACGCGGCGAGGGCGCCGAGCATGACGGTGTTGACTATCGGCGAGCCTAGGACCTCCGCGGCTATGCCGTCGGCGTCCAAGCTGACGACACGCGGGTCGTCCGAAGTCGAAGACGTGTTCACCAGGACTTTCCCCGCGCCGGAGGCGGGCGTGCGAAGCAACGTGTCGTCCAGGTAAACGGAGAAATCGCCGCTCCTGGCCTCGCTGCGGTCCGATATCGGGCCGGCGGAGAGCTTGGTGAACGCCTTCATGGGCGCACCCCTGCGCTCGGGGCCGAACGACGGGAACGCGAGGGCGTATCCTCCGCCGTCGCGAAGGGAGTAAGCCGCGCCGAGCAGCCTTGCGGCGGTGAACGCGCCCTGCCCGCCTCTCCCTATCCAAACCACGTCGGTCATCGTCCGGCCCCAAACGGCATCCATATCATTCCTGTGTGAATAGTCTGGTAAATATAAGATTAGTTGCCCGTATTATTCTGTTAGGGCCATCGGCCGCGGCCGACGCCTATAAAAAATAAAAAAAAAAGGAGGGGACGTCGTCCCCAGATTGTCTTATCCGAAGATCTTCTTCTCGGATATCTTTTTGAGCACGTCCTCGATGGCCCCCCCGGACTCTATGACGTCGATCCCGTTGGAATCGAGCATGGAGACCGCCCCACCGCCTATCCGGCTGACGAGGACGGCGCGACAGTCCCGGAGGGCTTCCAGAAGCCCCAGGACCTCGGGGGCGGTCCTGTCCTCGTGGCTGCCGCCGGCGCAGTACGGCACGGCGGCTCTGGTCTCCACGTATTTGAAGCCGTTCTCGTCGATGTCGAATATGTGGAACTTGTCCGCATGCCCGAAATGCTGGTTGACCACCTTTCCGTCCGTGCTTGCAACTGCTACTCTCGCCGTCATGTCCTATCACGCGCTAGCACTGATCGTCACCGTAAATATCTTCTCAATGAAGGACAACGCCCCCCTGTATCCGACGTACGACCTCGACAGCACCACTTCATATGACGCGGGGAAGCTCACTTCGACGATGCCTGCCTTTATGTCCTTGGCGACGTCCCTGTCCCAAGTGGTCCCGAATATTATCGCCGGCCTCCTCTCGGAGTTGCGCAGGGCCTCCTCGATGACGAACCCGTCCTCTATGAACTCCACCTCGACCGACACGTCGTCCGCTATGCGGTGGAACTGCTCTCTTATCGCATCGCGATGCTCTTCGGGAGGGTCTTCGGTGATGATGACCTTCACGGGGATCAGGCCGAGGTTGTTCACCGCGAACTTCGTTATCGCAAGGGCGTACGCGCTGTCCGTGACGACCGCGAACTTGGACGGCACTCCAAAGAAGTACTCGCAGTAGAACTCCGAGAACTCCTCGATGTACTTGTAATACTTGGACTCCTCGTCCTTGATGAACGCCTCCACCTTCTTGGGGTCGGCACCTGCGTACGTCCCGACCTCCCTGAGGAAGCTGGTGGTGCCGATGGAGCCGACGGGTATCACCGGGACGTGCAGGAACGGCTGGCCGTATTTCGCCTGGAGGTGCTTTGCGACGGACAGGCCCAGCCAAGTGTGCAGGACGAGGTTGAACTGCGCCTTGGGCACCGTCTTCCACTCCTCCACCCCGCCGGAGCCGTGCCCGAAGAGTATGTTCACCTTCAGGCCGATGCCCTCCAGTATGCGTTTTATCTCTATCAGGTCCCCTCTCCAGAACGTGTTCTGGTACGGAAGCTCCGTCCAAACGTTCACAAGCCCCTGCTCCTTGGGCCCGTCGTAGCCTCCCACGTACTGGTCGACTATGGATTTCACGACTTCCTCATGGCCGATGAAGTTGTTGCCCCTGAACCCTCCCGTCTCGGCGTAGACGACGGGGACGTTCTTCTTCTGGAAGTCTCCGACGACCGATGCGACGTCGTCTCCCACTATGTCGGATATGCATCCGGTGGTGACCACGAACAGGTCCGCCTTCATCACCTTGGTGGAAGCCTGGATGAGCTCGCGCAGCCTGTCGTTCCCGCCGAACACCACTTCTTTCTCGGTGGTGTTGACGCAAGGGAGGCTCGCGCCTCCCCCGTACCCAGACCCTTGGAACCCGTTGTAGAACACCAGGCTGATGTACTGCTTGTCGGCGCATCCCGGCCCGCAGTCCGCTATCGGCACCGTGCCTGGTATGGCGACGGCCGTGTGCATGGCGCCTATGGCGCACCCGAACCTCGCCCTGCTGATGGACTCCGACTTCATCGAAGGCTGCTTCGTCATTGGCCCGCACCGTCCCGTACGGGCTCCGGGCGCTTGGAGGGTATGGCCTCGGCCGTGTCCGCGTCGTCCCATATGAGCTCGGGGTGCTTGGCGAGTATCGCCGGGTCGGTCTGAGCCGCCCACCAGTCCGTGTACTGGTGCGTCACGTGCTTCGAGAGGTCCTGGCAGAACCTCTTGCGCTCGATTATCTCCAGTATCAGGTTGCCCATGTTGATCAACCCGTTGTACCCTATGGCGATGTGCTCGTCGCCCAGCGGCGCCGCCGGTATCCCCAGGCGGGCGGCGAGCGGCGCGAGGCCGTTGTGCCTTATGAGTATGAAGTCTGGGTTGTTCTTCCTCAACGCGGTGAAGAACTGGAAGGGCTGCCTTATGCTCACCACGAAGTTGTCCACGTTGCCGTAGTTGTCGACGAGATGGGCGAGGGTGTCTTGGCTTTCGTCGCCGCTGTCATAGACCGGGTCGTGATGGAACACGACGGAGCCGTTGATCGTCACGCCCAGCTCCCTCATCACTTCTATGAGGCCGTGCGCGTAGGCCGAGCCGGTGGATATGAATCCTTCCAGGCCTTTCAGCTTCTTCTTGAGCTCCTCGACCTGCGGGGCTATCCTCTCGTGCTCGCTCTTTATGAAGTCCTCCACGAGGTGCTCGCGGTGCGTGATCCTGGCGATCTCCCTGAGCCATGCGTCGGTCCCCAGCACGCCGTAGGGTTGCGGCGCCCTTGCCTGCGGGACTCCGAAGGCCTGCTCCAGGCCCTCTGCGAGGTACGTCCCAAGCGTGTTGCAGAAGGCGACGGTCACCGCCGCCTCCGACATCTGGGCCAGCTCTTCCACGGTGGCCATGTCGACCACGTAGTTGACCCTGAGGTTGAGGTTGGCGAGCATCGGGCCGAAGACGTCAGACCCCCACAGGTTGATCACGTTGACGAGGTCCTCCTGCTTCTTGGTCGGCTTCCTGACGATCTGCCTGAGTATCCCGTGCTGCGTCTGGTCGAAGCCTGTGCTCCAGTGCTTGGACCTGAAACCCTCGCAGTGCAACGGTATTACGGGTATGCCGAGCTTCTCGGTGTACTCCTCGGTGACGCTGTCGACATCGTCCCCGATTATGCCCGTGGCGCAGGACGTGCCGACGAATATCGCCTGAGGATGGTAGTGGTTCCACACGTCCTCGATGGTCAGCCTGAGCTTCTCCACCCCGCCGAACACCATGTCCCCCTCTGTGAGGTTGGTGGACGATATCCTGAGGTTCTCCACCTTATGCCCTCTGGAGGCCAGGCCTATGCGGTATATCGTGTTGTACATGGACTGGGACGCGCTGCACCCGATGGGCGCGTGCTGTATGAGGACCGCCTCCCTGACGTTCCCGGCCTGGCACTCGACCATCTGCTCGCTGCATACCGACGGCTGCGTGAACGGCCCCTTCATCTCGCAGAGGTTGCATCCCTTGCCGCACTTGCTTTTCTTGGAGTATCCGGACTGCTCCGACAGCTCCTGAGCGTTCCCGTCCCAGTACACGATGGTGCCGAGGCGCTGCTCGCGGCTCTCCACGGCCGTGGTCTCTAAGTTTATCTTCGCCATGCTCACACCTTGATCAACGACTCTGCCGCCCCGTTCTGCTTCTCGAGCTCGAGGAGGTGCTTGCCCCATTGCCCGGCCCATACCCTCAGGTCCGACACCTCGAGGGGGGTGGGCACCTTGGACTCGGTGTGGGCGGCGATCTTCTTCGCAAGGCTCCTATAGACGTCGGCCTGTGCCGACTCGGGGGCGGCCTCGATGACCGTCTTCCCCTGAAGCTCGCTTTGTGTTACTGTCACAGACCGCGGGATGTACTCCACGACCTGCGTGTTCGTCCTCTTCACGAAGTCGTCCACGATCTCTTTGGAATAGGGCTGGTTGATCGAGTTGGCGATCACGCCTCCGAGAAGGGCGCCTCCCGACCTCGAATAGCTGCTTATGCCCTTGAACAGGTTGTTGGAAGCATATATCGACATGAAGTCCGAAGACGACACGGTGAACACGTGCTGCGCTATGCCCTCCCTGATGGGGACGGCAAAGCCTCCGCACACGACGTCGCCGAGGACGTCGTACAAGATGATGTCGAGGTCCAGCTCCTCGAATATGTTCTGCTGCTTGAAAAGCTGCACAGCGGTGATGATGCCGCGGCCGGCGCATCCGACGCCCGGAGCGGGTCCTCCCGCCTCGACGCAGTATATCCCGTTGAACCCCTGGAAGACGACCTCGTGCGCGTTGACCTTGGTCTTCTCTCTCAGGGTGTCGAGGACAGTCGGTATGTACGTCCCGCCGCGAAGCGTGTTCGTCGAGTCGCTCTTGGGGTCGCATCCGAACTGCATGACCTTGTACCCGGCCTCGCTCAGAGCCGCGGTCAGATTCGACGTGGTCGTTGACTTTCCAATCCCGCCCTTTCCGTATATGGCTATCTGTTTAATCTTCTTTCCCATGGTATCCCTCACAACGACGGATGATCCGTCTGCGTTCTGAGCATGCGTTAATACATACAATTCAGATGGGGATGTCAATAAATTATCCATATATAACATAAATTGAAATAAATATTCGTATAATAATTTTAATTTACAGGCCGGTAAGCGGCACGGACCATTTGAGAGGACGTTTCCGACAAACCCGGCGATTCGCTACGTCCGGCGGGCGATGTGTTTTTAAATTAGATTTAGGAAATCCTAAATATAAGGACCTTAATTTGTCTTTTAGAATTAGGATTTCCTAAATGGAGGACTTTAAGTGACTTCGACAATAAAAATAGGCACAAAGGACGTGAGAGTCAAGACGCTGGCAATCGTGATACTCCTTGTGTTGATGATAGCCGTCCTGGCGGTGGCGATATACAAGAACCCTAACGTGCCCGAGGACATCTTCGACGATCCCGTCGTCCAAGGCGACAAGGACATCGGAAGCATACTCGCGTATTCCATAGTCGACTCGGACGGCGACACGTTCGACCTTGAGATAATCGGGCAGAGCGGAAGCTACTACTTCGCGGACATGACAGGGTTGGCGGAGCTCGTCGGCTCCGAGACGGCCTACCAGATGTTCCACAAAGAGACCGGGGCGCTGAGGTTCGCGGAGGAGGGCGACCCGGTGAGGTTCGAATTCGACGGCGAGACGAAGGACCTCGCCTCGTGGACTAGCGTGACCGAAGGCGGGGCCGAGTGGGTCTTCTACTCCTGCGAAGAGGACGGCATACCGTACGTCATCGAGGTGACGGTCGAAGACGACAGCGTGAGGGCGGAGCTTCTGTCTGCAGAGGGGATAGTCGAGCCTTCGGAGGATTACGAGAGGCCAGGCATCCTCGACCAATTCTTCGTGTACTCCGTGGTGGCCACGGTCGATGGCGAGGATACCGAGCGCACCACGTACTACAGGAACGCGGTAGTCGCCGACGACGGCATGTACGGCATCCTGGAGCTGAGCGTCGGCACGGAAGAGGACGAAGAGGGGAACGAGGTCGAGACCTACGAAGTGGGATACCTCTTCGAGCCCCTGAACATATTCGACTACATATTCGAGTCCATGACCGCTTTCGGCCTGGCAGAAAAGGGAGAGCCCAAGACGCTGGACACCATAGACGGCGAGATAACCTGCGACAGCTACACGACAGACATGGGAGAGCTCGGGACCATCACGGTCTACGTCGACCCTGCGACCAACATAGCGTACGCAGGCGACGTGGACTATCAGGGGGAGAAGTACGCTATGGAGCTTGTAGAGTACGACCTTGCGGAAGAGGAGTGAACACGAGGGAGGACGGCGTAAGCCGCCCCTCCTTCCAATTTTTATTTCCCCAGACGGATACACGAGGAACCTGCAAGCCCGGTTTCTGCGGCTTGCGCCTGAAGTCGCGGCAAGGTTGCTTTTTTAGCCGATCGGACGAGACGCGGCTTGATCTCGTGCTAAATCAAGAAGGTGTCGAATGGATGCGAAAAACTCCACGTTCGCCGTGACGCTGTCGCGGGTTCCGCTTACAGTAACGTTCTGCGCGACGCAGATCTTTGTCGACCGCCCTCTCCTGCCCTGCGCCGCCTTGTTCGCAACGGTGGCGGCGACTGACTTCCTAGACGGAAGGATTGCCCGAAGACGCGGAGTCCAAAGCGATGCGGGTGCGGTCTTGGATGTCGTGTGCGACTTCTTTTTCATTGCTTCGGCGTGCTTCGTGCTGTGGCTTCAGGGGTTGCTTCCATGGTGGATCCTTGCGACGATTGCGCTCAAGTTCTCGGAGTTCTGGTCGACTTCTGCCCTTTTCAGAAGAAGAGACAGGCGCAAGCCCGTCTTCGTGTCCGACCCCGTGGGACGGGCCGTCGCCGCGCTGTTCTACCTTCTGCCGATTTCGACGCTGGCGTTCCGGGCCGTGCTTTCAGACTCCGTGTTCGAGGCCGCGGTCGTCGTCTCCTCTGCGAGTACGACCATGCTTGCGCTTGCGTCCTCGATGTTCAGGCTCTCGTCGTCGATCAGGAGGAAAGAAGACGTGAACGAGTGAGATTGCGGGATCGACCGCAGGCTCGTATCCCCGCGGTTTTTGACTATCGGATGCTATGGGGGCGTCAGAACCCTGCAGAATCCTTGAATTCCTGTCACTCCCATAGATAAATGTTATAATTTTTGCTCGTATTATATACTCGCACACCGTGTTGAAATCTGCGACAGAGGCTTGCGACCCGACGGACCACAGTCGAATGCTTCGGAGCAGGGGACGAAAGAAATGTATGAAAGTTATCATCTGTTCGCATGGATTGTCCTGTGTGTTGTCGTTGTATCGGTCGGCCTCGCGTTGGCTTACCGCACAAAGCACAATATGCCAATAGTTAGAATCTGGAAAGATATCGGCAGATTGCAAAAAACATCGTACATTGTCTCAGCGGTTGGACTTGTCGTCGTGTATGTGCCGCTTCGTTCCGGAGACTTGTATTTCAATCAGTTTTTGACGATCTTAGCTGTTGCGATGTTGTTGGGCGTATTCCTTAGCTTCCTTGTCAGCTGGCCAAATCCCACGGTGGACAAATCGGATTGAGTAGTTCTGTCGAAGCATAGTCCGCAACATGGACTCACGCCTTTGAACTGGTTTTTTGACCCTGTAAGGCTCCATTTTCGTACGGTTTTGACATGGGATCTCAGCTTGGGACGAGGATTCAGAGTTCGGCGCGAGCTTCGTCGAATTCCGGACAGGGCATCGAATCCAAGTTGTTGCCAAGTCATGCATGTTAGACGTTCAAAATATTTTGTCGGTCATAGCTATTGGGTTAATATTACAATACGAATTATGTTTTCAGGCATATTTATATATTGACCACACACATCCGTATGTAAATGCACTGTAAGAATAATTGAACATCTGATGTTGCAGGACGTAAATATGAAGAAAACAGTGTTCGCTTTGGCGGCAGTCGCGTTCGTTATAGTTGTTCTCGTGTTGTCGACGCTCCCAGTTACGACAGAGTCTGAGTCTTTGGACTCTTACGTCGTGTCGTTCGGCGGGAACAACTTCTCAGACAGGGAAGTATCCGTGGTGGGGCTGGAAGTGTCGGCGATAAGCTCCAGGCTGTCGTCAAGCACAGGAAAGATCTCCGCGAGCTCAGACCTTAGCTCCATCTCTGGCGGGGACGTGCTGATCGTGGGCGCCAGCTGGGCGCGGGCCCAAGCGACGGACCTGAACGACAGCCTCAGCACGCTCTACGAGTCAGGGACTCCCGTCATAGTATTGGAGGACTGCGCGCAAACAGCCTCGTCGACGGGTGCGCGCGCAGTAGGACAGTACAAGAGTCCGGCGACGGGCGGCCAGAGATCCTATTCCTACACCGTGGAGACCCTGAGCCTCGACGAGACTCTGAAACGCGCCTACAACTGGGCAGACTACGTCCTCAACGAGAACAGTCTCGTCGGCGCAGTTGTCGGCGAATCCTTTGCGACTGCGACGTCATACAGCTACGGGGACAAAGAGGCAGGGGCGTTCGCATGGTACTACGTGCGCACTATGTACAGAGAGATACCGTCTGACGACGCAAGCGAGAGCTACTGGTCGGCAGAGTACAATCTTCAAAGCATCCCCAAGGCCAGCAACTACAGGACGACCGGATTGAACATAAAGAGCGAGGTCGGCAACGGCGTCTCGGAATCCAATCTGCTCGACTACGGCCCGACGACCGTATACGGCACGGACGTTGTGAGTGAAACCATAGACACGTATCTGATCAAAAGAACAGTGTCATACTCCATTCCCGGCGTTCAAGTCTTGGACTACTCGAACTACGGGCAAGACAAAGCGGAGTGGTTCCATCAGATAGACGCAGGGTCCAACGCCGCAAAGACCCCCTATCAAGTTAAACCTGGGGCGATAATAGCGGACTGGAAGGACTCAGACGGCTCATACCACAGCGGAGACGACTTGTATAGGGGGGAGTACAGGCAGACGACTCTGACCGGATATTCCGGAGTCTCCTCATATGAACTGTACGTACCGGTCAACATCGGAGGTTTTGCTCCGTATTATTGATATTCGAAAGACGACCAAACCATTTCCTTTACTTTTTCTATCCCATTCCATACGTAGTTTGTTACTGCCAAGCATGATGATTCTGACGATTCTGTCTCTTTAGATTGTTTGAACACATGCTCCTTACCCTCCCGTTTATTGACAATCGGCTCCTGTCTTTGAAAACATGTGAAGTACCTATGTCGCGCGTTTGTAGCCGCATATGCCTCCTATGTCAAATCCTCCGCCTATACCATGAACTCACTCCATGAAGATAAGCCTTGGAATAGGAGGGTTTGTGCGAGAGACGGTGTTGTCATAAGATGCAAACGTGTCGATACTGGACAAAGAATGCGGTACAGGTCGGTACAGGTTCGAAAACTGTTGGAGAACGACGGAGCAAGCAGACCCTATCTGCGCCGGGGGGGGGGGGGCGACGATTGCACCGACGACATCCGTTTGTTAGCC
>JAITOF010000007.1 GCA_031290095.1 Candidatus Methanoplasma porotermitis
TTCACTTCGGGGGCCATCGTGGCAGAGAACAACGACGTGCGCCTCTTTTTTGGAAGGGCGTCCATTATGAAGTCCAGCTCCTCGGAGAATCCCATGTCGAGCATGCGGTCCGCCTCGTCTAGGACGGCTTCCGACACGAAGGACAGGTCGAGATGGCCTCTTTCCATCATGTCCTTCACTCTGCCAGGGGTTCCGACCACGAGGTCGACGCCGCGGTCCAGCCTCGATGCCTGGAGGCTTATGCTTGCCCCGCCGTATATGGCGACGCTGCTGTGCCCGGAGTAGCGGGACAGCTTGTGAATCTCGTTCTCGATCTGCACCGCGAGCTCCCTCGTGGGCGCAAGAACGATGGCCTGAGGCGCCCCCAGGCCGCGTTTGATCATCGAAAGCACCGGAAGGGCGTACGCCCCTGTCTTGCCTGTGCCGGTCTGCGCCTGCGCCAGGACGTCCCTGCCTTCCAAGGCCACGGGTATCGCGGCGCACTGTATGGGCGTGGGTTCCGTCCATCCTGCGTCTTTAACTGCTTCGGAAACCTTGTTGCCGATTCCCAATTCTTCGAAAGTAGACATGATTCATCATCTCAGATAACAAAAAGCCCTGGTGAATGATGGACCCTTTATTAAATCAGGGTGTAGCATCGCCCGTATTTAAGCTGTGGCATACTTCGGCTTTGGGAAAATCGAGGGAGTTCAAAGCTCCGGCGCAACTCTGGGCTTTGGGGAAATCATAGTTTCCCAAAGCCGCCGCCAAGGGACATATAAATAACTGCCAAGCTGATTACGTGCCATGAGCGGGCTTGACTCCGAGATAGAGAGGATACGCGAGGCGGTCGCGCCCGTCGCCTCGAAGCACGGCGTCAAGAGGATGTACCTCTTCGGGTCCAGGGCGAGGGGGGACTTCGCCGACGGCAGCGACCACGACTTCTGCATCGAGCCTGGGGACATCCACACCCTCATGCGCCTAGCCGGGTTCATGAACGACTTGGAGGCGGCCTTGGGCACGGAGGTCGACATAGTGTTCGAAGGAGACTTGCGGCCAAGCTTCGCGGAGGAGGTCTCCCGGGACAGGAGGCTGGTATATGAATCGGGATGAGGAGAACGCCCGGATCATCATCGAGTATTGCGACCTCGTAGAAGACAACATGAGGACGTTCGGCTCCGACGAAGAAGACTTTTTGGAAAGCCGTGCCTTCCAGAGCAGCTGCGCGTTCTGCGTCTTCCAGATAGGAGAGACGGTCAAAAGGCTGTCTGCGGAGTTCCTCGGGGACAACCCGAGCGGGGATTGGAGCAAGGCGGCCAGGTTTCGAGACATCATAGCCCATCAATATGGCAAGGTGAATCTGCACGCCCTGTGGGGGACGCTGGTCGTCGACATCCCCAATATGAAGATCCTTTGCGAGCAGGCGTTGCGCAAGCTCGACCTCTGATGAACGTCGACACCTCGCGTTGTCCGTCTACGCCCTGTCGCATGCGAGATTTTTCGGCAAGTCGCCCAAGTCGTGACAGGCGAACCAATGCCGCCTCCGCCGCGACGCTCCCGGCTTCCTCCCTTCGCGAGGGGCATGCTCTTCCGCCCTTCAGCATTCCAAGACGCGTCAAACCGGTAGGCCGGTTTGACAATAGTTGACAACAGCAGGGGCGGCGCAGGCCCTCCTCCGTGAGTCGCACGCGAAGCCGCTCGAAAAACGGTCGTTTCGACCGAAAACCATGATTTTCCCATGCCTCATCCTTCAGTCCTTCACAGTCGTTTCTGCTGATTGGATGCATTTGGTCAGGACGGAGTATGCGTTGATCATGTCGGCTTCGCCGACGATGAAGATCGTGTCGGTGTGGCAGCTCACAGTCTCCTCTATGTTGATCCCGGCGTCTGACAGGTTCGTGATGAGATATGCGATGACTCCGCTGGTCTCCACGATCCTCTCCGGCGACTTGACCGCGATCTCCACCAAGTTCTCTCGGATCTTTATGATGTTGAACCTTCCGACGGTGTCCATGATCCTGTCTCTGAGGGTGCGGTCCGCGATTATCGTCACCGCTGACGCCGACTGGACGCACTGCATTATCGAGTTCTCGTTCCAGAGGTCCTTGAAAAGGCTGTCCATCTTGTGAAGGACGGTCCAGTCGTTCTTCGCAGTCACGATGCAGGTCTTAGTCCTCATCTCCAGCCTGCTGTTCTTGAGGATCCTCAGGATGCTGGCCTCATGGTCCGTGGCGACGCTGAGCTTGCCGGCGTATCTGCGGCATGCGATCATCACGGCTTCCTCGTTGTCGACGTCCATTTCCTTCATAATCAGACGTGCCAGCGAGGAATAGTTGATCAATCCTTTGGACACGCAGTCCTTGATGCTGGGATGGGCGTCGATGTAGACTCTCGTCCTTTCGGCAAGGCTCTCCTTCGACACGTTCTTGGACATGCTCGCGCAATGGAAAAGGAAGTATATATGTCCTGTTCAAAACATAATAGTTGAAAAGGTTTAGGAAATCGAACATTATGTCGGTCAGGCGATTATCTCTTTCAGCAGCGACGTGAACGAGTCCTTCTGCGCCCCCGTGAGTATCAGCGGGGGTATGAGGCGGATGACGCGCCCGTGGCACACGTTGATCAGTATGCCGTTCTCGCGCATGGCCGCCTGTATGCGCCTTGCCGTCTCGTCGCTGTCCGTCTCGACGCCGATCATGAACCCCTGCCCGCGGACGTCCTTTATGCTCTCGGAGCGGATGCCCTTCAGGTCGGAGATCCATTTTTTACCGAGGCTTGCCACGTTTTCGAGGAGCTTCTCTTCGCGTATCGCGTCTATGACCGCACAGCCGGCGGCGCATACCAAGGGGTTCCCGCCGAACGTCGTCCCATGGGTCCCGGGAGTCATGACGTCCGATATCTCGGCCGTCGAGACGACGGCGCCGATAGGCGTCCCGCCGCCCAGCCCCTTCGCCATGGTGATTATGTCCGGCATAACGCCGTAATGCTCCGTGCCGTACCATTTTCCGGTGCGCCCTACGCCGGTCTGCACCTCGTCCGCTATCAGCAGCGTGCCGTTGTCGGAGCAGACTTCGCGCAGGGCCTTGTAGAACCCCGGGTCCGCCGACACCACGCCGCCCTCGCCCTGTATAGGCTCATAGAGCAGGGCCGCGACGTCTTTGTCCAGCAGCTCCTTTACGGATTCGACGTCCCCGTAATCGTAGTGGCGGAAGGCACCGCTTATCAGCGACTCGAACGACTGCTGGTACTTAGTCTGCCCTGTAGCTCCTAAGGATGCGGAGGTGCGACCGTGGAACCCGTTCAGGGCGGACAGTATCCTGCCGCGCCCGGTGTAGCGGACGGCAAGCTTCATAGCCCCTTCGTTAGCCTCGGCCCCGCTGTTCACGAACAACGTGCGATCCAGGTCCCCCGGCGTCACTGCCGCTATCTTCTCGGCGAGCTCCGCCTGCTCCTTGACGAAGTACAGGTTGGACACGTGCGCCATCTTCGCAGCCTGCTCCTGCACGCGGGCGACCCATTTCGGGTGCGCGTATCCAAGAGAGTTCACGGCGATGCCGGCCACGAGGTCGAGATACCTCTTTCCGTCGGTTCCGTACAGGTACGACCCCTCCCCGCGTTCGAAGGCCAAGCCTATGCGCCCGTAGTTCGGGAAGAGATACTTCGATGTCGCCTCGACAATGTCTTGATCCATTTTCATCACCTTACTATTACCGTTCCTTGCGGCATGCCTTTGAGGGCGTCGGTTATGATGTTCCGTCCCTTTCCGTCGACCATGCGCACGGCGCCCACGCCTGCGTTCAAAGCGTCGCGGCACGCCTCCACCTTGGGGATCATGCCCCCCGATATCACGCCGGCGGCTATCAGCCCGTCCACTTCATCGAGCGTCAGCACGTCCCTTTTGGACGACGGGTCTCCGACGTCCATGAGGACTCCCGGCACGTCGGTGACGGCGAGCATCTCCCGACATCCGACGCCGGCGGCTATTCCGGAGGCCATCGCGTCGGCGTTCACGTTCAGACGCACGCCGTCCTCGTCCTCCCCGATCGGATATACCACAGGGACTATCCTCGCGGCCAAGAGGTCTTTCAGCACCTCGGCGTTCACGTCGGCGACCTCGCCCACAAGGCCGAGGTCCACGGTTGTCTCCTTGCCGTTCTCGACGGCTTTGTACGGGGCCTTCCTCCTGCAGAGCGTGCAATGGTATCCTGGGATGCCGACTGCCTTCACGCCGCATTCGGAGAGGGCGGCGACCATGTCCTTGTTGATCCTGCGGAGGACTTCCTCTGCCACTTCCAGGACGGCAGGGTCCGTGACGCGGACGCCTGCGACCTTCCTGGGAGCCAGGCCGCGCCTTTCCATCTCCGCCGATATCTCGGGCCCTCCTCCGTGGACGACAACCACCCCCCTGTTCCGGCCGACTACCTCGGATATCTCTTTCGAAAGACGGAGCATGTCGTCCTTGCCGCGTATGGCGTTGCCGCCGAACTTGATCAGATATACGTCCATGTAACCGTCTCACGAAGCGTATTCCGCGTTGATGCGCACATAGTCGTACGTAAGGTCGCAGCCCCATCCGGTGGCGCTTTCCTTGCCGATGCCCAGATCGACGGCGATTATCACTTCTTTGTTGTCCATCGCCATCCGGACGACCTCCACCGACCTCTCTTCCTGGAACACCGGGGCCCCGGAGTCGAGTATGGGGACTTCCATGTCGCCGCCCTTGATCGTGAGATGCACCTCGTCCAGGTTGAACTTGCACCCGCTGTTGCCTAAGGCCATCATTATCCTTCCGTAGTTGGGGTCGGATCCGAATATGGCCGACTTCACCAACGGGGAGTTGATTATCTGCTTGACGGCAAGGCGTGCGTCGTCTTTGGTCTCGGCGCCTGTCACTTGAACCTCGATGAGCTTCGTGGCTCCTTCTCCGTCGATGGCTATCGTCTTGGCGATTTTTGTCATGACAAGCTCCAAGGCCTCGACGAACGCAGGGTCCTTGTCAGCCGGCTTGCTCTTCGCGAGGCCGTTGGCAAGCAGGATGCAGGTGTCGTTAGTGGACTGGTCGCCGTCGACCGACACCATGTTCATCGTGTCGTCGAGGATCCCCTGCCATGCCTCCCTGAACGCAGGGGACAGCGTGGCGTCGGTGGTGACGAGCGTGAGCGTCGTGCCATGGAGCACCTTGAGGTGCGGAGAGATCATCCCGCTGCCCTTGGATATGGCGCCGACGTAGACGAGGGTGCCGTCTGCCAGGCGCACGCGCACGGCGCACTCTTTCTTTATGGTGTCTGTGGTCATGATGGCCTCGGCCAGAAGGCCGTCGGCCTCCCTGCCGCTGTTCAGCTCGCGAGCCGCGCGGCTGATGCCGTAACGCACTTTGTGCATGTCCATGAAACGGCCTATGAGGCCGGTGGACATGACCCCAACGGCGGCAGGGCCGACGTCGAGCTCCGCGGCGACCGCCTGCTTCATGGCCTGGGCGTCCTCGATGCCGCGACGGCCGGTGAGGGCGTTCGCATTCCCGCTGTTGACCACCACTGCGGACAGCTTCTCCGAGTTCTCCTTCATCATGACCTGCACCGGCGCGGCCTTCACAGCGTTCGACGTGTACCCCACGAACGCCGACGCCGGGACCTCCGAATACAGGAGGCCCAGGTCCAGCGCGCGATACTTCACGCCGCTGTGCACTCCCGCGGCCTTGAATCCTTGGGGAGTGGTTACCCCGCCTTCTATTATCTCTACCATGATGTCACACTCCTAACCCTGGCGCGTCGAGCCCGGCGGCCTCCTCAAGACCTAGCATGAGGTTCATGCATTGGACCGCCTGCCCCGACGCGCCCTTCACCAGATTGTCCAGCACCCCGAAGGCCACGACCGTCCCTCCGACGGTCTCGGACCCGACGTGGGCGTGGTTGGAGCCCACCACAGCGCGTATGGAGGGCTCCTTGACATAATGCACGAAGCGCTCCGCCCCGTACTGTTTCTCATAAATCGCGGACACGTCCTCGGAGGACGCGTCCTTGTTCAGCCTCATGTAGCAGGACGACAGTATCCCGCGCACGATGGGAACGAGCTGAGGCACGAACACCACTTCCGACGAGGAGCCAGCGAACATGTCGACGGCCATCTCGATCTCCGGGGTATGGCGGTGGCTGCCTACGCTGTAAGGTATGACGGATTCGCCGCACACCGGGTGGTGGAGGCGCTGAGAAGGAGCCATCCCGGCTCCCGACGTCCCGCTCTTACCGTCGACTATGACATGAGCGTCCACGAGGCCGGACTTCATGAGGGGGGAGACTGCCAGTATCGCCGACGTGGCGTAGCAGCCGGGGTTGGCGACGACGACCGCCCCCTTCAACTTGGAACGGAACAGCTCTGGGAGGCCGTATACCGATTTGGAAAGGTTGTCCAAGTCGGCATGCTCGTGCCCGTACCACTTCTCGTACTGTTTCGGGTCGCGCAGGCGGTAGTCTCCTGAGAGGTCCACCACTTTTATCCCCGCGTCCCTGAGCGCAGGGACCTCCTTCATCGCGACGCCGTGCGGCGTGGCGACGAACACGAGGTCGAGGCCTTCGGCGTCAGAGATCTTCTCTGTGAACGATATATCTAGATACCCTTTTAGGAACGGGCTTGCGTCGGACACCTTCCTTCCCGCGTTCTGACGGGACGTCATAGCCGCCAATTCTATGTCGGGATGGACGCATAACAGGCGAGAGAGCTCGCTTCCGGTGTATCCTGTCCCGCCGATGATGCCTACTTTCTTCAATGCGAGGTCCTCTTTATTGTTGTGCGGTTCACACTACGGATTCCCGATAAAAAGATATTGTCCAATATCAGACATCATTTGTCGGCATAGTGGCAATCTTTATTTTTCCGACCCGCAGAGTGACGTAATGTGGACATGTTAACACAGATGTGGACCAGAATCTTCAAAGGACGCATGACAGTCGTACGCGCCTTTCAGTCACATGTCGTCCAGAGACACCCCCTTGAACGTCGTGTCGTACCCTGCCAGCCCCATGACTGCGCGGGCCTTCTTTTCAAGCCCGGCAATATCGATTTTTTTCGGATCAGCCTTCACCTCGACGACCAGCGCCCGTCTGTTCACATCGTTCAAGGCAATGATGTCGATCTCGTTATGTCCGGACCTGTCCCAGTATCCTCCGATGGAGGTGAAGCCATCTTCCTCTGACACCTTTCTCTTGAAATAGTCCTCGAGGACGAGCCCCCTGTATGAAGGGTATCCCTCGGCTATGACCTCTTTCAGAAAATCAAATCTTTCCATCTCGATCAGCTGGAGGTTGGGATGTATGAACCGGAAGTAGAACCTCATGTACGGGTCTACGATCTGCCACCGGACGTTGCGGCTGCCGCTTTCGGAGAACAGCGGCCGGCTGCGGGAGATAAGAGAATAGTCCTTCTCAAGCCTGGACAGATATGCGCCGGTGATCATTCCGATCACGTCGTCTATCTCGCCTTGAGTGTTCCGGCCTTTGGCGATCGTCTGCATTATGGAGAAGAACGTCCCATATTCCTTTCCGAACTCCGAGACCAAGACGTCCTTCCCCTCGGCCAGGAAGATCGATCCGTTGGACGTCAGCACATCCATCATCCTCTCCGCCGTGAACGCGTCGCGGTCCATCAGGTATCCTACGTACTTCGGGATCCCGCCAGTCACAGCGTGAAGAAAGAGGAGGTCCTCCCCAGAGAATCCCGGACGGTGGCTTTCAAGGATGGACTTCGTCTCCGAGGTCTTGAACGGCCTCAACGTCAGTTTGGAATCCGAACGTCCGAACAGAGGCTCGCGCTCGTCTTCGAACAGCTTGGTCATCATGGCGTACAGCGACCCGCAGGCGACGAGGTTCACCTTGGACCTTTGCTTGTACTTGTCCCAAACCTCTTGGACGTCGCCGAATATCGCAGGGTTCACGCGCAGGAACTCCTGAAACTCGTCGATCACGAGAGTGAATGGATTGGCAATCCCATGCTCCATCAGCTGGATGAACAGATCTCTGAACCTGTTGCCGAACAGGCTTATGCCGAGTCCCATCTTCGCCGAGACGGCGAACTGCTCGCACAAGACGGCCTCAGTGTTCCTCGTCACGTACAGGTACGCGTGCCTGCGCCCCTCAAGGAATTTCAGCACCAACGAGGTTTTTCCCACTCTGCGCCCGCCTACTATGACTGTGAAGAATCCCCCTTTCTCGGATATCGCCCTGTTCTTCTCCAATATTTCCAGTTCAACCTTCCTGCCGTAGAACTCCATAGTGTCGCCTGCTAATATAACGTATGTTATAATAACTTATTAATATATTGTACATTATATAAACGCATGCCATCCAGCAAGCCTCGGCTGGCATCTGGAAGAACGGATGGCAGGCAGTGGCTCGATCTGGCCTTTTGCGGATGCTCAAACCGCATATCGAATTCCAATCCGCATGCATGGTATGTGCGAGTGCAGGCAGAGCAGGCGCGGCTCCTTCTTGGGACCATGTAAAGGGCATGTCACGGGCGGAAGATCCTGGCAGGGCAACCGTTAAGGAAAACTTAACAGTTCGAAACAGGGACGGAACGTAGACGGATAGAGCTTGCTAAGGAGACTGTTTGAAACAGGACGGGGATCCTGCGTCTGAATTTGACAGAGAGGCGAAGAAGCGCCGAGGGAGAGGTCGAGCGAACGTTCTCGTCGCGTCCGGGTGCCGAAACGCATCATCGGACTCGACCGCTCCGTCACACGTCGCATGAAGGTGCGATCCAGGGATGCAACGTCGATTCGTCCGACTCCTTCGACGAACCTGTCCGCGCCGAACAGGCCACCGAGCGATTTTGAGGGCAACAATATAAACAATCAAAGAATATTGACAGCTGATAAACATGGCTGTCCAAAAGAAGAGCGGGACGAAAAGCGGCAAAGAGAAGGACAAAGCGGTTCTGGCGTACTCCGGAGGCCTAGACACCTCAGTGGCCATACGCTGGCTCCAAGAGAGGTACGGCCTCGACGTCATAGCCGTCGCCATCAACGTCGGACAGCCGCCCGGTAGCGACGACATAGTCGCCCGTGCGCTCAGGAACGGGGCGTCGGCCGCCGAGTTCGTTGACGTTAGAAAGGAGTTCGTGGAGGGGTACATTTGGCCTGCGCTCAAGGCCAACGCCCTGTACCAGAACGTCTACCCGCTCAGCACGTCGATAGCTAGGCCCCTCATAGCCAAGGAGCTTGTGGACGCGGCGCACAGGCACGGCGCGAAGTACGTCGCGCACGGATGCACCGCGAAAGGCAACGACCAGGTCAGGTTCGACGTCGGCATCGCATCTATGGACCCGGACATAAAGATCATAGCCCCTATGAGGGAGTGGGTCATGACCCGCGAGGAAGAGATCGAGTACGCCCGCAAGAACAAGGTCGAGATAATAGTCAAGAAGGAAAGCCCCTACTCCAGGGACGAGAACCTTTGGGGGGCGTCCTGCGAATGCGGCGTCATCGAGGATGCTTGGCAGGAGCCTCCGGCAGATGCTTGGGTGCACACGGCGGACCCTGCGGACGCGCCAGACGAGCCGGAATATGCGGAGATCGAGTTCAAGAAAGGGATTCCCGTGGCGATAAACGGCAAGAAGCTGAGCGGCGTCAAGCTGATAGAGGAGCTGTACAAAATCGCGGGAAGGAACGGCGTCGGGCGCATAGACCACGTGGAGGACCGCCTCATAGGCATCAAGAGCAGGGAGACGTACGAATGCCCGGCGGCGGTCGTCCTGATAGCGGCGCACCGCGCCCTGGAAGGCATGACGCTGACCAAGGACGTGATCGAGTACAAGCGCGGGCTGGAGCAGAAGTTTGCAGAAATAGTATACAACGGCCTGTGGTTCGGAGGGCTCAGGGAGCCGATCAACGCCTTCATAGACTCCACCCAAGAATATGTTACAGGCACGGTGCGCGTGAAGCTGTTCAAGGGCGGTTTCTCCGTAGTGGGAAGGAAGTCCCCGTACTCCCTGTACGACACGGGATTGTCGACGTATGCCGAGGGAGACAGCTTCGACCACACGTCCGCCGTCGGGTTCATCTACTGCTGGGGGCTCCCCGACAGGACCGCCGCAAGGGCGCACAAGAAGTGATCCTGATGGGAAACGCGCTCTGGTCCGGACGGTTCGAGGAGGGCATGGACGAATCCACGCTGAGGTTCACGTCGTCCTTGGATGCGGACTCTGCCTTGGCGTTCTACGATGTCATGGGGTCTCTCGCCCACGTCATGATGCTAGGAAAGCGCGGGATAATCCCCGCGAAGGACGCGGACGCGATCGTCGGAGGGCTTCGCTCCATCGTCGACATGATGGAGAAGAACGAGTTCTCCATTGACGAGTCGCTCGAGGACATCCACACCAACGTCGAGAATCTGCTTACTAAGATGATCGGCCCGACGGGCGGGAGGCTGCACACCGGGCGCAGCCGCAACGACCAGGTGGCCACAGACTTCCGCATGTACCTCAGGGACGTGGCGTTGGAAGCGGTGGACGACATAAACGGCCTGATCGACAGCCTGATAACGGTCGCGGGCGACCACGGGGAGACGGTCATGCCCGGGTTCACGCACATGCAGCATGCCCAGCCGGTGACTCTCGCACAGCACATGCTTGCCCATGCGTTCAGGCTGTCCAGGGATGCCGACAGGTTCCTAGACTCCTACGAGAGGATGGACAAATGCCCTCTAGGCTCGGCGGCGCTCGCAGGCACCACGTACCCCATAGACAGAGAGATGACCGCCAAGGCGCTGGGATTCAGGTCCCCGACCGAGAACTCGATGGACTCCGTGGGGTCAAGGGACTTCGCGACGGAGATGGCGTTCTGCGCGGCGATGACGGCGACCGACCTGTCGTCCCTGTGCGAGGAGCTCGTCCTCTGGTCGTCGCAGGAGTTCGGCTTCGTCGAGATGGCCGACGCATACACGACAGGCTCGTCCATAATGCCCCAGAAGAAGAATCCTGACATAGCGGAGCTCGTCAGGGGGAGGACCGGAGCCGTCACAGGAAGCCTCGTGGCCATGCTCGTAATGACGAAAGGGCTGCCTTTGTCCTACAACCGCGACCTTCAGGAGGACAAGGCGGCGGTCATGGAGTCGCTGGCCTCGGTGTCCGAGAGCGCCGCGATACTCTCCAAAGCCGTGTCCACGGCGTCGTTCAGGACGGAAAGGATGCTGGAAGCCACCGAGAAGGGGTTCATAAACGCCACCGACCTCGCAGACTACCTTGTGGTGAAGGGAGTCCCGTTCAGAGAGGCGCACGGCATAGTCGGCGAAGCCGTGAGATTCTGCATTGCAGAGGGCGGGAGACTGGAGGAGCTTACGGTCGAACAGCTGAGGAAGTTCTCGAAGAAGATAGACGCCGACGTGTTCGACGTGCTTCCGGTAAAAGCGTGCGTGGAAAGGCGCAACAGCATGGGCGGCACGTCGTCGGCATCCACGGACGCGCAGATAACCGAAGCTGTTTCCAGGCTGATGGCAAGGGACGGCAAGGTAAGGCAGGAGACGCAGTTCATAGAGGGTTGCTGGGACGAGCTGCTGGGCCGGTCGAAGTGAGGGCCGGGAAGCACGCGGGCCTGCGAGGCTCTGTCAGGGCACGCCATGCACGTCACATCTTTGGCTTTGTGGAAATCATGGTTTTCGGTCTGAACATCCATTTTTTTTTGCCAGTATCCTCAATCAGTTCAAACTGGGCTTTCCAGCTTGGCGCATGTCGAAAAATCTAAGGACGGGTGAGGGGGGATTGCGCTTGTGCGCGAGGCACGTCTGAGGATGTCCGCCCGTCCCGAATCGACGGGGGGCGCCCTTGGAATGATGGGCCGCCGCTCGACGAGGGGCGGGTGGTCATGCAAATCCCCCTGGGCCGCATGATTTTTAAATATCGGTAAGGTCATAGACTCGGTGGCCGCATGCACAGACGTGTGCGTCGGCGCGTAGTTGTGCCACGATGCACTTGTCGTTGCACAGGGATAGTAAAACATGACAGCACATTACAGAGGGGGGGGGGGGGCCATGCTCCGGCCCGTCGCACCACGCGCCTTTGTCGGGCGTGACGAGACTATCATTTGAACATTTGAACCGCGCCTTGCGCTCGTGCAGGGGCGTTCTGGGGAGCGTGCGCGCATGAGGGCACGCGCTTACGTGGCCGTCCTGGCCGTCCTGGCCTTGGCCGTCGTAGGGGCTTTCCTGCTCTCCGACCAGGAATCGCCATACGCCGACGCGGCGGCGGACCAGTACGGCACCGACGTCAACATTGACTGGAGCCTGTCCAGGGGCGTGCTGACGCTGACCAAGAACACCGTCGCCGACACGCCCATGCCCGACTATCTGGGATCGGACCCCGACCGCGCACCGTGGTACGCCTACAGTGCGGATATCGCCCGCGTCGTCGTAGGCGACGGGATAACGACCATAGGGAACTATGCGTTCGCCAACTGCATCGCCCTCTCCAGCGTAGACATCGAGGGCGACGTGACAAAAATAGGCATGAGAGCGTTCGACAGCTGCTACGCCCTGTCCTCAATCTCTATCCCGAGCACCGTGACGTCCATAGGCAACTATGCGTTCTACTACTGTCGCTCCCTCTCCTCCCTCCCCATACCCGTCGGCGTGACGGAGATAGGGGACTATGCGTTCTACGTGTCAGGCCTCATCTCCGTCTCCATCCCCGTCGGCGTGACGAAGATAGGCAACTATACGTTTGGCTTCTGTGTCGCCCTCGAATCCGTCTCCATCCCCGTTGGCGTGACGTCCATAGGCAACTATGCGTTTGTCAACTGCCCCGCCCTCTCCTCCGTCACGATCCCCGCCGGCGTGACGTCCATAGGCACCTATGCGTTCCAATGGTGCGGCAGTATTCAGGAGATCGTCATCCCTGCCAGCGTGGATACCATAGGCACCTATGCGTTCCAAGACTGCAGGGCGTTGCGCAACATTGTCATCAAAGACGGCTCCGCACTGGCGACGCTCGGTAACAGGTCGTTCGACCTGACGAACCCTGGGGGGTCATACGCATCGAGTGTGACGGCGTACGTGTGGTCGTCGTCGGCAGTCTACGACCTCCTCACACTCACACCCACAGTGATTGGCGTTGACACCTCGCTAGTGCGCATGGGTGTCGCGTCCGACTATGACCCGCGCAATCCCAGCCTGCCAGGGAGCTACTACGGCGACGAGTCGGGCGCCAACTCCGGCGTCCATTGGGATTACAATGCGTCCACGGGGACTCTGGAGTTCACAGGGACGGGCGAGATCGCATGGGCGACGTCGACCTGGAACGCGCTCAGGCCTTATGTGCAGGAAGTGGTAATATCAGGGGACGGCGGCTTGACGGACAGCATAAAGATAGGCCCCTATGCGTTCTACGAATGCCCAGCCCTCGTATCCGTCACGTTCACGAGCAAGGTGACGGAGATAGGCCCCTACGCGTTCTACGGTTGCAAACTGAGAGGGATAACGATCCCGGACACCGTGATGTCCATAGGCCCCTATGCGTTCTACGACTGCCGGTCACTCTCCTCGGTCGTCATCCCCGCCAGCGTGACGTCCATAGGCAACTCCGCTTTCTACAGGACCTATGGTCTGAAGACGGTCGAGATACAGGGCGCCACGGCCATAGACGCCTACGCGTTCCACGGCAGCAGCCTCACATCCGTCGCTTTCAGCGGCAACCTCAAATCCATAGGCGAGAGGGCGTTCAACCAGTGCTACGGCCTGCGCTCGATCGTCATACCCGCCAGCGTGACGTCCATAGGCGCGAACGCGTTCCGGAACTGCGAGTCCCTGACCTCGGCGGCCATACTGGCGCCCGGCCTCGCCCTGCCTGCCACCGTGTTCGACGGTTGCACCAACCTTGCCGCCATATCCATCCGCTACGACGGGTCGGTCGCCACGCACACCGAGTATGTCTTGGTCAGCACCGTGAGTGCCAAAGCGATAGTCATATACTTCGACGGCGCCTCCGCCTCCGCCACCTTCCTCGTCGGCGACGTCCGCGCCACGCAGTCGTTGTCAGCGGAGGCCGTGACCCTCTCAGGGTTCCCGGCCGCGGGCGCGGCGAGGATAGGCAAGACATGGATCGGTGTCGGCGACGTCCAGCCGGGCGTAGGCGGCTACGTCCTGACGGTCCTCGACGGCGGGTCGTTCCCCGTCTCCAAGCTCGGGGTCGCCAGGACCGTGTACGCGTCCTTCGGCTACTACTACGTCGTGTCCGCGTCGATCTCGAACGGCGAGATCGCGCCGTCCGGCGACGTCGGCGTGGTGGGCGGCGCGATACGCGTGGCGGAGCACGGCGACGCGACGTTCGAGTTCGCCGCGAACGCGGGCTACGCCATAAAGAGCGTGAGAATAGACGGCTCCAAGACCTCGGACGAGGCCTTGGCCGCTCTCGCGACGGGGACGCACACGTTCTCCGACGTGACGGGCGTCCACGCGATATCGGTGGAGACGGAACGCCTGGATTTCGCCGTGACCGCGTCCGCCGACGCGAACTCTACGATAGCCCCGGCAGGCTCCGTGGGCGTCGCTAGAGGGGGGAGCGTGACGTTCACGTTCTCGGCGAGCGCGGGCTACGCCATATCAGACGTCATCGTGGACGGGGCGAGCGTCCCGTCCGCCGCCTTGGCGGGGACGTATGCCTTCTCCGGCGTGACCTCGAACCACACGATAAGCGTGACGTCCGCGCCGTCCGCCTCCTCGCCGGGAGGCGCAGGGAGCGGAAGCGGCTCCGGGTCGGGGTCCGGCAACGGGGGCGACGGCTCTGACGACGCCGCAGGAGGCTCGCGCACGAGCGGCGGCGTGTCCGTCGCATGGGTCCTGATCCTCATCGTCATAGCTATAGCCGTCGGCTCCGCCGTCCTGTGGCTCGTGCTCGGGCGCAGGCGCAGGAAGGACTGACGCAGACAGTAAACGCCTTCCAAACATATTCCAAACTCCTTTCCAGATCATTTCGAGGCACGCTAAAACATTGCCGACAGCGGCCTGCGGCGCCTTGCCCCCACGATGGCACGAGCTCGCCCCTCCGCGACGCCGGCAGCGATATATTCCTTGCGGCGCGTCCGCTCGTGAGTTCTTATGATGTGACTCGTACATCGGTCCCGTGCTCTGTCGCGTCCGCCCAAACAGCCAGAGCGACGGCCCGGCATCTTCAATCTGCCTGCATGCCGTCTCCCCCGTCTCGCTTCAACAGGGAGCTTGCCATCTCGGGGTACGGCCTCTCGCCCTTCAAAACCTCACGTATGCCGTGCAGCTGTGCAAAGAATAAAACGGTCGCCCAGACCAAAAATCACGATTTCCCCGAAGCCGTATCTCGGAATAATATGTCGACTCGAGCTATAACACATGACGCATGGCGACAGAGAACAGGCAGATCGACAAGTTCGTCCGACCGTCGAGCATCTGTTCCAAAAACCGCATCTGCGTGATGTTCGCAGACTATGATGCAAAATGTAAAAAAGGCCCTCCCCCCGATATAAAGGGGGAGTAAGTCGTTTTTATGGCAAGGTCCCAGGAGGATGGGCGGCTCAGATCTTTTGGAAGGCCTGCTCCAAATCGGCTATGATGTCTTTGATGTTCTCCGTCCCTATCGACAGGCGCACCGTGCTCGGGTGGATGTTCTGCTCTTTGAGCTCCTCTGAAGTGAGCTGGGAGTGCGTCGTCGTCGCCGGGTGGATGACCAGCGACTTCACGTCTGCCACGTTGGCCAAGAGCGAGAAGAGCTTGAGGCTGTCGATGAACTTCTTGGCCTCGACCTCTCCGCCTTTTATGTCGAACGTGAAGATCGACCCCGCGCCGTCAGGGAAGTACTTCTCGTAGAGCTTGTGGCTGGGGTGGTCAGGGAGGGCAGGGTGGTTCAGCTTGGTGACCTTAGGGTGCGTGCCCAGGTAGTGCAAGACTTTGAGCGCGTTCTCCACGTGGCGGTCCACGCGGAGGGACAGGTCTTCCAGCCCCTGCAGGAGCGAGAACGCCGTCACAGGCGAGATCACGGACCCGGTGTCGCGTAGGATGACTGCTCTGATCCTCGTCACGAACGCGGCCGGCCCGAGAGCCTTCCAGAAGCTCACGCCGTGGTAGCTTGCGTCGGGCTCCACGAGCAACGGGAACTTCCCGCTGGCCTCCCAGTCGAACTTTCCACGCTCGATGATCAGCCCGCCGAGGACCACTCCGTGTCCTCCGATGAACTTCGTCGCGGATTCGACGACGATGTCTGCGCCGTGCTCTATCGGCCTGAAGAGGTAGGGCGTCGCGAACGTGTTGTCGACGATCAGCGGGATTTTGTTCTTGTGAGCGATCTCTGCAACCGCGTCGACGTCGAGTATGTCAGAGTTGGGGTTGCCGAAGGTCTCGATCAGGATGGCCTTCGTGTTGGGCTTGATGGCAGTCTCGAAGTTCTTCAGGTTGCTCGGGTCCACGAACGTGGTCTTCACCCCGAGCCTGGGGAACGTGTGGAACAGGAGGTTGTACGTCCCGCCGTAGAGGTTGTTCGCCGCGACGATGTGGTCGCCGCTGTTGGTGAGGTTCTGGATCGTGTATGTTATCGCCGCCGCGCCGGACGCGACTGCGAGAGCCGCAGACCCGCCCTCGAGGGCCGCTATGCGCTCTTCCAGGATTCCCTGGGTGGTGTTGGTCAGGCGGCCGTATATGTTGCCGCCCTCCCTCAGCGCGAACCTGTCCGCCGCCTGCTTGCTGTCCTTGAAGACGTACGAAGTCGTCAGGTATATGGGGACCGCCCTCTCGTCGTTGGGTCCCGGACTCTCCTGGCCCCTGTGGATCTGGAGGGTGTCGAAACCCAGCTTGTTCGGGTTGTTAGGGCCTGTCGGCACGTTCTCGCTCTTTCTGGAGGCGTCGTCGCCTTTGTTCTTTGAAAGTATTCCCATTTGTTATTCCTCTGCATGTTGCCGTGTGCAACTGTGAAATGACGATTCCAGTTATAAGTATATATCAGCAATTGATGGAATTAGTAAAATATGAATATAATTCTTGTTTTTTAGGTATAAATTCAAGAAAACAAACCAAATAAGAATAATTTTTCAATCAAAATCGGCGTGGTCGTTATCCGTGACGTCGAACTTGATCCCCGCAGAGGTGAGGAGGTTCTTGATGACGTCCCGCATCTTGGTCAGGTCGGTGGCCTTGTTGTACGTCTTAAGGTAGAACTCCTTGCGGTCGGTAGGGAATATGAGCCTCATCTTGCCCTTGCGGTTGTATCCCTCGGGCTTGTGGTTACGCTCGAGGTCGAAGACGTTCATATCGACGAACATCTGGAAGATCTCCTCCTCTTCCGGCATCTGCCCTATCTCCTCGAGGAGCGCCGAAAGGATGCTCGGGAACACAGGCGCCAAGTCCTTGTAGTCAGATTTTCCCTTCAGAATAAAATGGACGCTGAAGATCTTCATCGCCCTCACGTAGCGTGAGCGTTTATTTAATCCTGTTTGAGGCAATGTGATAAAGCAGCACAGGCGGGCGCCGCCCGCGTCCATCGTACCACGGGTGGATACGCCAGGCATAAATAGTCCATATGGCAACCTGGTGATAGATGACGGGCCTCTCTGACGAATCAAATCAGAGTAGTCGGGCGTCTCGAAGTGGCGATCGCATGAGCTACATTCAAAAGACGAGTTGCTCGTCAGCCTCTGAATCCGTGAGCTGTCACGGCAAATCGCATGTCGTTCCGACCATCGGACTTCCGTCGGTCGACGAAAGCATGCTGTCCGCCTCCGGCCGGAGAAAGCTGGAATATGCGTTGGAAAGGCACAAAGAAGGACTCGAGCTGCTGAGCCTCTGACTCCTTAAACCGTCTTGATGTTCCTGACGTGTTCGTTCAGCCATTTTTGACGTCCGATTAGGGTGCCGTCGAGGGATGCGAATTTTCTGACGCAAGAACCGAGTTCGAATTTATTCGCATCGATTGTCACCCCAAGCTCGACCGTCGGTTGAACTCATGTCGATGGGCGTCATCCGAATCCAAGCAAAAAACGTTATAATCCAACCTGCGTTCTCTGTGACAGGAGTTTGTTGCGGTGGAAGTCAGGATAAAAAACGTGGGCGCAATAGAGAGCGCAACAATACGCATGGACGGGCTTACAGTGCTGACAGGCGAGAACGACACAGGGAAGAGCACGGTCCTGAAAGCCATATACACGATAATGGAGCCTACGGCGAATTTGAACCGCAGGATTCGATCGGACATAGTCGACACGCTGTATTCGGCCATGGACGAATTTGAATTCAGAATAATGCGGGGGATGGACAAGCCGCAGGATACGGTCGACATCAAGACAGGCACTAACATAGGCATCGACAAAGACGAAATAAAAAAACTTTTGTCCAATCCCATGGACAACAACAATCTTTTGAGGGCCGCGAGGCAGCTCCAGTCGATTCAACCCAGGGATAACGGCTACTCCAAAACTTTGAAAATCGTTGAGGATTACCTGTCTGGAGAATCGGGCGAGACACAATTCCTGAAGACATACTTTGAGGGCATCATAAGATCTGAATTCAGTGGGCAGATTGTGAGATTCGGATCAGACGAAGCATACGTGAAAATGTGCATTGATTCAAAGGAATTTGTACTGAGCGTAGACAACAATGGAATCATTGTGAATCAATGGGAAAACGTCCAACCAAAAGCCTCGTCCGTGTTCTACATAGACACCCCGTATGTGGTTGATGAGCTTGGCATCAATTTATTCAATCCACATCTGTCACTCCGGAGTGCAGACCATAGAACAAAGCTTACAGAACAACTAAAACACATGCCAGAAAACAATTTGATCGACGCCCTGTTGGCCGACGAAAAAATGCAGACGATCAATGGGATACTTGGAAGGGTGCTGAAAGGGCATTTCACCACCAAGAAGAACATTACAGAATACGTTTTAGACAGCGGACTTGTTTTGAACATCAGGAATCTTGCAACCGGGCTGAAGACGTTCTCCATCGTCAAGATGCTCGCAGACCGGGGACTCTTAGGCGAGGGCACCGTTCTGGCCATAGACGAGCCGGAAGTCCATCTGCACCCCAGATGGCAGAACATGTTCGCGGAACTGCTGGTCCTCATGTCAAAGGATTTGAAAGTCCGCACGGTCATAACCACGCACAGCCCCAGCTTTTTGCTGGCCGTTGAGGCGTATTCCGCCAAACACAGGTTCAAAGTCGACTACTACAACGCAAAGCGGAGCGATGACGGAAGCACAATCCAAATAGACGAAGTCAACGATCGCCTAAATGAAGCGTATAGGCATTTGGCCGAACCCTATCTCGAAATGGACGACCTCTTAGACGGAGCGGATCTCGATGCCGACGAAACCTGACGTCGGCATCCTCAATCGGCATGTCAAGCACATGATAGAAGTAACGGACGATTTGAAAGATGTCTTGTCTGGCCTTCCAAACGACATGAAGGTCTGGTCGATGGACGATTTTTACAAAGATGTTTTTCCGAAAGAACACCCATACAGCGTTGATTGCCTCATGTGTACAGAGGACAAAGTGCTGTTCATCGAGTTCAAGAGCTCCATCCCGAGAAAATGCACAGATCCGGTAGAGTCTGGACTTTCGGACTCTGATGAAAAAATAAAGAGATTGAAACGCAGCCTGTCATGGGCCGAACTCAGGTTGAAGGCTATCGAGACCTTGTACATTCACAAGCAGTTTTTTTCTGACTGTTCAGAGTTCTCCGGCAAGGAGGTGCAGCTCTTCGTCGTGTACAATGAATACAGGAAGTCAATAACTGCGGTACACAAAAGACTTGCAGATTATCCTAGGCAAACGGATACGACCAAGGTCACAGGGCTGGACAGATTCAAAACCAGCATTTCCGGAGTTCCATTGTATTACAATGACGTGCGGTTCATGGTTTGTAGCGACTTTGTGAAATACGTGCGTGAGATAAAAGCTTCTGTGAAATATCCGGTGCAAACCTGAAACCCTGTACAGGGCGGTGCAGTTTGCATAGGTTCGCTGTGAGCTGTTATCGACAGTCGACAATATGCATCTCAACTGCCGAGGTTAAGATGAAAAGAATTGTAGCGGGCGCGGATCGCCGCGTCAAAATTCGACGGCGTTCACGGCTCCCGTGAGCATGTCTTCTTGGACGATCTGGAAGGCCCGATGTACACCCTCATCGACCGCGCTGTCGACCTCATAATGACCAAATACACTGTGACCCCCTTCGAGTTCAAGGGAATGACGAGGATAGAGCATTATCCGTATCCGCCCGTAGCCCTCAGAGAAGCATTGCTGAATGCAGTCGTCAATACCGACTTCAGACAGCATCTCCCGGTGAAGATCGACGTCCTTGACGACAGGATCAACATCTTCAACAGCGGGAGCCTGCCTCCCGGATACTCGCTCAAGGAGCTGGCCGAAGGACACATATCCAAGCCTCTCAACGACGGGCTTGCCAACGCGTTCTACAGATCGTATTACGTAGAAAAATTCGGCATGGGCATGAAGAAGATGAGCGACGAATACGACGGGGTGGGCGTCAAACCTCCGGAATACACGATTCTTCCGGACGGGATAATGATAACGCTGGCGGACATCCTTCATGAAAAAGGGCTTGCACCGTCAGGCGCCGCCGGGAGCCTGTTGGAGATAAGCGGCGGCAAGATGGAGTTCACAGAGAACCAGATCATGGCCCTGAGGTTCATGAAGAGGCACGGAGAAACCACTAACGAAGACCTGCAGAAAATAATAGGTCTGAAACGCGAGAGGATAAGGACAACCGTCATTCTGCCCCTCATGGGCGCAGGCTTCATAGAAATGACGGACAAATGCACCCCGCACAGCATGAACCAGAGCTACGTGCTGTCAAAAAAGGGCCTTACGATAATATTCAACGACTGAGACCTTCCCAGTACCTTCCCAGTACCTTCCCAGTACCTTCCCAGTACCTTCCCAGTACTACACAGATTAAATGATATTTTTCAACGAGGCGGCTCGGACCGAGCTTCCGTGACCCAAAGTCGGAACGATCGCATGTCGTGTCCGCCTGGCAGAACGCCGTTAGCAAGCCCGCGTCCTCTTTATGATTTATATAGAAAACACCATATTCCGACACAATGAAAACGGCACTCACCGTGGCAGGTTCAGATTCTGTCGGAGGCGCAGGCATCCAGGCCGACGTGAGGGCCATGGCGTCCGTCGGCGTGCATGCGGCCACAGTCGTCACCGCCGTCACCGCCCAGAACACGGT
>JAITOF010000002.1 GCA_031290095.1 Candidatus Methanoplasma porotermitis
TGAATGGTTTACGCGCTTACCTCTTGTAGCCTTTGATGGCGTCGGCGAGGGCCTGCATGTTGGCATCGGTGGTGGCGACTGCGATGCCGCATCCAGACGATATGACGTCGAATCCTGCCTTGGCGCTGTTGAGCGCCGCTTCCGTGACATCCTGGGGGGTTCCCTGGAAGAGCGGCCTGACAGATCCGACGTTTCCTATGAGCGCCGCCCTTTTCTTGACCTTGTCGGTCGCCTTGAACGGATCGACCTTCTCTTCGATGGACATTCCTGTCACGCCGGTCTCGATCATAGCATCGAGGATGGGGTACGTGTCGCCGCAGATGTGGAGGATGCTGAACGCGTCCTTGACTGCCGCGAGGCTAGTCTTCACGTATTTGCCTGCGGCGTCGTTGAACATGTCGGGCGCGAGCATGTCGGTGGATCCGGAAGGCTCGGACATCTGGATGACGTCTGCGCCTGCATCGGAGAGGGCCTGGGTGTAGACCTTGACCAGAGGGTTGACAGCATCGACCCATTTGGAGACTTCTTCAGGGGCCATCATCATTCCGAAGACCATGTTCTCGGTGTTGATCATGTGCCCGGTAAGCGTGAACGGGCCGGTGTTTCCAGCAACGATGGCGTAGTCCGGGTGGGACTTGGTCAGAATTCCGATGGCTTTCATGGCCTCTGCGGGCCTTCCGCCTTTGAGGAACTCCTCAGGGGACATGAGCGCAGAGGGGCTGTCGTATTCGCCCGTCATGGGGTCGAATTTGAACGGGTGGGCTTTGAGCATGGGGGCCGCGTCTTTCTTCTCGACCTGTACCTTGCAACCGAGCCTCTCCGCCTCTGCGGTGAGGCAGAATGGCACCCTGACGCACTCAAAACCGAACAAATCGGCCTGTGCCGCGCCCAATTTGGCCATGAGTGTGGCATCCTTGTGTGCTTCGGGCCAAGCCGCGCCGGTCTTGTCCATCTGACCGATGGTCGCGGACTGCGTGAATATTGCTACGGGGGGCCTGTCAAGGTCCTCCAGTTTCAATGCTGCGTTGATTCTCTGTTTCGGAGTCAATGACATATGGATTATCTCCTGCGTAAACCGAATAGTTTTCTCTTATTTAATCAGGACGGTAGGCTGAAAAGGTCTTCTCTGGACATATGCGGGCAGATTGTTTACTTTGTGCGGGAGACCCTCGCCCATTCCCGAGGAGGATAATTTGAACCTTGGGGGAGGAAACGGACGAGACACCCGTACGAGCATTGGGGATCCCGTACGAATGCTGTCTCCCGCTGGCCACACGACTGTCCGTCCCGTTGCAACATCTATATGCCACAAGCCCCTGGGCGCGTCGTTCAGCCGACTAGTCCATGATTCCAGCCTATAAAACTTTTTTTGAATCGTCACAGGCATCCCTGAACTCCTTGGCCCTGCGTGCAACAAAAAGATACAGTGCGGCTCGCGCGGTCATATGCTGAGGTTCGCCAGATCCTTCAGCTTGCCGAGACGGATTATGCCTACTTCAGTGACGCCGTACAAATCGGCGTTCCCGTGATCCGATCCTTTGAGGGCGGCAGCCATTATGCAGCTGCCGTCGGCAGAGAGGTCGTTCCCGGAAGAAAGGGGGCTGAACGGAGGCAGGACGATGACTCCGTCATTCGCCTGGTGTACGAAACAGTGTATCTTCATTCCTCCGCTGACCACCCCGGGTATCTTTACGGACGGATGCTCGTGACCGATTATCACCGGCCTCTTGCCAGTGTCCGCATGCCCATGCTCCAGCCTGAAGCCTGCCATGTCGACGTAGTCCGTCACCAGAAGGCCCATGTCCGACAGTATGTTCTGCAGGAAGTTGTCGTGATTCCCCTTCACCACTGTGACGTCTGCGGCCTCGCCCAGGAGCCCGAGGACCCTTCTTACTTCGTCCCTGCCCTCGCGCCCTGTCCTCCGAAAATCATGCTTTATGTCTCCTAAGAGCACGACCCGCGAAGGCTCATATCTGGACAACATCCTGTTCAGGGAGTCGGCTATGGAGTTCGTGTTGATCCGAGGGAGATACAGGCCCTCGTCCTCTAGAGAGCTCTCGTAGCCCAGATGGAGATCTCCAAGGACGGCCGTCGGACCGTCGTCCAGAAGAAGACATCGGTCGTTGGTTATCCGGACTCCGGGCAGTATCTCCAAGGACTGCATGGCAGTTGATGTCAGCAGGCATAGATAAACCGAACGGAGGACGCAGGCGGTCACCGTCGATCCCCCCATGCCGCCTTGGCAACCTTTTTCTCTTTCATGCGGATACGGCATGCATGGATGTTTCGGATGTGCTGCCGGAGAGGCTCTCGTCGGACCTTTGCAGGGCCGCCGCCGTCCTAGGGAAAGCGAAGGATCTCCTGATAATAACGCACATCGACGCCGACGGCATATCCGCAGGGGCGATCGCGTCCATTACTTTGGACCGTCTTGGGAAGAGGCACGACGTGATTTTCGAGAAGAAGGTCACCGAGGACACCCTGAGGATGATCAACGGCAGCGACGCTGGCGCGGTGTGGGTGTGCGACCTTGGAAGCGCATATCTGTCTGGTATGAAAAGACATGACGTGATCGTCACCGACCACCACGTTCCCGACCCCAAGTGGCGCCGCAAACAGACGTTCCTCGACGACTTCTGCGACATCCATCACCTTAACCCTCACTCATACGGCGCATCCGGCTCGTACGACGTCTGCGGCGCCGGCATGACCTACCTTCTGTCGAAGGCCGTAGATCCTGCGAACGAAGACTTGGCATATCTTGCTGTCATAGGCGCGGTCGGCGACTTTCAGGACGACCGCGAAGGCCGCCTCGTCGGCTACAACACGGCCATCCTGAAGGATGCGATCGCGGCGGGAGACGTGACGGCGTCCGAGGACCTTCGGTTCTATGGGCGAGACACCCGCCCTTTGACACAGTACCTCCAGTACGGGGGAGACCCGCCCATACTCGGCATAACCGACAATCCTGCCGGAGTCCAGAGGTTCTTCTCCGACCTGGGCATCCCGCTTAAAAAGGACGGCGCATGGCGCACATGGACCGACCTCGACGATGACGAGAGGGTGCGTGCCACGGCGTATCTTCTCTCCATGGCCTCCGAAGAGGACAAAAATGCCGTTGCGGGAGAGGTGTACACCCTGAATCGGTTCAAGCGCGGCTCCGGGCTGAGGGACGCCAAGGAGTATGCCACCGCCCTGAACGCCTGCGGCCGTTATGACGACGCCGAGACGGGGCTCAGGATATGCAAGGGCGACGTGAAGGCCATGGAAGACGCCGAGAAAAACCGCCTGGACCACCGCCGCAACATATCCGCCGCCTTGTCGTACGTCAAAGAGAACCACATGATACACGAGCGCCGTTTCGTGCAGTATTTCGACGCAGGCTCGAAAATCAGAGAGACTGTGGTTGGAATCGTGGCAGGAATGCTTCTGAGCTCGGGAGATGCGAGAAAAGAGTTGCCCATACTTGCCTTCGCAGACGCGGACGACGGAGTCAAAGTGTCTGCGAGGGCAAGCCGCATGCTGACAGACCGCGGGCTAGACCTATCGTTAGTCATGAAGGCGGCATCCGAGAAGGTCGGGGGGTACGGCGGCGGCCACAGCGTGGCCGCAGGAGCCACCATACCCAGGGGAAGAGAAAAGGACTTCTTGGACGCCGCGGAAGACTTAATCTCCTCTCAAGTCACTTGAGCAGCTTGTATAGGACTGCTTTCTGGGCATGCAAGCGGTTCTCCGCCTGATCGAACACGACGCTGTGCGGCCCGTCCATGACGTCTCCGGAAATCTCGTGGCCCCTGTGCGCCGGAAGACAGTGCATCACGATGCAGTCGTCCTTCGCGATGGAAAGGAGGTCGTCGTTGATCTGATACGCGCTGAACAGCTTCAGAGCAACCTCCTCAGGGGTCGGGTCCCCCATAGATATCCATGTGTCCGTGTACAGAACGTCGGCATCCGCGCACGCCTCCTGAGGGTCGTGGGATGCCGTGATCTTGCTCCCGTTGGCGTCTGCGATACGCGCGGCCGCCAGCATTATCTCCGCATTGGGCATCCTTGTGGCGGGACAGCAGGCGACCATGTCGAGCCCAAGAATCGCGGCCGCGTACAGGAGGGAGTTGCAGACGTTGTTCCCGTCTCCAAGATATACCATCTTGCGACCGCGGAACCCGCCCTTCTTCTCCTTTATCGTCACCATGTCTGCGAGAGCTTGGCAGGGATGCTCCAGGTCGTCGAGGCCGCTTATGACTGGCACGGTGGAGTTGTCGCCTATCTTGTCCATCATTTTGTAATCGAACGCGCGGTACATTATGCCGTGGACGAACCGGCTCATCACCTTGGCGGTGTCTTCGACAGTCTCCCCATGGCCCATCTGCATCTTCGAGACATCAATGTAGAGGGCATGGCCTCCCAGCTCGGTTATGGCGACGTCGAAGGATATCCTCGTCCTGGTGCTGGGTTTCTCGAACATCATGGCCAAGGTCTTTCCCTTGAGCGGCGCGTTGTGGTTTCCGCGCTCCGCTTTGAGCTTGACGGCAAGCTCCACCAGCTCGGACCATTCGTCCTTCATGTCAAGCACTGAGATCAGGTTTCTTTTTTGCGCCATGCGCCGTTGATTGACTATGATTTAAATAACCCTTGTGTTCGAGTCGCGCCGTGCCGACGGATTCCGACTTTGACGGACGGCGAGCGGGACGTGGCGGTTTCGTCGGGCCGCCCGCATGCGATGCCGCACGGCATTTCCGTCCCGGGTCTATGCGGCGTGCGGAATCCGAGCGCGGGCGCGGTCATTGCGTCTTCGTGCGGTCGCAAAGCCGGTCCCGCACATCGTCGCAATGGTTCGTGGGGGCTATCACCAACACGTTTTTACCCGCTTCAAGCGCGTCTTCAATCCTGTCGGCGGCGTCGCAATTCGTGCCGACGCCGAAGTTCAACATCTCAACTATCGTCTTTCCTCTCAGATCCAGGCATCGCCTTAGTTTCTCCAGACTCGCGTGCCTCTCGCCCGGCACCTTGACGAAACACACGATCACGTCTGATTCGCATATGCGATTTTTAACGTCCGCCACAATGTCTCCCAGATCCTCGGGACAAACATCCACCCTATGTAGCATTCCTTTGTCCGACATGATGTGCAATTAACGTCCAAG
>JAITOF010000073.1 GCA_031290095.1 Candidatus Methanoplasma porotermitis
GACGGATTCACGGGGGGGGGGGAGCTATGTTGCAACGATTGCAGGATCGGCGTTCTGGAGAAACGCTACAGTCATGCAATCTTGCTGTCGCTGTTGAATAACAGGCATCAAAAGAAGACCGCCCTGCTGAAAAGCATATCCCTGTCGTCATGCATACCGAAACGCATCGACGATCTGGAAAAACAGGGATTGATAACCACAACCACAAAGAGGTTTGAAAAGAACGCCAAGTGGATAGAACTCACGCCCCTGGGGGAGGCCGTCGCGCAGCACCTGTCCATGATCTACGAATTATGCACGGCAGGCGTCTCCCTTTCATCCCCTGAGAGCCTCGGCGTGCCTGACGGCCTCTGACACAGTCGTAGGCTCGAAACCCAGATCGATGATTCCTTCTATCGTCTTTTGAACGTTCTTGGCGTTCTTGGAGGCTTCGGCGGCTCCCATCGGCCCTCTGTCTCTCGACTCCACCATATGCCAAGTGTGCGTGGCGAGGACGAATACGCCGCCCCTGACCTCGGACGCCATGCGCACATAGTCTTCCGGCTGACGTTTTCCTTCATGCATCGGCCAAAGGTATGCGGCGATCTTCCTGCCTGACGAGTCCAAGCCTTCTGGCACCGGCAACTCGGCGACACCGCAGGGGAGCCTGCGAGGCAGGATGGATGCGCCCAGTGGCGCATACTCCGAAGAGTCGTACTTTATGCCGAACTCTGGAAGTGCGCATAGCACGGCGTCGTTGACTTTCATGTACGGAGCACGAAAGCTCACGGGGGACCTGTTGACGACGCGGCGGACGGCGGCGACGGCGCGGCTCATCGACATGCGGAGGTCGTGCCCGCTCAGAGACGTGAGATCCTCGTGGTCGTATCCGTGGATTCCGACTTCATGCCTCGACAGTCCTCTTGACGAGATCGTCTCCAGCGTCCTGCCCTCGGCGAAGAACGTAGCTTGAACTCCCGTCTCGCCCAGAACGTCCAGCAGAACCTCCAGCCCTTTCTCGGACGAGCTGAAGCGCGGCTCCGTGCCGGCGCCTCTGTCGAGGGACCCCGCCTGCGCCTTCCCCGGAACCTGGATGTTCACGTCCCTGTCCAGGTCCACTGTGAAACACAGAGCCTTCATCTTACTTTGCCTTCATCGCGGTGATCTTGTTGAGAAGCATCCCCTCTATGTCGAACGGCCTGTACTTCGCGGAAAGCTCCTTGGCGCGGTCCACTTTCGCCGCGTTGTCGCCGTATATCTGGAACAGGAGGTCCCCCTTCTCCACCCTCTGGCCTTTCTTCTTGAATATCAGTATGCCTGCGCCTTTGTCGGCGGGCGCCCCGGCGGCCTTGGCGATCGAGACGACGTCCTTGTTCTTTATCGAGTGTATGTATCCCGCCTTGGGCGAGACCACGTCTGCGACGAACTCCCCCGGCACGAGGTCTGAAGACGATATGCCGGGCTTGCCTCCCTGTGCGGCCACTATCTCCCTGAACTTCTTCAGGGCGGCGCCGGATGCGAGTATCTCGCGGGCCTTCTCCCCTCCGTTGGGGATCCCCCCCATCTCTAGGATCATTCCCGCCAGCTCGCATGCCTTCTCTATCACGCTCGAAGGATGCTTCTCGCCTTCCATGATGCGGATGCATTCCCTTGCTTCGAGTATCGGCCCGACGGCGCTTCCCACGGGCTGGTCGGCGTAGGTGATCGCGCACTCGATGTGCAGGCTCAGCTTCTCTCCGAGGTCCATGAAATCCCTTGCATACGCTTTTGCGACCTCTATCGTCGGCACCTTGGTTCCAGACCCAGTCGGAATGTCGACCACCAGGTGCGTCGCGCCTATGGCCAGCTTCTTGCTTAGGATGGAGGCTAGCATCTGCGCCCTCGGGTTGATGCCCAGAGGGTGCTCTATGCTTATCACCATGTCGTCGACGGGGGCGAGGTTCATCGAGCCGCCCCATGCCAAGACGCCTCCGACCTCTTCAGATATCCTTTTCAGCGTCTGGGCGTCCAGCTCCACGTTGCAGAAGGTCTCCACGAAGTCCGACGTCCCGCAGGCGCTGCTTATGGCGCGCGAAGACGTCTTCGGTATCATCAGGCCGGCAGAGGCCACGATAGACACTACTATGGGCGTGATCTTGTTGCCGGGGACCCCGCCCAGGCTGTGGAAGTCGTATACCGGGGAGCGGTCGAACTGCACCCTGTCCCCCGTGTCCACCATCGCTTCGGTGAACGCCGCTATCTCCTCTATGTCCATGCCGTTGATGTACAGGGCGGTTAGCCATGCGGATATCTCTATCTTCGACAGCCGCCCGTCGAGGATGTCGTTGACTATCGCCGATATCTCTTCCTTGGGCAGCTTCCCTCCGTCCATCTTGCGACGGATGCTTCTTACCGATTCTGGATTGCTCGCATACGAGACGTCGAGCTCGTCCCTGTCTTCCGCTTTGAGCTTCTTCTTCAACACGCCCGAGAGTATCAGCTCCCCCGGCGTCCCGAACGAGTCGGACACGTTCAGGAGCGCGGTGGTCATGTGCTTCCCTTCGATCCTGACGCGGTCGTTGTCCTTTGCGCCTATCTCTGCCGCGTCCGACTCGTGCATCAGAGCCAGGGGCTCGGTGCTTATGTCCAAGAACTTGACTTTTATCTTCATTTCGATCCCCATTTGTCAAGCGCGGCTTTCAGCTCGGGACGGCTCTCGGCATACTTGGCCGCAGGTATGCCGTCGTATGCCGCGTCCACGGCCTGCGACATCGCTGTCGCGCCCTTCCTAACTCCTCCCGGGTGCCCGGCCACGCCGCCTCCGGCCTGTATCTGCACGTCGAGGCCCGCCGCCTTTATTATATCGCTGACGATGCCGGGGTACACCCCGCCGGACGCCACGGGCATGACGCTCTTGTGCCCGTGCTCTGCGTCGAGGCAGGCGCCGAGGTTCGACTTGTCGGCGGCTCCCCCGGCCATCTTGCCCACCCCGAGGGTGCCTATGTGCAGGGCGTCCCCTCCGCACATCCTCACGAGCCTAGTTATAGGAAGCATCGATACGCCGTGCAACGGGTCTTTGGTGAACGCCCCGTGCATCGTGCGGTGGACGTGTATCGGCACCTTGATCTTAGGGTCCTCTGCGACGGCTTGCACCGCCGCGAACCCGCATGTTATGACGTCTATCATGACCTGCTTGGCACCCCAGGACTGCACGTCCTCCGCCAGCTCGACGATCTTGTCTCCGTTGGTGCTTATGTTCACCGCATGGAGCATCAGGCGGCCTTCTTCTTTCAGCTTGTCGAGGGACTCCGCAACCGCCTTGGTGCGGTCCTCTATGGGGCAGAACGCCTGGTCGACGAGGGTCTCGTCGTCCTTGCTGTTGGTGAGGCCTCCGCTTCCCGCCTCGTAGACGTATTCAGCGGTCTTTTTCGGAGACAGGCCTATCTTCGGCTTGACTATGGTTCCGACAAGAGGCTTCTCCGGGCGCCCCAGGGCCTTCCTGATGCCGTCCACTCCGAACTTGGGGCCCTTGTACTTCTTGGCTATGCCTGACGGGAACGACACGTCTTCGAGCCGCACTCCTTTGAGCGCATCAAGGCCGAAGAGGTTTCCTGCGACGACGCTCAGTATCTGCGGGATGCCGCCGACTTCGATGCTGAAGTCCTCTTCGGGATATGCTATCGTCACGACGTCGCCGTCGATTCCGACTATCCTCGCCCCGTACTTCAGGAACACGTCGTCCTCCAGAGTGGATATGCCTGTCCACGTGCCGGTAGATTGCTCTGCGGCTATGGCCTCGGCGGCCTTCTCGATCGGAAGGTCTGTTGCAACGCGATATTTGCAGACGACGAACGCATCTTCGTCGTACGGCTCGCCCTTGTGCATGTACGAGTATGACTTCATGATATCACTCCTTTGATCTGCCTGTGCCGAACAGCCTCAGCATCTCCCCGAAGACCGCCCCGGGATGGATTATCCCGTTCTCCGTGATGTAGCTCGAGATATATTTCGCGGGGGTCCTGTCGAACACGGGGTTGAACACCTTCACCGACGGCGGGACGTCGCTTTCTGACGCGACCTCTTCCCTCCCCCTCTCCTCGATTATGACAGGCTCCCCGCGCAATGTCAGGGGGGAGAACTTGTAAGTCTCGGTGCAGACGCTGAACTCCTTTCCGAGCTCGTTCGCCGCCAAGGCGATCTGGGACGTCCCCACCTTGTTGTAAAGCGACCCGTCGGACGCCACCGTGTCCGCTCCGACGAACACCCTGTCCACTTTGCCCATGACGCTGCGGACGGCGCCGTCCACTATGAGCGTGACGTCGACGCCCGCCTCTGCAAGCTCCCTCGACGTTATGAGCCCCTGCCTCCACGGGCGGGTCTCGGTCGCATAGACTTTGATGTTTTTCTTCTCGGCGTTGGCCCTCTTTATGACGCCTACGGCGGCGTTGCTGTTGCAGTGCGTGAGTATCACGTCTCCGTCGCGAACGGTCTGGGCGCCGACCTCTGCGATCCTCTCCACCGCATGCGAAGACGACTCGACGAACTCTGCCGAGTCTCTGACGACAGAATCGACGGCTTCCTTGAGCGTGGACGCGCCGTCGAGGCCGCGCACGCTGTACAGGACGCCGTTGCGCAGGGAGACGGCAGTAGGCCTGGACGCCAGGATCGTCTTCGCGGCCGCGCCGGCGTCGTTCCTGAACTGCTCGATCGACACCCCCTTGTATCCTTCGGCGAAGGCCCCCATTGCGGACGCGCCAGCCCTTGCGATGCGGCCTGCGCCGCGTACCCGCATGTCCTTGATGGCCTGCGCCGTCTCCGCTACGATGTCTGTCACGTCCTCCCGATTGCCGTGGCTGATTATATACATGCTGACCAAGGCCGCTTTGTTCTGAAAATCCCATAGGCTGGAGGCCGTGCGATGGCGGGCTCCTTGATTTTAGATGCTTCTGCGCCCGTCACGGCACAAGGATGCATGATGGTGAAAAGGAAATCGAAAATGTTTGCGCCCGGCGTCAGATGACTGCGACCATGTGGTTCTGGTTGTTTCTGACGTTCTTCCCCACGTTGACGAACCCGTATCCTGAATAGTACCCTGTCAGTTCGTCTTCGCAGTCGATTCGTACGGTGTGACACCCGACAGTCTCATTCATATTGGACAGTATTGCCAGCGCAATCTCTACCATGGCCCTGCCGAAGCCCTTCGGAGAGTCGTCGGCTCTTGCAAGCTGCCCTATGAGGTATGCCTGAGCCACGCCGTGGTCGACGTTCATCG
>JAITOF010000076.1 GCA_031290095.1 Candidatus Methanoplasma porotermitis
ACATCCTCCATCGTGAATGTCTTGCAGACCCGTTCGACGCATTCTGCCAGCGCAGGGTCGTTGGATGCCGACCCTCCTTCTAGGAGGTAAGACTCCAGATCGTGATCGAAGGCGCCGAAGTATGTGGCTATGACGCAATACTGGGCGACGAGCCCCGCAAGTATCACGCCTTCGCATCCGGCGCCGCGCACAGCGTCGGCAAGAGCCGGCCCGCGGAAAGAGTTCATACCGCTCTTTCTCACGACGGCATCGCCCGGAAGGTAATGAAGCCCCTCCACCCATTCGTCCCCGTCGTCGAAAGGATAGCGGACGCACTCGGACGGCCCCTCGTACTGCACGAACAGCACAGGCCTGTCCGCCGTTCTGAACGCATCGATGGCCTCGTTGATCCTTCCCAGTCGCCTTTTGCAGTCGGCGGACAGGTCCGCGCACTCAGGAGGGATGAACTTTCTCTGCATGTCTACGATCACAAGCGCCGCGTTCAGGTCTTTTTTGTCTTTCATGGCTGTCACAGGCTTCCGAATATCTCGTCCAATATATACATGGCGCCGAGGGCGCCCATCACGGGCTTCGGGATGAAGTCGACGTTCGACAGGTCTGGGGCGGACAGGTCCACGCCCGCTTTGCAGACGCCCGTGAGCCTCATGGTCTCGGCAAGATGGCCGTCGGCAAAGACGAAGTACGGCTCCGATTCCGCCAGCCCCTTCGTGAGCGTGCCGCCCAGCCCGGTCTCCTCGAGGAAGACGCTCAGGGCCTTGGCGCATGCGACGTCCTCTCCGGGCGACACCTTCAGGTACACAGGCATCATGCACAGGTACCCGTAAAGCCATTTGGCGAGCGGAAGGAGTATCGAGCTGTCCGCAGAGACGGCGAACCTGCAGCATTTGGTCCTTTGGTTGTATATCAGCTTGTCGATGATGCCGAATGCCCGCGCCCTCTGCGAGGCGACATAGCTCAACGCCGCCGAGGGGTCTTTTCCAAGACGCGAGGCGATGTTCACAATCCATGCCTCCGTCGCGTCGAAGCCGACAGGGGCGCCTGCCTCGGACACGATGCAGGGAATTCCGTACTCCCGTTCGTACAGCTCGGCGGTCCTCGTGCCGTATTCAGGGCACACCATGACGTTGGCCTCGGACGCGACGGAAGCGTCGAGGGCTTCGAGCGAGCATCCTGCGCCCGGCGATGCCGCGACTTCGATACCGCAGAGCTCCAGAAGCTTCCTCAGCTCGGCTAGCGAGTCCGCCCAAGACCGGGTCGTTATGGGCAGCCCGAGGATGTTCACCGTCCCCTTCTTCGCCGCCCGTTTCTTCGGCCTCCTCCATTCGAGTATCGATGCCACGGTGCGATCGTAGCTCGCAGAGAACGGCTGGGAGATAAGGGACTCTTCGATCGCCGTCGCCGAGCCCGAATACCCCATCCTCGCTATGACGTCGTTTATGTTGTCGCCTATCAGTGCCGCTCCTGGCGACTTTATGAACACCGCCACGCCGCCATCGACGTCTTTGACGGCCTGCAGGATCTCTTCCACCTTCTCCTCCGCCCCGTTTATATAATCGTTCTCGTCCATGTATGTACAAGGCATCCGCGCGTTCCAAAAGAAGTACCTCTGGGAGTATTTGCGGTAGTTGTCGGGCTCCTTGCGGGGATAGCAGTGCGAAGACAGGAACGTGTGATAGTTGCGGCAGCCTCCAGGCCCGTGCAACACGGTCACTACGCCGTCGAAGCTCTCCACCGCCATGAGGGCGCCCGTGAACCCGTCGACGGCGATTCCGTCATTTCCCGGCATATCTCTCATCCTCCAAACGCTCGCCGCATTCTTTTCCAAAGGACCGCCACCCCTCCACAGGAGGGACGGACGTGACGTCAGCCAGCTCCTTGGCGAACCTGATTATGCATCTGACGCCGACCCCGGCTCTGACGAACGATGTGTGGTGCACTTTGGTCAGGCCGCTGCGCCCGCTGTCGCCGACGACTATGTCCGGACACAGGCGCTCGGCGTCTTCGACTATGTCGTCCGGAGAGTAGTCATGTATGAATTTCACTTTTCCTTCATACCTCGAAGGAGTTCTTTTCTCTTTCCAATAGTGGTCCGGACCCAGGCCAACGAACATTATCTCCATGCGGAGGTCCAATATCAGCTCTATAAGCCAATCCACGCTGTGGAGATACCACGACTCGACGATGACGCGCTTCCCTGCGAGCCTCTTCCTGAGCTCGGCGATCTCTCTGTCGTATATTGCTTCCTCCTCCGCGAGGACGGTCGCCGCCCTCTCCTCGATCCCGAACTCCCTTCCTATCTTTTCGGCGAACTTGCGGAAGTCATGCATGCCGCACGGCAGAAGCTCGTTCTCGACCTTGACCCCAAGCTTCTTCTCCAGTGTCTTGGCCACCCCTCTCGACGACGTGTCGTCGTTGACTATGAAGTTCATCCTCCCGCGGCGGAAGTTCGCGATGGACTCCATGTCCGCCTCGTACATGAAACGGCAGTTGACCTTCAGGCCGAACTGCTTGATCATCTCGCCCGCATCCTCGTCCTTGTCCTCGTTAATCCTGAAGAAATACCTCTCTGCGATCAGGTTGACGCAGTCGTCCTCTTGTTTCACGTCGTCGCGCACAAGGTCGGCTACGGCGTCGGCCGCCGCTATGTACCCGTCCTCCCAGTCCCCGAGTATGTTCCCGTCGGCCTCGACGACTCTGAAATAGAGGTCCGGATGCTCGTTGCTTATCGCTGTGACGACATCGACTGTGTTGTCGCCTATGATGCCCGACACGCATGTCGTGACGACGAAGAACTTAGTGTGCCCTTCCAGTATGAGGTCGCGTAGCTTCCTTTCGAGAAGGCCTGTGCCTCCGAACACGGACACCGTGTCGTCCATCTCGGTGGAGTCTATCCTCATGTACTGCGGGTCGCTCATGGATTTGCGTTTTCTTCCGCGACGTATCTCGCTCAGGTTGCGGGAGGACGCCATGATGTGCGCACAGCTTCTGGGACCATGGATCACGGTCACAGAGTCCGTTACCGTGCTGCACCCGAAGACCGCTCCGGCGGCCGCGCAGCTTGCCACGATCCTCTCGTCCTTCTTCGCGACGCCTTTCTTTCTCAGACATGCTCCGCATGCGGGGCCGTCGATGACGGCCCCGGCCTCATTTGGGCGGACTTCTTCTCCTGCGGCTATGCGCCCCATCTGCTCGTCGTTCAGAGGGCGGGAGTCCAGCAGCCTCGACCTGTCCTCCAGTATGGATGCGGCGTGCGCCGCTACTTTGCGCAGCTCTCCGGATGCTTCAGAATCGGGGGCGTACTCCAATATCGGCATACCCCTCGACTCCGCTTCCGCAAAAGCCTTGCTGCGCGGTATGACGGCGATTATAGGAAGGCTGACCGCGTCGGCGAAGCGTTTGACGGTGGAGGCCTCGTCGTCCATGCCGCGGCAGTTCAGTATTATGCCTGCAACCCGCGGAATCCCCTTGTCAAAGTTCTTTATGCCCTTCAGGATGTTGTTGGCGGCGTACATCGACATGAACTCGCCAGACGTGACCAGGTAGACGCCATCGGCGTACTCGTTCCTCAACGGGACGGCGAACCCGCCGCACACGACGTCGCCGAGGACGTCATAGACCTTGACGTCCAGGCCAACGTCGTCGAGTCCAAGCTTCTTCAGCGTGTCGAACGTGCTGAGGATCCCCCTCCCGGCACACCCTATGCCCGGCTCAGGGCCGCCAGCCTCGACGCATTTGATCCCCTTCTTGCCTTCGAGGACCACGTCGCTAAGGCGCCGGTCGTATGGAGGCGTGCTCTTAATGTAGCTGAGCACCGTGGTCTGCTCCTTGCCGTTGAGAAGAGCCCGGGTGGAATCATGCTTCGGGTCGCACCCGATCTGAAGCACGCGCTTGCCCATCTCGGCCATTGCATACGATATGTTTGCGGATACGGTGGATTTCCCTATTCCCCCTTTGCCATAGACAGCTATTTGAATCATCCTGACGCCAGCTCTGAGAACGATAAAGGAGGATATAATGGTTGGCTGATATGTCCATTAAACGTGCGTCGCGGCAGGCCGAATGCCATGTCTATCCCATGCGGGCCGTCAGACCCTGATGCTCTCTCCGTCGAACTCAGCGGTCACAGAGGCGATGACTTTGGAATACGGAACACCGAGCTTGATGGATATCGCGGTGCATGTCATTCCGTCGTCGTACATTGCGATGATGTCTGCATCAGAGGGCGCGAAGGCATCATTATGCTCGTGCAACCCGTTCCAGTTCTCGGAGAGGCATTGCGGGCATTTCAAACGTCGGGCGCTGTTCTTCCTCGCCGACCATTCATAACCGCAGTCGGAGCAACGATAACACGCGAACGCCCGGTTCCAAAGAAACGTGCCGCAGCCTGGACATCTCTTGGGCATCTGAGACGACTCCCACTCATGGCCGCATTTGTTGCACTTGAGCCGAAAGAGAGCGTCCATCCACTTCGTGGACCTGCACTTCGGGCAGCTCATTGGAGCATTCCCGCTGTGAGGCATCCAGCAGTATGCGCAACGCGAACACTCCAGCATGCCGTTCGATCTGCAAGGCGATTGACGCCCTTCCAGCATACCAATGACAGCCATATCGACAGACCCCCCTGTCTGACAGGCGATTGCGGAAGTCGGATTTATACCGCACTGTCAAACGGGATCGTCCTAGACGTCGTTCCGAAGTCGCATTTATAGGGTGGGGGGTCAATCCGTCTGGTCGGGATGGCGCGGGATTTTAGACGCGCGGAGCTGGCAACATGCGCATACAGCGCATACCGCCAGTGCCGTCGCCCCGATAGCGAAGAACGCATTGCTGTACGACCCCAGCACGCCTATGGCCGGCGTTATTATCAGAGACGAGCAGAACACTCCCATGTTGAACGCCACTGAGTACCCGCCCATGACCTTCCCGGAGTTTCCAGACCTGGATATCGTGACGAGCCTTCCGATGACCGTCGGGCCCACGATTCCCATGCCCACCCCTACGAATACCATGGCCGCCACCGCGGAGAGGATGTGCGGGACGCCGAGGATACAGCACCCTATGCCTATCAGGGCGAACGACACCGCATATGCACCTGTGTCGGACAGCTTGTTGTTCGAGCGGGAATAGACGAGGCTGCATGCGGCCTGCGACACTCCGAGGGCCCCCAGTAAAAGGCCGCATACGGTGAGGTTGTACCCCATCTGCGTGATCTGGAACGGCATGTTGGTCGGGAGGGCGAACATCATGAACATGGCCAGGAATATGGCCAGATAGCATGCGATTACCATGCGGTTGCTTTTCGACGGGGTTTCTGACAGGGTTTCTGACAGGGTTCCGTGCCTCGCCGCATGGTCGGACGGCATTCTCACAGCCACAAGCGCCGTTATGATTATCGGCACGCCTATAAGGTATATCAGGAACGGCTCCCTCCATCCTATATCGGCCAACCCGCCGCCGGCCGTTTCGAGAAACAGGACTCCTGCCCCCATGGCTGCCGACTGATAGCCGATGACCTTGGCGCGGTTCATGCCTGTGTAGTACCCGGCTATCAGCCCGGTGGTGGCCAGCGAAATCCCCGCTATGCCTATGCCTAGTATGAAACGCCCGACGAGCATGGATTCGAACGAGTTCATGAAATAACCGGAAACGCCTGCGACGACGAACACGGCAAGGGAGCATATGAACACCTTCACGAT
>JAITOF010000057.1 GCA_031290095.1 Candidatus Methanoplasma porotermitis
GGCTCGCCCACGAGTATGACCTTGACCCGCCCCCTCGCCCTGCATGCACGCGTGACCACGACGCTGCAGCATATGCAGTCCGGGGACCTGCAATCCGCGCAGGACCCGGTGGACGCGCATGGAGTCTTTACGGGCATGAGCCCCGCCAGCCTCTGCACGTTCAGGGGCGCGGCATAGTTGCGCGCCCTGGCTATCGCGTCGTCAAGCGTCTTGCACGCCTTGTTCATCCCTACCACGGCTATGACGCTCTTCGGGCCGAACGCAATCGCGGCGACGCGGTTCCCGATGCCGTCGATGTTGACAAGCTGCCCGTCCTCGCTTATCGCGTTCATGCTTGTGAGGTAGCTGTCGCAGAGGAACGCCTGCCGGGACAGCTCGAACCTCCTCTCAGGCGTGTCCGCCGACTCCCTGTCGATGATCTTGAAGCCGCCTTCGCGCACGGCATCCAAAATCCCTGTCTGCTGGAGGGTCACGGACCCTCCCCAGGATACCGAAGAGTTCCTCGGAAGGAGGCTCAGGGCCCTTTCTCGCGCCTCTTCGGAGGTTTTGCAATAACATGCGTCGAATCTCCTGCCCTTCAACGCCTCGACTATCCTCGGCGCCAATAGGTCGCTCCTTTTGGAAAAGCTGTCGTCTGTCATTTCATGCCGCCTGATCTCGACTGTGGAATCGCGCCGTCCGGATAAAATGATTTGTCCGGCGCGGCTTTTGGCAAATCATATGATCACACGCATATTCTCTAACAACATCCGGATGTTGTGAGAGACGGCGGCCAGCTCCGCCTCCTCTGCCGCTGCGTCCTGGCTCTTGCCGCAGGCCGTCTCCCCCGTCTTCCGCTTCATCATCGCGCCCTCATGCCGCACACATCCTCGTCGAGGCTCTCCGGCAGACGGTGCGTCCGCACACCCAGTTCACGAATCGCTCTGGCAGTTCGCATCGATTATGTCGCGCAAGGACACGTCGGCGTTCCTGAAGCGCGTCGGGCTCTTCTCCGATTTAAGATGGACGGCGTTCTCCGGACACAGGTTGATGCACCCCAAGCACCACTCGCACCTGTGGAGGTGCTTCACCGAATCGTCTACGACGATGTTGCCGACGGGACACGCCTTCGCGCATATGCCGCATTTGTTGCATGACTCGTCGATTATGAACGTCTTGTCCCGGTCCGGCCTCACGCTCATGGACGGTATGGACCTGACTATCCCGCCGGCCAGCCTCAGTCCGAGGCCCGATTGGCGCGAAACCCCCGTCTTCTTCGCGTCGATGTCTTTTGCAATCGCGTCAAGACGGCCTTCTATGTCCTTTCCGGGGCCTTTGGCAATCTCCTTCTCGATGTTGTACAACGGCACGTAGTTGTCGATCATCTCGATTGCGTTTATGTAGTCGAAGCGGACGCCGTTCTTCGCGGCAGTCTTCTCCAAGATCTTGACGGAGTTCATCGCGCCCCCTCCGTAGGTGAGCACGGCGAAAAGGTATTCCGCATCGAGCTTCGATTCTTTCAGGAAGCGTTCGACTATCGCGGGCAGCCCGCCAAAATACACCGGGAAGACCAGCCCTATGGAATCGTCGGCGAACTCCAGATTGCCGGCCTTGAAGGCCTGAGGGATGGAGACGGGCTCGCCGCCGATCCGCCTTGCGGCGTGCAGGCTGTTCCCGGTGGATGTGAAATAGAACACCTTCATGCGCTCCGTATCGGGGTGCGGAATAAAAACACGACGAGGTCGCCGTCGCAGTTCGACGCACGGGCCACGCAAGAAGTGCGGAGCAACTCGCCCGCCGATGTAATTTGTGCTTATGGCTTGCAGTATGACTTTTTGACAACGATTTTCACATTATCGCTTACACTGACTCGCTCCGCCTTATGGGTGTTGGTTTCATGATACAGCACCCACTTTCCGTGTTTCCTGCACGTGACGACCGCTCTCCCGATTCCTTCAATGACTGTTCCGTCAGGCGGACGCTCATAGGGGCTTGCAGTCATTTCAAAAGCCCCTCTTCACGCATCTTGTCCATTACGCACATCACGTCCTCCACATCCAACCCGAACTCGAATGCGACATCTGAAGGGAAGATTTCGTCGCCGCTGTTCAGGCGGCAAAGAACTTGGGACACATGATTTCTTATGGCGCCTTCTGTGGCTTTGCGAATCTGCACTGGCTTATGAAGCCCAAGGATCTCGGATTTGAGCTCAGCGATCTGTCTTCTAAGATCTGCAAATTCTTCGGATGCGTCCATTGCGACGCATGCGTCGCTGGAACCGCCCGTCCATTTAGATATCCACTCGTCATTCGTTTTCTTTTGGCGACTTAACTGGACAGGGCCGTATGAGATGGGGCTACTTGCACTTCCGAACCCGGGTGTTTTAATCTGCAAGGACGAAATGGTCACTCTTTTACCCCTTTGTTGAAGAGATTACTTCGGCAAGCCCGCTAAATATGTCAGGTGATGATCCGTCGACGGTAATTGTGTTCTGGCCTCCGACTCTTTGTTGGAGTGGAAAATCGTAGCAGAGTCATTATCTCCAATGACAAACGAGATTGAATGTACCTTGACGTTTGGGTATTTTCTCAGCAGTGTCGCGTAGAATTCTACATCCAAAAATTCTCTTACGTTTATCCCGTTCATCTCCGCCTGCGTATAATTCAACTTGTATCCCCGCTCCTTCGTAGCCATAATACCACAATTGCCTCTATGATATATCCATTTCCCAATGTGTGCGTCCTGCCGAACAGACGTACTTTGAAATGACTGAATATTTTAACATGGGTGGGTCAAAGCACCATCTCTGCGTGGTCTCCGTGCAGACTCCGTAACAGTAGTTTCAGACGCCTGTACCCAAGCAGAGACTGTCGAGGTCTGAGTATTGTTTCTGATTTGAACCGATGCTCGCAGAAACCTCAACTATGGAAGTAAAAACCCTACAACTATGGAAGTAAAAACCCTACAACTACGGAATTTAAATATAACTCATTACGCAATACTTAGCACGTGGGAAACGAATACCTTAAGAGAGTCGTGGATTCAGAGCTTGAAGGCCGTCTGAAGAGAGCTGGCGCAGTGCTGATAGAAGGCGCCAAGTGGTGCGGCAAGACCCGCACCGCCAAAGAGTACGCCGCAAGCACAGTCCGAATGCAAGATCCCGCAAGCATAAAAGCGGCAGATGTAAGCCCCTCCGCGTTCCTCAAAGGAGGCGTCCCGAGACTCATAGACGAGTGGCAGGTCTCGCCGGCGATATGGGATGCCGTCAGGTTCGAGGTCGACGACCGCGGGCAGCCCGGTCAATTCATACTGACAGGGTCTGCCGTGCCTCCCGAGGACCCGTCAAGGCACTCCGGGGCAGGCAGGATGTCCAGGTTGCTCATGAGACCGATGAGCCTCTACGAATCCATGGAATCCAGCGGCTCCGTCTCGCTTAAGGGCCTGTTCGACGGAGCAGACGTTGAAGCAGTATCTGAAATGTCGATCGACATGCTGGCGCTTGCCTTGGTCAGGGGAGGGTGGCCCGCATCGATAGGCGACGACGAGAAGACGGCCTCAGGAAAGATGCAAGACTATCTGGATGTCGTCATAAACACCGACGTGTCGAGAGTCGACGGCATAAGGCGGGACCCGACGGCAGTAAGGAAGCTGATGGCCTCCCTTTCCCGCAACACGTCTGCCGCCGCAAACATGTCCACCATCAGAAAAGACATGGCCGGGGACAACGACGCAATCTCGGACAAGACCGTGTCGTCGTACATCAACGCGCTGAGACGGATATTTGTCGTAGAGGACGTCGAGGCGTGGAATCCGTCCGTCCGCTCCAAGACGTCGGTGAGGACGTCCCCGAAAAGACATTTCGTCGACCCGTCCATAGCCGCATCTGTGTTGCGGATGTCCACTGGTAGGCTATTGAAGGACTTCAACACGTTCGGGCTGCTTTTCGAATCGCTGTGCGTAAGGGATTTGAGAGTGTATTCTCAGGCGATGGGCGGCGAGGTGCTCCACTATCGCGACAGCTATGGCCTGGAGGCGGATGCCATCTTACACCTCAGGGACGGCAGGTGGGCGGCGGTCGAGATCAAGATGGGGACGTCCGAGATAGACATGGGCGCAAAAAACCTGCTCAAGCTCAGAGACAGCGTGGATCAGCGCAACGCGGGGCCTCCGTCGTTCCTGATGGTGCTCACCGCCGGAGAGTACGGGTACAGGCGCAAGGACGGGGTCTACGTCGTGCCGATCGGGAGTTTAAAGGACTGAAGGCTCGCGGCGCCAGCGGCGCACGGGACAGAGCCATGCACAAGTAAAAATACAGAGCCTATGCGGCCTTGGGGAGATCACGGCTTTCGGACTGAGTGGCCGCTTTTTGCACAGCTTCGCGGGCATGAGAGCGGCTTTAAGAGAGGGGTCCGCGCCCCCTTGCTGTTCTTAATTGCAATTAAACTGGCTCTGCCAGTTTGACACGTCTTGGAACGTTGAAGGGCGAAAGAGGACGCCGCCCATGCAAAGCGCGTCGGAGAAGGACCGCCCGCCCCCCGAAGCAATCAGCCGAGGGGGCGCGCCGCACTCGCCGTCTGCGTTTCAAAAGGGTCGGGAAAGAGGGTTTGGAAGGCGTTTGTTGGCTCTGCGGGTTCAGCCGTGCCTGCGCCCGAGCACAAGCCACAGGGCGGCGGAGCCGACGGCTATTGCTATGGCGACCGCGACGAGGACGAGAGCGACACACGCCGCCCGCGTCACGCGAGACGCCTATGCCGGTCCTCCGGACCTCCTCCATGGCCGGCTGGAGCCGCTTTATGTCGGCCGTCCTGGACGACGCGACGTCGCAGGCGAGCACGGCCTTCGTCCTCGCGTCCGCGGCCGAGGCCGCCTTGGCGCAGCCCCTCGCGCCGAAGCGCTCGACCCCCCTGCAGGTCGGCTTGTCGACGCAGCGCCCCGGCGCCGTCGACGTGGAGAGCCCCGTGGAATCCACGGCCACCGTCACGTCGGGGCCGCATATGAGCCTAGCGAGCTCGCGGATCGCGGCGCCGGACAGGCCGGCCGGAAGGCGCTTCGCGAGCTTGCGGAGGGCGGAGGCCTCCGGAGGCGAGGTCATGCCCCCTGGGCGCGTCACGCCGTGGAAGGACGGCGGCAGGCGCGCGAGGTCGCGGCAAGACGCGTACAGCATCTCCTTCAGCACGAGCAGTGCTCGTTGAATCGACCGAACTGGGGGGCGACCTAACCTCTCAAACCACAATCCTGTGCCAATTGGAAGGAAGAGCCAGAAGAGTTCAAAAATAAGATGAAATGGGTTTCAAGGACCTTGCAGGCCCGCGTGTATGGCAGGTGTGAATCACAATATGCCTGTGGCAATGAAGGGCCTCAATCTTCCTAACTCTCATCTCTTGTTAGTCTGTTTTTTAAAATCTGCTCTCGTTTTTGCGTGACTTAGACACATGGTCAGTACGGGAAAAACATGTTGGACCCGTTCACGACGTCGTTGTTAATCTGTATGGTGTAATACATGCTGTATGTCTGGAAGTCAACATAATCCGTTCCAAGCTTTATGGGGGTTACAACCCCGTTGATGGTGAGATACACAGGAATCTCCTTGCAGAACTGTATGCTGTGGATGTCGCAGTGCATGTATGATGAGCTCTTCAGCACTTTCACGGTCGTGCTCGGTTGAGTGGAGTATCCTTTCCCAACGGTCTTGGACTCGTTCACGTCGTGCCAGAAGTCAACAGTGTTGGTCGATAGCTTTGACTGATTCGTCAGAACCACATCGCTTATGGAGTATGACCAAGTTGCAGACGCGCTGCCGCTCGGCCCGGTAGCTGTCACGCCCATCCCCAGCGAAACTCCGACGGAGGAGGCACCGCTGGTGCTTGTCGGCGAGTGGTTCACTAGCGTCATGTATGGGGACAGGTATGCTCCATCCAGATGTATGTCTGCAATGCGGTATCCGTTGCTAGATGCAGGCTCACCGAACTGGTAATAGTGGAACGAATAGCAGTCATACTGGGTGTCGCTGAAATTTTGCAACTTGTACGCTTCGGTAGTCTGTGAAATCGCCCCATACGATCCACACGTCTTGACTGACGTCTTGTAGTCGAGGAGACCCCAATACGCCCCTCCCGGTTGACTTGCGCCGAGAGGCGAAAGGTGTCCTCCGGCGGATTCCGGGGCCCTGCTGTTCGATTCTGTCTCGGATTTCATCCACGAGAACGTCCTAACATCGTTGTACGGGTCGTCGCTTGACGACAGCACGTCGGCCCAAGAGTATGCCATGGCGACGGCCGAGGAGACGTCTTCGCTCTCCACGCTTAGGAAGAAGTTGATTCCATCCGCATTTCGGTATACTGCGTACACTACCTCGTTGTCAGAATACCCCGACGATCTGAATGATATGTCCGACTCTTTGAACAGGTATGAGCTTTCGCCTACGAAGATGAGAGGCACATTCTTTTTGGCCGTTTCGATAATCCCCTCATCAACCAACTCCGTGTTGTTTTGATATATCCAAGACTCATCGATCACGACTATGTCCCCAAGTCTAGCGGACGAGAACCCCGATGTCGCGTCCACCTTCGACGTGTGGTCGACCAGGCTGTCCTTCAGGTCCGAGAGGAAGGCGTCGTCAGAGAGGACGATTGTGTTCCGGTCGGAGAACTCCCGTTCCTCCACAGGAACGGCCGAGTTGTATTCAATTTCAGAAATGTTCATCAGCGTAGTGGCAGACAGTGCTATGAGCATCGTTGCAACCACTATGGTCAAAAATTCATCCCTCCTCACTTAATCCCCTCTGCGTAGCATGATTTGTTAGAATCACATGCGCATATTTTGAATCTAAATTCAAGTATATATAACACTTGGTTGTATAATCCAATTCATTTGGAGTGAGTTCAAAGTTATTCCGAAACTTCGAACTCACTCCGCATCCAAGCTCGCCTTTTGTGAAGCCCGCAGAATTCCCGAAGAACCGCCTCAAAGCTTGTTCAGAGCTATTTCAAAACTTCGAGCCCGCTCGCCTGCCCGTCGATTCTCCAGCTGTTTTGACAAGAAGATAACCATACAGTCGTAAGCAGGAAGAAAAGTTCGCGCGCGAACTTTTCTTCCTGCTAGAAAAATAGAAGGCCGAGGGTGGGTTGTTCTTGCAGGATTTGACTAGAATGCCGAAGAACAGACCCGACAAGAGAGAGCAGAACCGCAGATATAAAGCTGAGCAGGAGGAGCAGTCCCTCAGGTGCAAGGCGGC